>JBBPZZ010000086.1:0-12940 GCA_038198445.1 Rubrobacterales bacterium
CCGCTTCAGCGGCGAGCTTATAGACTGCGAGATCGAGTCGAACACCAGCGTTCACGAGCAGCCAGCCGGCGTGGCCGGGGACCTTATCTCTCGACGGCGAGAGCTTCTGGAACACGCCGATAGGCTCGGGCGGGCGCTCGGCACGAGCGGGACTCACCCAATCGGCGACTGGCGAGAGCAAGAGATCATCGACAAACCCCACTATCAGCGCCTGAAAAAAAAGCTCGGCTGGCTCATCCGGCGCAACAATACTTTCTCCCTGCACGTCCACTATGCGGTCAGCGGTCAGGAGAAGGCGGTCTACGTCTTCAACCGCCTGCGGGAGTACGTCCCTCACTTCCTGGCGCTTTCGGTCAACTCGCCGTTCTGGCAGGGCGAGTTCACGGACATGCACTCTGCCCGCGTCCTGATGTTCTCCCGCGCCTACCATCGCGCCGGTCTGCCCGGACCGCTTGAGTCCTGGTCCCAGTACACTGATTACGTGGACCGTCTGAAGCGCGCCAACCTCATAGACACGTTGGCGGAGATCTGGTGGGACGTAAGACCACATCCGAGGCTCGGCACCATTGAGATACGGGCCTTTGACTCCCAGAACGACCCGCGCCGCAGCGAAGCCCTGGTTACCCTCGCGGCGGCCGTCTGCGACATGCTCGTTTTCGAGTACGAGTCCGGCGAGAAGCAGCCGATCATCGCGAACCGCGAGATCGAGGAGACCAAATGGAGCGCCCAGAGGAACGGCCTCGATGGAGAATTCATGAACCCTAAGACGGGTGAGATGATGGAAACGAGGCAGGTCCTCGAAGCTCTGATCCTCCGCGCATCAAAGTATACGGACCGGAACCTCTCTCTCCTGCGGCGTGTCCTGGACGAACCAACGGAATCGGTGCGTCAGCTAGAAGTCTGGCGCGAGACCAACTCCGTGCGGGCGGTGGCTAAAGACCTGGCCGGACGCGCCCGCTCGTCGGTTGGGATGTAACCAACCCGGCAAGGCTTGACTGCTCCGCGCTGTGTTCACACCGGGGATTCCGGCGTCCAGGATCAAAGTCCCCGAGCCGCCGTTAGCGGAGCCTTCTTCAGAGGTTTACTTGCCGAGTACCCGGCGCTTAAGTTGCTTCACGACAATTTTGCGGACGTGTTCGTTCTTGAGGGCCTTAACGACGGTCTTACGCGCGCGCGGACTCTTCAATACTTTCACGGCGATCTGGGTCTTGTTCATGGCTTGAGCTCCTTTGGATCCAATTACGCGGCCTTCTTTAGTTCGCGGCGGAGTTTCTGCTTCAGGAGGTCCAGAAGCGCCCGCTCCTCCTCCGTGAGGTCAACTTGCCGCGCCACGATGACCTCTTCTATATGCTCTCCATAGTAGGCTATCACGGAACCTTCCAGGTAGTGATCTATAACCCGCGGACTGATGTATGAAGAACGGGCTATGTCCCGCGTGTTACCAAGCCGCCCGGCTACCATGTCAACGGCCGCCAGCACGTTTTTCTCGGCCTGCTTCAACTCGCCGACAGGTCCAAGTTCCGCGAGCATCGTGGCCGCAATGAGGGTTCCGGCCCAGGTGCGGAAGTCTTTCGCGGTGAATTCCTTTCCCATGACCTCTTTTATGTATGCGTTCAGATCGCGGGACTTCACGTCTCGCACTTCTCCCGATTCATCCAGGTACTTGAAGACTTCGTGTCCCGGAAGCGCGGCGCACTCCTCGACGACCTTTCTCAGCTTCTCGTCGGTGACGGTTTTACGCTGCTTCTGGCCCCACTTCCCGGTGTACTCGAAGATCATGGTGTCGCCTTCTATCCGCAGGTGTTTGCGCCGGAGAGTCGCTATGCCGTAGGTTTTGTTCTGCCTGGCGTACCGTTCCTCGCCAACCCGGAAGTAAGCCGCGTTCATGAGTCGCGTCATCGCCGCCAGCACTTTCTCGCGGTCTAATTCCTTGCGGCGGAGATGGTCGCTCGTGGTTTTCCGCCTCGTTGAGAGCGCATCGGCGAAGCGGAATATCTTCTCGAACTTCTCGCGCTCTTTTCGTTCGCGGTAGCGGACACTGTAGAGGTATTGCAAACGTCCGGCCGAATCGTTTCCTATGGCCTGCACCTTCGCGCTGGGTCCGCGGGCAATCCGGACATTTTCCCAGGCGGGCGGGATTTTGAGACTGTCTATACTGACGAGCACCTTCTCCTCGCGCACGGTCTCTCCCGAGTCAGGGTAGCGGTAGAAAAACCCGTGCTCTTTGGAGCCTAGACGCCGGATCCCGGTCTTGAAAAGTACATGTTCGCCCATCCACCATCCTCTTCGATTTTTTGCGAATCACGCGAGTCTATACCCACCTGGGCCGGACACCCGGTGAGCAAACGCACGGTTGAGTTCCTTCTCCGTGCTTCAGGTAGTCCGGTCTATGTCACGATGATAGTGGCTACCGAAGCGGCCGCCGAGAAAGCCGCCGAGCACGGCGATCAACAACGCGGCGACTATGCTCAACAACCCGATTATTCCCAGGTCGAGAAGACCGCCAATTGTAGGCAGCAGGTTTTCCTGGATAAAGTTCTTTATAGCCTGGAAGAATCCGCCGGGCAGGAAGCCTCCAACGGCCAGCAGCACCGCACCGATAACGAGCGACCACAAGACGGTCATGGCGCCGTTGCGCCCGCCATCGAAACGCGCCAGCCGGCCCGCCACGTAGCCCCCCAGGAAGTAAGTGAGGAAGATGAGGATACCGACGAGGACAAGGGCCGTTATGGCGGCGGGTCCGAGCGCTCCAGCCCCGATATTCAGAAAGAATCCTAGCGGCACCAGGATCAAACCCGCCACCAGCGAGAAGAACGCCGCGGCCACGACCGCGAAGACGAACCCGAAGAAACTCGCGAGCCAGTCCACGCCGCCATACATATCCCGCAACCGGTCCTCACGCTCGTCGGCGGCCTCGAAGTATCCTCTAGGATACGGCGAATCCGTACGCGTGGCCTCGGAGCCTGGCGTCCGTATTACCCGCGTCTCCGAATCCCCAGCCCCCGTCTCCGTCTCCGCGTTCCGCCGGGATGACCGCCTGAACCGCGACGACCTCCGCTCCTCCTCGACGGGCGCTTCCTCTTCAGAGCTCCGCGCCGGTATGGGACGCGTGGCCCCCTCATCCTGCTCCGCAGACGTTTCCTGCCGAGTTTCCGCCTCGTTGCTCACCTGGGTCTCTTCATCGTCTCCCAGAGGTCCCGTCCTGCGGCGCTCCTCGGGCCTCTCCTCCGGCCTCTCCGTCATCTCTCCCCCTTGTTCGTGGTCGTCTCGCTTCATCCTTACTAGATGCTTGATCTTAGATTCTACCCCGCCCGCGCTTAAAGCTCATCCAGCGTGCTTTTTCTGCCCGGTTGGGCTAGACTCGACTTTGGAATAGTGGGCAAGATGGCTGCTCCACGCGTTTTTATACTTTTGTCTAAAAATATCGCCGTCGTGGCGGGCCTGACTTGTACCGCCGGCCATATCCAAGCGAGTTACGCCCTCTTATTATGGCGCATGTTGGCGGGCAAGGTCCCGTTGACGAACGTTGACGAAGCATCGAGAAGCAAGCGAGTATAGGAGGCGCAGTTGGCAACATTAGGCCGCGAAGACGTAATCAAGCAGGCTCAGGAGAGCAACGTCCAGTTTATCCGGATGTGGTTCACGGACATTCTAGGCACTCTAAAGAGCTTCGCGATCACGGTCGAGGAGTTGGGGGATGCCCTGGACGGCGGGATGGGCTTCGACGGGTCTTCGATCACGGGCTACCAGGATATCGAGGAGTCGGACATGATCGCCATGCCGGATCCCTCGACGTTCCAGATCATTCCCTGGAGCCCGGAGGATTCACCCACGGCGCGGATGATCTGCGACGTGCAGACTACGGATGGCGACCCTTACGTGGGAGACCCGCGCCACATCCTGCGGCGCGCGCTGGAGCGGGCGAGCGACATGGGCTTCGACAAGTTCTACTGCGGCCCGGAGCTTGAGTTCTTCTACTTCAAGGACTCGAAAGGCACCGAGCCCCTGGACTACGGCGGCTACTTCGACCTGACCACGCTCGACGCGGCGACGGCCCTCCGGCGCGAGACCGTCCAGTCACTGCAGCAGCTCGGTATCAAGGTCGAGTATTCTCACCACGAGGTCGGCATCAGCCAGCACGAGATCGACCTCCGCTTCGACGACGCCATGACTATGGCCGATAAGGTCATGACCTATAAAACAGTCGTCAAGGAGATCGCCACGAAGCATGGTGTCTACGCCACGTTCATGCCGAAGCCGCTTATGGACCAGAACGGTTCGGGAATGCACACGCATCAGAGCCTTTTCTCCAACGGTAAGAACTCTTTCTTCGACGCGAACAGCGAGCACTACCTCTCCGATGAAGCAAAGGCATTCATCGCAGGTCAGCTGCACCACGCGCGGGAACTCAGCATCATCTTCGCCCAGAACGTGAACTCCTACAAGCGGCTGGTCCCCGGCTACGAGGCCCCGGTCTACATCGCCTGGAGCCGTCGCAACCGCTCGGCGCTGGTAAGGGTGCCTGGCTTCCATCCGGGCGAGGAGAAGGCCACTCGGATGGAGCTTCGCTGCCCGGACCCGTCGGCGAACATCTACCTGTGCTTCGCGGCGCTGCTGCACGCCGGCCTGGAAGGTATAGAGAAGGGCTACGAACTACCCGAGCCGATGGAGCGCAACCTGTACCATCTCACCTCCGAAGAGCGGGAGAAGATGGGTATTCAGAGCCTGCCAGCGGACCTCGGTGAGGCGATCAAGGAAGCCGAAAACTCCGAGCTGCTGCAGAAGGCTCTCGGGGAGCACACCTACAGCCGGCTCCTGGAGATCAAACGTGAAGAGTTCGAGGAATACCGCATACAGGTAACCCCCTACGAACTGCAGAAGTTCCTGCCGATCTTGTAGCGGCCGGCTATAAACGGTCAGAGTTGGGGCGCGGCGTACGCCGCGCCCTTTTTTAGGCCCGCAAGCGCTTCACGAATTGTGTGGTGCGCGGCGCTATCTCCGGGTTCGCCCGGACTTCATCTTCGAGGCGGGTGAGGTCCTCCGGCCGATCCACGTCATACCAGGGGTCTCCCTTCCACAAACTAATTCCCGCTGCACAAGCCCTCTCAAGCGTCTGGCGGTAGACGAGTCCAGTGGACCACTCGACGCCATCGAATACCTCCTCATGGTACTCCCGCAACCCCAGCAATACATAACCCCCATCCACGCTAGGTATTATGGATATATCGTTTACGGTCAAGGCATTGGCGGCCTGCTTCATCTCGTGTAATCTCAGGGTTGGGGCGTCGGTGCCGAGGATAAGGACTGGACCGGGGCGCTGTTCGAAGAGCGTGGCGGCGCCGGTTGACATGCGTTGGCCGAGGTCTCCTTCGGGTTGGGGGATCAAGGCTACGTCCGGCGGCAAGAGCGTGGCTATGAGGTCGAGACGGTCCGGCGGTTCTCCGGCAAGTGTTACTGGTCCGAGGAGCCGGGCTTTCGCGACTGCGTCCTGTATGAAGGCGGCCTGGAGCCGGGCGGCGTCTTCGGGAGCGATTCGCAGTCGAGTCTTGACGGTTCCGGGGATGGGAGCCTTCGCCATGATGAGCGTCCGGATCACTGGTCCCTATTCCTCGCGGCTTTGTAGAAGCGGGCGAGGCGCCACGGGGTAACGCCGAGCGCGAAACATGTCTGCATAAACCACCAGAGCAGCAGAGTACGCACGGGCCGTTCTTCCCAGCGTCGAGGAGAGCTCATCACCGGCCCTGGCAGATAGGCTGTCCGGCCATGTCTCTCCATCCGGCGGACGAACACTATGTCTTCCATTATCGGGATCTCCGGGAAGCCTCCGAACGCCTCGTAGGCGTCCCGCAGGACGAACAGACCAGAATCACCGTAGTAGCGTCGTAGCTTCCGGTAGACAACGGTCGAAACTTCCAGGAAACGCCCAAGTAAGCCTCCCCCAGAGTAGAGCAGCCGGAAGTTGCCACCAACATATCCGCTCCGGAGCGCTTCCTTTATCTGATCGGCGGCGTCGAGAGGAGGCTCCACGTCGGCGTGCAGGAAGAGCAAGACCTCGCCGGTCGTCGTAGCCGCTCCGGCGCGTAGCTGCATACCGCGTCCCGGTTGGGATCTTACAAGCTGCGCGGGCGGAAGCACAAGGTCCGGAGTATCGTCGGTCGAACCGCCGTCAGCGACTATTATCTCCGTTACGCCCGGAGTGCGGCGGAGACGTTCGAGGAGGCTACCGAGAGAATCGGCCTCGTTGAGCGTGGGTATTACCACGGAGAGCTTCAAGCTGTGTTTACCGTATAATTCGGACCATTGCCGCTCACGTCGAGCCGTATTCTACAGGCAGAAAGGAGAACGGGCTTGGTCCGAATCGGGACGAAAAAAGCCGCTCTGGCGGATATTGTCACCGGGCTACTTGCAGGGGGTGTCTTCGAGGGCGAAGACACCCCCGAAACATTCGGAGAGGTGGCCCGGACGCCGCACCCCTCCGGAGACTTCTCCGGCAAAAAAAACGAGACGTTATTGCTCTACACGGATAGCCTCGCCACCTCCCGTCTGCTGCTCGTCGGTCTGGGAGATCAAAGCTCATTCACTTCGGAGACTCTCCGCCGCGCTGCCGCCACCGTCGCCAGAAAAGCCCGCTCTCTAAAACTAAGAGAAGCGGCGTTCACCCTTCGGATGCTGGAAGGGTCCGACACGAGACAATCCGCAACAGCCGCGGCTGAAGGGGCGACGCTCGGCCTGTACCGCTTTACCCGTTACAAGACTGGCGCCGGTGAAACGGATGGCGTCCAGGTCGAAAGCCTCGACTTGATCCTGGACGACTCGGCGGACGAAGAAGCCGCGGCTCGTGGCGCGCAGGTTGGAGCGAAACTAGCGGCTGGTACGATCCTCGCGCGAGACCTCGCCAACGAGCCCTCCAACATCGCGACGCCGGAGTACCTCGCCGAGAGGGCCCGTGAGATCTCCGGACGGTACGGGATGGAGGCGACCATACTCGACCGGGCCGGGATCGAGGCCGAAGGCCTGACCGGACTCGAAGCAGTGGGTCGGTCTGCGTCAAACGAGCCGCGTTTCATCGTACTGGAGCACCGGAAGGGTGGCGACGCTGCTCCGGTCGTGCTCGTCGGAAAGGCTGTTACGTTCGACTCCGGGGGCATATCCATAAAGCCGTCCGCCGGCATGGAGGAGATGAAGTTCGACATGAGCGGCGGCGCGGCGGTGCTGGGCGCGATGGAGGCCGTCGGTTCGCTGGACCTTCCGCTCAACGTCGTGGCGCTCGTCCCGGCCACTGAGAACCTGCCCGGAGGAGACGCCTTCAAACCGGGCGACGTGCTAAAGATGCACTCGGGCAAGACCGTCGAGAGTCTCTCCACCGACGCCGAGGGGCGCCTCATCCTCGCCGACGCGCTCTCCTACGCGAAACGTTACGAGCCCGCCGCCGTCATCGACTGCGCCACCCTTACCGGCGCTTGCGTCGTGGCCCTGGGCAACCACGCCTCCGGACTCATGGGCAATGATGAAGGTTTGATCTCCGAGGTAAAGAGAGCGGGAGAGAAGACCGGCGAACGTGCATGGCCGCTTCCGCTCTTCGACGAGTACACTGAGCAGATAAAGGGCGACACCGCCGACATAAAAAACACCGGGGGCCGGGCCGGAGGCGCGCTCACGGCCGGAGCATTCCTAAAGGAGTTCGCCGACTTCCCCTGGGCGCACCTGGACGTCGCCGGCACCGCTTTCGGCAAGAAGGGCAATGCCTACACCACCAAGGGAGCTACCGGCGTCCCGGCGCGGCTGCTCGTAGAGTTCCTCATGGAGCGGACGAAAGGAGCGCGATGATCCTGGAGATGCTCACGGTCGGGCCGTTTCAGGAGAACTGCTACATCATCGGTGACGAAGAATCCGGGGCGGGCGCCCTGATCGACCCTGGAGACGAGGCTGCCCGCATCGCGCTCGCGGTGGAGCAGACGAAACTCGACGTGGAGAAAATTATCATCACCCACGCCCACATAGACCATGTCGGAGCCGTCGCCACGCTAGTCGACGAATACGCCTGCCCGGTCCTGATGCACGCCGAAGCGGAGCCGATGCTCAAGCAACTCCCAACCCAGGCGATGATGATGGGAATGCGGTTCGGCAAAGTCCCCAAAGTAGACGGCTATATAGAAGATGAAGAAGTGCTAGAGGTCGGCGGACTCAGGCTGCGATCGCTGTACACGCCGGGCCATGCTCCAGGCCATCTGTCCTTCTACCTGGAGGATGAAACCCTGGTGTTTTCGGGGGATGCTCTCTTCGCGGGGAGCGTCGGGCGCGTGGATCTCCCAGGCGGGAGCATGGAGGTTCTACTACGGAGTATCGGACAGCGGCTTCTGACATTGCCGGACGAAACGCAAGTATGTTCCGGACACGGCCCGCAAACGAGTATCGGGGACGAGCGGGCGAGTAATCCATTTCTAGGCGGAGGAGGACTAATTTGAGCGAGAGCGTTGAGAAGCATCGGAAGTCGGCGCCGGAACACGTCCGGGTGGCCGTGCTCACCATAAGCGACACGCGCACCCAGGAGACTGACACCGGTGGAGACACCATCGTGGAGCTTCTGGAAGAGGCCGGACACGAAGTCGTTGACCGAACCATAGTCCGGGACGAGGCCTCTCGCATACGGACTACGCTGGTCAATCTGCTCGCGCGATCCGAGGTAGATGCGATCGTCACGACCGGCGGAACAGGCATCTCGGCCCGCGATACGACGTACGAGGTCGTGGACCGCATGATCGACAAACGGCTCGATGGGTTTGGGGAAATTTTTCGGATGCTCTCATTCGAGGAAATTGGGGCCGCGGCCATGTTGAGCCGCTCGATAGCCGGGACCGTGGGCATGAAGTTCGTCGCTAGCCTGCCCGGCTCCCGTAATGCGGTTCGCCTGGCGATGGAGAAACTGCTCGTACCGGAGATCTCACACGTAGTCTTCGAGCTTCGCAAGCATCAGGAAAGCAGGTAGATCGCATGGAACGCGAACCTCTATCTCCCGATAATGAGGCCCTCTGGCGCAGGCTGTGGGAGATCTGGCAAAACAACGACGAGGACGATGTCATCATCGACTCCTCGAAGCTGGAGGAACTGGAAGAAGAGGTCCCCGCTCTCGAAGGCCGGATGAAGACCGCCCTGGCGTACCTCCAGCGAGCCCGCTACATCCAGTACCGCTCCGGCGTCGGTGACGAGGGACTTGAGCCAATCCTCTACGATGTCTACGAACCACGCTAGGATGACGAAGATGACCTGGATCCTACTTATTCCGCTTGCGCTGGCGGCCGGTATGGCGCTACCGATTCAGTTCGGCGTGAATACCCAGCTACGCAACGTCGTCGGCGGCCCCGTTTACGCTGCGGCAATTTCATTCCTCGTGGGTACGATAGTGTTGTTCGCGGCCACGCTTATAGTGCGCCGTTCGATACCCGAGGTCGGGTCCCTTGCACACGCCCCCTGGTGGATGTGGACTGGAGGCCTACTCGGCGCTTTCTTCGTACTGGCCTCCGTAATCCTGACCCCCCGACTGGGCACCGCCGCCACGATCGGCCTTATCCTATCCGGCCAGATTATTGCCTCCATTGCTATAGACAGCTTCGGCCTGCTTCGGGTCCCGGTCCACGAAGCCAGCCTCCCCCGCCTCCTCGGAGCAGCCCTGATAATCGGCGGGGTCGTGCTCGTCCAGAGGTTCTGAATGATGAATACGTGAAGAGCATCTGCGTCTTCTGCGGTTCCAGTCCGGGGGCGGACGAAGCATATGCGGAGAGTGCCCGGCAACTGGGCAAAGTCCTGGCCCAGGCGGACATTACCCTGGTCTACGGCGGCGGCCACGTCGGCTTGATGGGTGTCGTGGCGGACTCCGCACTTGAATCCGGTGGCGAGGTGCTCGGAGTAATGCCGAAAGCGTTGGTGGAGCGGGAAATTTCTCATGGCGGCCTCACGGACTTGCGCGTGGTTGGCTCGATGCACGAGCGTAAGGCGCTAATGGCCGGGTTGTCCGAGGGGTTCATAGCGCTGCCGGGCGGCACGGGAACGCTGGAAGAGTTCTTCGAGGTATTGACGTGGACGCAGCTTGGAGAACACCAGAAGCCATGCGGGCTGCTAAACGCGGCGGGCTACTACGACCCTCTGCTCCGGTTCTTCGATCACATGGTAGAGCAACGCTTTTTGAAGGAGGAGCACCGCGCGTTGATGCTCGTCGAAGAGGACCCGCGGACTCTCCTCGCCAGTTTCGCCAGCTACGATCCCCCGAAGACCGCAAAGTGGATAGATAAATCGGAGACGTGAACCGTGGAAAGGCGATACCTGGGTGGCTGTGGTCCCAAGCGAATAATACACGCGGACGTGCTCCGGATAACGGCTCCGGTCTCCAGGTAGAGCAAGAAGATGGCGGCCAGCCCAAACAACCAGGCTGGCCGCCAAGATCCGTCAGTACAATAGTTACGCGGTCGTTAGCTCGTGACCTTCCTGCTCGTAGCGAGAGGCCATTTCCCCCAGGGTGAGCGGCTCGTAGTCTCCGGCGTGTCCTGCCTGCCCAAATGCTTCCATACGCGCCTTAACGACCTCCTGCATGGCGGCGCGGGCCGGCTTGAGGTAGTAGCGCGGGTCGAACTCGCCGGGCTCCTCGGAGAAGGCCTTGCGGATTGCGCCCGTAGAGGCGAGCCGCAGGTCGGTATCCACGTTGACCTTGCGGACACCGTGCTTGATGCCTTCCTGGATCTCACGCACCGGTACGCCCCACGTCGGCTCTATCTGGCCGCCGTACTGGTTGATGGTGTCCACGAGCTCCTTCGGGACGCTGGAGGAGCCGTGCATGACCAGGTGCGTATTCGGGAGCCGTTTGTTGATCTCCTCGATAATGTGCATCGCCAGGACTTCACGGTCGGGCTCCTTGGTAAACTTGTAAGCTCCGTGGCTCGTGCCGATCGCGACCGCCAGAGCATCGACCCCCGTCCGCTCGACAAATTCCACCGCCTGATCCGGGTCCGTCAGATTCACCTCCCCGGATCCCACACCGTCCTCAATACCGCCGAGCGTTCCAAGCTCGCCCTCGACCGTGACACCCCGCTCGTGGGCCATCTCGACGACCTCGCGGGTTACGCGCACGTTGTACTCGAAGTCCGCGGGGGTCTTCCCATCTTCTTCCAGGGACCCGTCCATCATCACGCTCGTGAATCCGAGGTCTATGGCACTCTTGCAGGTGGCCGGACCGTTGCCGTGATCCTGGTGCAAGGCCACCGGGATCTCGGGATAGACTTCCGCCGCCGCCAGCATCAGATGATAAAGGAAGCGGTCATTGGCGTACTTGCGGGCGCCCCGCGAGGCCTGGATTATGACTGGAGAGTTGGTCTCCTGCGCGGCCTCCATGATCGCCTGTATCTGCTCCAGATTGTTTACGTTGAACGCTCCCACTCCATAGCCGCCCTTGGCCGCCTCGTCAAGAAGCTGGCGCATTGTTACGAGTGCCATAAATCTCCTCCGTTCGACTTCTCACCACAGCCCGGCGCCTCGCCGCCAGGACCTCACTTACCTAGTATAGACGTTTCTTGGCCTGACACAAAAGGAAAAAGAGCGCCCGGCAAGGCGCTCTCGAAGTCCTCTAGTTGAGCTGGAAGCTAGGCAATATCCACCGCGACCCGCTCCCCCTGCACTATGAGACGCTGGTCGTAGGCTGGAGGGTCCACGCACGTCTGAAGCGTAACCATGTCTTTGCCCGGAACTGGCGCGGTAACCCAGGAATCATAAGGCGTCACGGTTACGATGTTGGTTACCTCGTAAGTGTAAGTCGTGCCGTTCGAGTCGGTCAGGTAGATCTTATCGCCATACGTCATGTTCGGCAGGTTGGCGAACTGATAGAAGCTCCCGGTTCCAGAGTACCCCAGCACATGGGCCGCTATATAGGTATTGGCTTTCGGCTGCCACGGGAACCCGCTGGATGGCAACTTTATAGCCCCGTTGTCCATGGCCGCGTCGTCGTTAGTGTTCGCCACGTAGTCGCCCTGACGCCCCATCTTGGGAACCGTCAGATAAAGCGCGTCGTCGGGCGGAGCAGGTATCTTTGGCCCCGCTTCAGCCTTCTTCTTCGCCTCGGCCTTTTTGGCCTCTTCCTTCTTCTTGGCCGCCGCCTCTTCCTTTGCCTTTTTGGCTTCCGCGGCCTTCTTAGCCTCAGCCGCCTTCTTAGCCTCCATGTCGGCTACCGCGTTCGGAGCCTTCTCGACCTTCGGAGACTTAACCCTCTCCACCTTGTTAGTCTTGGCGACGGGAGCGGATCTCTGCGACGGGTCTATGCCGATAAACATCAGACCGCTAAGAATCACGATGACGAGTGAAGCGAACACGGCAAGTCCCGCACTCTGCCTGCGACGCCTGAATTTGCGCCTGTCTGATCTTCGTCCCATGCGCGAGATTCTAACAATACTTCTCGCGTAACGGTAGGGATATTGGTACGGATTTTTAAGATTTGCGAAAATTCATGTCATATTTCGTACCTCATGCTACAGGCTGAAACCATTCCTGTAACGCATGAAACAGCTCATGTTCCCCCATCTAAAATGGGGGGTGCGGAGTCTCCGGGACAGTTTCCAAGAGCATCCAGCAGCAGTGGAAGTGCTCACTGTGTAACCCGGTGAAGTAGTATATCTGTCTACGAAGATAATACCTGGAGGCTTCGGCGCGGCCGGACGTACCGGCGAGCGTCCATTCCATACAAGGATATCCGAACTGAGACCTGGAGCATCGACGTTTGAGCACTGATACGAGACAGGCGGCCCGTAGACGGTCCACCGAAACCACCCTATTAGCCCGAGGTCTCAGAAAATGCTACGGGAAATTCGAGGCGGTCAAGGGCGTGGACTTCGAGGTTCATCGGGGTGAGTGCTTCGGGTTCCTGGGGCCGAACGGCGCGGGCAAGACGACGACGATGAAGACG
>JBBPZZ010000087.1:0-2963 GCA_038198445.1 Rubrobacterales bacterium
AGACATCTTTATCTATGCCGTACTGTCCGGAGTGCTCACCACGGCGGTGCTCGCTACACAGGCCTGGAGCCGCGGACGGGCTCGTTTCGTCGTAGCCGGCCTCGCCGCGACCGCTGGCTTCGCCGCCTGGAACCTGACCCTAAACGCCACGCACGCCACCGGGTTCAACGTGGACGCGCCAATCGTCGGGGTTAGCTGGGCCGATGCCGGCAGCGGAATCCTGGCTTTCTCTGTCACCGCTCTGGCTCTCGGGTTGGTCGCGGCACGAGGTGAGACGGCGGAACGAGTAGTTGGCGCCGCGAGCGTGGCGGGCGTGATCGCGCTGCTCGTAGATCTCTTCGTGCTTTGATGACTTGTTCCGCACACGGCTCCGCACACGAGAGAAAAGGCTAGGCCGGGTATGGAGAATGAGACGCGCTGGCTCATCCTGATCTACCGTATCCCCAGGGAGCCGTCCCGCCCGAGGGTAGCGGCGTGGCGCAAGCTAAAGGTCCTAGGCGCGCTCTACCTACAGGACGGGGTGGTTGCGCTTCCCGAGGACGCCGTCACGCGCGAGCAGCTAGAGTGGCTGCAACTCACGATCCGGGAGGCCGGAGGAGAGGCGACGCTCTGGGAGGCATCTCCCAACACGCTGGCGGAGGGTCAGAAGCTGGTGGAAGCCTTCTGTTCTTCGCGCCAAGAAGCTTACACAAACATAATCACCGAAGCAGAACGCATCCGGCGCAAGACCGAACTCGGGGGCGATCGCGTAGGGCTGCTCGACGACCTCGGAAAGCTGGAGAAGGAGTTCAGAGCGGAGCGCCGCAGGGACTATTTCGGATCTCCGGCGAGAAGACAAGCCGCCGAGGAACTCAAGAAGGCTCGCCAGGCGATCAGGACTGGCGAGCGCGCAGCAGAAGAACCGGACACCGGGAGCGCCGGCTGATGCGCTGGGCTACCCGCCGCGGGTGCCACGTGGACCGGACCGCCTGCGTCTGGCTGATAAGGCGCTTTTTGGACCCGGATGCCACCTTCTCCTTCTTCAGGGACCCGGACAAAGCACCCAAGGACGCCGAGCTCTTCGACGTGGCCGGGGCGAGGCTCTCCCACCATGGCGAGGACTGCTCCTTCGAGACCTTTCTCAAGGAATACGATCTCGAAGACCCTGTACTCTCCGAGATCGCGGAGATCGTCCACGACGCGGACCTCATGGACGAGAAGTACGGTCGCCCCGAGTCCGAGGGACTGGACGCCATCGTCCGCGGTATGCAGCTATCTCTACCCGACGATGAGGCGCTCATCCATCACACCGACGCCCTCTACAACGGCCTCTACACCTACCTGAGTCGGGAAGTGCTGTGATCGGGTCGAGAGAGAAGGAAGTTTGAGGAAGAGACAGTGAAATCATCATACGGCAAGGCCCTTCTCGTAGTGCTGCTCCTCTGGCTCGCCTTCGGGTGCGCCTCCCAAACGCACGAGATCTCCACACTCCACCAAGTCGGCAAAACTCAGCTACCCGGAGTGGAGGGCAGGATCGATCACCTAGCGATAGACACCAGGAACAAGCGGCTCTTCGTCGCCGCCCTGGAGAACAACACGATCGAGGTCATCGACCTGAAAACGGACAATAGGATCGGCGAGATCCGAGGCCTCAAAGAGCCGCAGGGAGTAGTTTACGTGCCCGAAACCGGAAGGCTCATCGTCACCAACGGCGGCGGAGCGTCGGTCGGCATCTATGATGGCCGGACGCTGCGGCATATCGGTGATATACGGCTAGGGGAAGACCCGGACAACGTCCGCTACGATGCCGCAACCGGGCGCGTTTACGTTGGCTACGGCAACAGCACAGACTCGGCGCTCGGGGTGATCGACCCCAAGACAGACAAAAAGGTGGCGTCCATCCGATTGAGTGGACACCCTGAGTCATTCCAACTGGAGAAGAACGGCGGGAGGATCTTCGTAAACGTACCTACCTCGGGAGCAGTCGCGGTCGTGGACCGCAAAAAGGGCGCCGTGGTCGCCACCTGGCCCATAAAGGGCGCCTCGGATAACTTCCCCATGGCTCTGGACGAAGCCAACCATCGCCTGTTCGTCGGCACCAGAAGTCCCGCCAAGCTAATGGTCCTCGACACTCAGACGGGAAAGACGGTGGCTAGCCTCAACTCTGTGGGCGACGCCGACGATATCTTCTACGACGGCAAGACCAGGCGTCTCTACGTGTCGGGCGGCGAGGGAGCAGTCGAGGTCTTCCAGCAGAAGAGCCCAAACGACTACAAATCGATCGGCCAAATCACTACGGCGGAGGGCGCTCGCACATCGCTGTTCGTGTCCGCCTGGCGCATTCTCTACGTCGCGGTGCCAAATTATGAGGTTCGGCAGGCGCAAGTTCGCGCTTTTGAGGTTGGATCGGGGGAGTGACATTTCCGTCTGAAGTGAACAGAGAGACTAGCCAGGAGATTTGCCCCTGATGACACACCGTCACTGGACCGAATGAGGAGACGGACATGTCCGAGGGACGCCACTTATTCGCCGCGCTCTACGAACGATGAACGCTGCCATAGAACGGGACTGGATGGGAGAATGGCGCGACCGCCTGCTCTTCGAGAGCAGCGAGGAAGTACGTGTGCAGCGATTACGCAGCGGCCCGCTGGCAGGACCGTACCGAACCGCTGTGGAAACGGTTGTTCGCCGGTTGTCCTCCCAACCGCGGCACGGTAGCGGCCATCGACAACGCGGGATTCGAGATCGGAAGTCTGGAACGCTTCGAACCTCCGGTTCCTCTCTCGAACATCACGCCACATGTTCAGGGAACAGCGAGCGTAGGGTAGGGTGTCTGAGAAGCCGGGAGCGCGTGTGCTAGGATCAACGCGCCGATGACGGAGAGCTTCACACAACGAGTAACCGGAAGCCGCCGGACGAACGTGCTGCTCGCGGCCGGGCTGGCCCTGATGGTGTTTGTCGTGGATCAGGTACTCAAGTCTCTC
>JBBPZZ010000088.1:0-3515 GCA_038198445.1 Rubrobacterales bacterium
CCTTCAGGGGTTGCTGACCCGTCTGGCGGCCAAGATCGCAGCTTACACCTGCGGGCAGCATCTCAACGTCCAGCTCGGTCGGCCTCTGCGTCATCTGGCGGATCTTTTGGTTTGAGAAGTTATGCATCACTCGTCTTAGGTGGTGTCCTGGCTGTCGCGGCGGTCCAGGTGGTCCTTACGGTGGATTCGGCGTCGGCCCAGTCCACGAGCCTGACGGATTCGATCAGCGACGTGCGTTTCGGGGATCACGGAACGTTCGAACGAGCGGTCCTGGACATAAGCACGGCTGCATCCTCACCGTTGGCTCCTCCGTTCTCCTGGTCATATAAGGATGGCGACAGGATAGTGAGGGTCAAGCTCCCGACGGTGGGAGACACGATCAAGACAGATGGGGGCGGTCTTGGTAAGACTATCTCCAAGTACTACGTTGTAAGGAATCCCGACAATACCGGAAGCCTGTACGTGGATTTTCATCTCAAGGAAGCCGCGGCTTCGGTGAATGTGTTCAAGTTGGACAATCCGGGTCGGGTCATAGTAGACGTGACACCTGGGGGGACGGCACTCTATCCGAAGCCCGCGACGTCGTCTATCGCGGTGATTACCCAACCTCGAGCCAATAAACTGGTAGGCTCTGGGACCTTCACCGTCAAGGGTTATGCGAGGCCGCTCGAGGCGCAAGGAGACTGGCGCGTAAAAAACTCCAGCGGCCAGGTCGTGAGCCAGGGTGTTTATACCACTAATGATTGGACCGCAGCCTGGGGAGCCTACAGTTTCTTGGCCAGCTACCCGGCTAGCCTTGGCGGCCAGAGAGGGAAGCTCGAAGTAGGGGAGCTCTCGCCCCACGATGGGAGCTTTGCCGGCGCTTCGGTCCCCGTGAAGTTCAAGTAGAGAGACCGGGAAGCGGCAGGCTACCAAAACAACTCGCTATGGAGCGAGAGGGTGGGGAGGACCGGATCCAACTCCCCACACCGAACAAAGTCTAGACAGTGAAGCTAAACAGCGAAGGAGGATTACGATGACTGCTCAACAGAGCACACTAGAACAGGAAGCGAACGGAGGCGCTTTTCCCACGCAGACTCCCAACGACGACGAGAATATGTTCGCCAACCGTATCGGGAACTTTCACAAAGGTCTGCGGCACAATAATTTCGGAGAGGTGATTCCGGCGTCCTATGATACGATGCTCAAGGCGCTCAAGCCTCCGCGCGACACTGACGACTTCGAGAAGATCGACCTGTCTCCCGGCGCGGACCGGCTGACCAGCCCGCAGGCGGGACTCGCGGGGGAGCATCTCGGTCCCGACCCGCGCGCGCTCGTTCTACCACCGGCCTACTCCGTCGACAGCGCCGAAGAGGCAGCCGAGGCCGGCGAACTCTACTGGATGGCGCTGCTGCGGGACGTGCCGTTCACCAGATTCGACAGCGACGAGAGAATTGCGGCGGCGGCCGAGGACCTGTCGAACTTCTCGAAGTCTGACGTGATCCATCCGTCCGGCACGGTGACGTCGGACAATATCTTCCGAGGGACCCACCAGGGTGACGGGAAAGGCCCGTACCTCTCCCAGTTCCTCTTGAAGGATGTCGCCTACGGCTCACTCACCATCGAGCAGCGGCAGAAGACGGTGCTGGCGAGGAAGAACTACCTGACGACGTACGCGGACTGGCTCAATGCCCAGAACGGCCAGGTGAAGAGCCTCATAGGCTCCGATGCCTTCGATCGGAAGCCCCGGTATGTCAGGAACATGCGGGACTTGGGCCAGTACGTACACGTGGACACGCTCTACGAAGCTTACCTGAACGCCTGCCTGATACTGCTGGGCCTGAAGGCGCCTATGGACGAGGGCAACCCGTACAACGGCTACGAGAAGCAGAAGGAGTTCGCTACCTTCGGTGGCCCGCACGTACTTAGCCTGGTCACAGAGGTGGCGTCGCGCGCCCTGAAGGTGGTCTGGTTCCAGAAGTGGATGGTACACCGGAGACTTCGGCCCGAAGCGTTCGGGGGGCTGGTGCATCTCAAGCTGGAGGGGTTGAACGGGACGAAGAAAAACTACCCGCTGCACCCCGACATCCTGAACAGCGGAGCGGTACAGGCTACACACGAGAAGTATGGAACCTACCTCATGCCTATGGCTTTCCCGGAGGGTTCCCCGACGCACCCTGCTTACGGAGCCGGACACGCAACCGTGGCCGGAGCGTGCGCGACGATCCTCAAGGCGTGGTTTGAGGAGAACACGAAGATCGTCGACCTTACAGATCCGGAGGTCACAAACGTCGCCGGTACGGAGCTCGTACCGTACACCGACCCGGATGCGGAGCAACTGACCGTTGGTGGCGAGCTCAACAAAATCGCTTCTAATATCGCCATTGGACGCAACGCGGCTGGCGTCCACTGGCGCAGCGATTACACAGAGTCGGTGAAGCTTGGGGAGACCGTGGCGATCTGCATCCTCAAGAAGGAGAGTAGCGACTATCACGAGAAGCCCAACTACTTCAAGCTCCGAAGGTTTGATGGTAAGGTCGTAAAGATCCAGAACGGCAAGGTAACCAGCAACGGTATGGAACTCTATAAAAACTGCTGATGCTGGATAGAGCGCGCCGCCTTGCATCACAGAGGGCGGTGCGCTCACACTGGGAAAGGAGTCACTCATGACGGAAAAGACACTCTCTAACGGGAACGTAACCGTAGAACGGGCCGAGAGAAATGACGACAAGCGCGCCGAGCCGGAAGCCCCGCCAATGCGCGTTATCTTCCCCGTCTTGCTGGGTGTTGTGTTTCTGGGTGTAATCGCGGGAATCAGTGTGCTCGGAATAATGGGTGGAAAGGGCAACTCCAGTGTCGTGGCCGTCCTTGGATCCATCTCGTCCGCCGCAGTGGGCGGTATCGCCGGGATGTTGTCTCTGGTCTTTCAACAGCATCGCTCGGGCAAGTAGCGCAAGCGGGTTCTGTTGACCGGGGCTTTTTGTATATGGTTAGATTGAAGCTCAAGCTACAATACGCATGAGCGAGCGGGAAGGAGGTTTCATGACGACAGAGGAACGCACGGCGGTCGTCCGGCGGTTCTGGAAAGATGTTGTCGAGCGGGGAGAGCATGGCGCGGCGGAGAGGTTACTCGCACCCGGATGCGTGGTGCGCGATCCTGCCCACCCGGACGGAGAGGTGCACGGCCCCGATAGCGTGGTAGAGTTGGCCGACTCTTTACGCGGCGCAATCTCGGGACTAACCGTTCGTATAGAGGAATCGCTCGGGGTGGAAGAGAATCGAGTGGTGACTCGCCTCTCCATCAGCGGCACTCACTTGCGCACCGGCGCGGAAGTCCGGGTGACAGGTATAAGCGTCAGCTGCGTCGCCGGCGGGAAGATTGCGGAGACCTGGATCAACTGGGACGCGCTGGGCATGATGCGGCAACTCGGAAATGTCTCCCAGAGTCCCGAGGCTTCCACGGGAGAAGTACGGGCATTCCGCTTCGGCTGGTGGTGGCCTCCCTGGAGTTAACGCCAAGGATCCGATTTCTCGTC
>JBBPZZ010000089.1:0-35444 GCA_038198445.1 Rubrobacterales bacterium
ACCCCCGTTCGGGAATATTTGATTGCATGTAGCAAATAGCGTATAGTGACAAAAGTTGTTAACGGTAAGTTGTTAACGGTAAGTTGTTAACGGTAAGTTGTTAACGGTAAGTTGTTAACAACTTACTGATTGGGGAAGGGGGGGTTGCATGGATGAGGATCAGTCTCTGACGACCGCTCTGCGGGATCTCTCGCCCGCGCCGAGGACGAGTCTTGCCGACGAAGTGCTCGACCGGTTGCGGCAGGAGATAGTGCGGGGGCGTTTCAGGCCGGGTCACCGGCTCAGTGAGTCGATGCTGGCGGAGGCTTTCGGGGTGAGCCGGGGTCCCGTGCGGGAGGCATTGGCCCAGTTGCAGCAGGAAGGTCTTGTAAAGGTCGAACGCCACCGGGGGGCGCGAGTCAATCGCATCTCCGCGGAGGACGTGGGGGAGTTGTACGAGCTTCGCATTGACCTGGAGCGGTTTGCGGTCAAGCGCGCCGTCCAGCTGGTGACGGATGGGGAGTTGGCCAGGATGGAGGAGGTCGTCTCCGCCTACGCGGACGCGGTGGAGAGAGATGCGGTGCAGG
The DNA here is from genome assembly GCA_038198445.1 of Rubrobacterales bacterium. Lineage (GTDB taxonomy): Bacteria > Actinomycetota > Rubrobacteria > Rubrobacterales > Rubrobacteraceae > JACDDK01. The sequence continues at coordinate 567 of JBBPZZ010000089.1, forward strand.
AGGCAGTGGACCTGGACATGGAGTTCCACGGTCTCATCTACAAGGCCGCCCGCCACACGCGCCTGTACAGTTGCTGGACAAACTTGTTGCGCTCCCAGATCCACGCTTTCGTGCTCTCCAACAGCCTGGCGGATTCAAGCTATATGGCTCCGTGCGTCTCGGAGCACTCAAAGATACGCGGCGCGCTCGAAGCTCGCGACAGGGAGCGGGCGGCGGAGCTCGTCGACGATCACCTGCGCGGCGCTTACGAGCGCCTGGTACGGACATCCTTCGAGGGCAAGCAAGCTGGAAAGATGAGGCGGTAGGAAAAAGCCGGGCCGGGGACAAGTGTACCTGCAGGGAAAGGAGGAGCCAGAGACTAGACAGAGCATGGGCATCTCGCAACGCGAGAAGACTAGACTCGGATAGAGAGTGGGTGAATTGGCAGATGAACGAAACGTTCGGAAACAGGTTTACATACATCGCCGCCGGAATAGGAATGGCGGTCGGAGCGGGAAACATATGGAGGTTCCCCAGGGTCGTCGCCGAGTTTGGAGGCGGCACGTTCCTCCTGATATTGTTGCTCGCCAACCTGGTGTGGGCGATACCGCTCCTGGCGGCGGAGTCCCTGATCGGGAGGAAGACCAGGCTCGGAACCGTGGGCGCTCTGAGGGACTTCATGGGACGGAGGTACGCCTGGATCGGAGCGTGGGTTGGGACAGTGACCCTCGGCATATTGTTCTACTACACTGTCGTCGCCGGCTGGGGTTTCCGCTACTTCGTCTACTCCATAACCGGCACCGTGCACAAGGGGGTAGATTCCCAGGCGCTCTGGGACGGGTTCACGGGCAGTCCGGCCCAGACGATACTGTTCGAGGCGATCGCCGTGGTCTTCATGGTAGCCATAGTCTACCGGGGGCTGAAGGGCGGTATCGAGAAGGTCCTGCAAATCACGATCCCCGCCCTGTTCGCCGTGCTGTTGATCCTGACCATCCGGGCCGTCACCCTGCCGGGAGCGATAGACGGCCTCCACTTCCTCTTCGTCCCCGACTGGAGCCGGCTCGGGAGCGCCCAGGTCTGGTTGCAGGCGTTCACCCAGATGGCGTTCTCTACCGGCGCGGGCTGGGGCTTGCTGCTGACGTACGCGGTGTACACCAAGGAACGCGACGACATCACCTTGAACGCCAGCGCCCTGGTCTTCGGGAACCTCCTCGCCTCGCTGCTCGCGGGCACGACGGTCCTGTGCACGATATATGCTCTCAGAGGATCGGGGTTCGCCTCCGAGGCTCTGGGGGCCGGCAACAGCGGCCTCGCCTTCATATATCTCGTCAAGCTCTTCGGCTCGATGTCGGGAGGAGTATTCTTCTCGTCGCTGTTCTTCCTGGCGTTCTCGCTGGCGACGATATCCACCCTGATCTCCTTCTTCGAGCTCGGGATCATGAACCTGGTGAACATGGGGCTTACGCGCGGCCGGGCGGTGGTCGGGCTGGGCGTGGTCGCCTTCATATTGGGCGTGCCCTCCGCCTACAACGTGGACTTCCTGAACAACCAGGACTTCGTGTGGGGCGTGGCGCTTCTGGTCAGCGGAGCGCTTGTGTCCATAGCCGTCATGAGGTACGGCGTCGAACGGGCGCGTGAGGAGATCAACGCTTCCAGCGACCTGCAATTGGGCCGCTGGTGGTCGTGGTGCATAAGGGCCGTGCCGCTACTGTTCCTGGTGATGTTCATCTGGTGGATCTACCAGACGATAACCGTGTTCTCCTCCGCGAAGGCTCCGTGGTGGAACCCGTTGGAGGTGTTTAGCACTACCACGCTCCTGGGCCAGTGGGTGGTCCTGTTCGTCATCCTGTATGCGCTCAACGGTTTCTTTGCCAGAAGATCCGGGAAAGGGCCGATGACCTCATCCTCCGAAGCTTCGTCTGGTAGGGCCGAAGGCGTGGAGGGCGAGACGGCGTCACCGTGAGGCGTCCGAGATATTCCGGGAGGTGAGAGATGGATGTTGAAGCTATCATCTGGACGGTCGTGTTCTTCGGCGGCGTGATCCTGATACTGACTTTCCTGCTTTTCAAGGCTATACAGTCGGACAGAGCAGAGGCGAGAGCGGACCGGGAGCAAACCTCCGCCGCTGATACCGACTCCGAGTAAGAGGAGTATGGAGAGCGGACCCGGCGTAACCCGGCGCAGTGAACGGACACGCCGACGGCGTCGGGTCTCCGCGCTACGATAGAAGCAATGAGAGAGGACAGAGTTAGTTGGCACACAGGAGGTCCCGTATATGGGCGTAGTTGACAAGGCCATAGCAGGCTCCGTACCCGTCATCCCGCGGCCGATAGTGAAGCGGATATCCAGCCGTTACATAGCCGGTGAGAAGCTGGAAGACGCTATCTCCACGATCCGGGACCTCAAACGTGAGGGATGCGTCGCCACGGTGGACGTACTCGGCGAGGGCGCCGAGGACAAGGCCGACGCCCTCCATACGCTCCAGGAGTACAAAGATGTCCTCGACGCCCTCGAAGCGAACGGCCTCGACTCCGGCATCTCCGTAAAGCCGACCGGCTTCGGCCTGACCATCGACGAAGACTTCTGCCGCTCCAACCTGGAGGAGATAATCGAATATGCCGCCGAGCGTAACCGCTTCGTCCGGGTGGACATGGAGGACTCGCCCTATACCAGCGCTACGCTAAAGCTGGTGATGGAGATGTATGAGCGGCACCAGAACGTCGGGGCGGTGGTTCAAGCGTACATGCGCCGCAGCCTGACGGACGTCGAAAGGCTGGTGGAGGCCGGGATCACGGCCCGGATCTGCAAGGGTATCTACGACGAGCCGCGCAAGATCGCGTACAAGGAGCTCGACACGGTTCGGCAGAACTACATAATGCTCCTGGAGGAGTACCTGCGCGGTGGTGTCTACGTCGGCATCGCAACCCACGACGAGCACCTGGTGCTGCACGCGCTGCGAATGATCCACCGCTACGACGTCCCCAAAGACCGCTACGAGTTCCAGATGCTGCTCGGCGTGGATGAGGAACTGCAAGACATTCTCGTCAGCGGCGGACACAAGGTAAGGATCTACGTGCCTTACGGCGAGAAGTGGTACGAGTACTCCACCCGCCGCCTCAAGGAGAACCCCAAGATAGCCGGGTACGTGGCGAAAGACGTAATACAGAGTATCCTCGAAATAGTAAGAAAGCGCGCCGGGAGGTAACGAGACCATGGGCCTTATTCCATACAAAAACGAAATCTATCTGGACTGGTCGGACGAAAAGAACGTCTCTTCCATGAAAGCCGCCCTGAAGGACGTAGAGGGCCAACTTGGCGGGAGCTACCCGCTCGTCATCGGCGGCAAGCGGCTGGAGACGGACGGTGAGATCTCCTCGGTCGACCCCTCGAAACCATCACGGATCGTCGGCAAGCTCGCCGCTGCCACCGAGCGCGAGGCGGACATGGCGCTGGACGTTGCGAGTGGGGCTTTCGAGAGTTGGAGCCGCACGGCGCCGGAGGCTCGGGCGCGCATCATGCTGCGGGCGGCGGCGATCATGCGCCGCAGGAAGTTCGAGTTCCTGGCCTGGGAGGTCTTCGAGGGCGGCAAGCCCTGGAACGAGGCCGACGCTCAGGTCGCCGAGGCAATAGACTTCCTCGAATACTACGCCCGCGAGATGCTGCGGCTGAAGGACGGCGTGGAGATCTACGCCATCCCCGGCGAGGAGAGCCGCTACTTCTACCAGCCGATGGGCGTCGGCGTCGTCGTCGCGCCGTGGAACTTCCCGACCGCCATCCTGACCGGGATGTCCAGCGCGGCCCTGGTGGCGGGCAACACCGTAATCATGAAGCCCTCCGAGTTCACCTCCGTCGTTGGGGCGAAGCTGATGGAGGTCTACGAAGAGGCCGGGGTGCCAGAGGGTGTCGTGAACTTCGTTCCGGGCTACGGGTCGGAGATCGGGGACTACCTGGTATCCGACGCCCGCACGCGCTTCATCTCGTTCACCGGCTCGATGAAGACGGGCCTGCGGATAAACGAGCTGGCGGCGAAGCAGGTAGAGAACCAGCGGTGGGTGAAGCGCGTCATCGCGGAGATGGGCGGTAAGGATGCCATGATCATCGACGACTCCGCCGACCTCGACTCCGCCGCCTCCGACATAGTAAAGAGCGCCTACGGCTACTCCGGCCAGAAGTGCTCCGCCGCGAGCCGCGCCATCCTGCACGGTGACATCTACGACGAAGTCTTGAAGAAGGTCGTCGAGAAAGCCGGGGCGCTAAAGATAGCCGCTCCCGAGAGCGCGGACGTGAACGTCGGTCCCGTAATAAGCGAGCCGCAGTTCGAGAAGGTCTCGGGCTACATAGATGCGGGCAAGGGCGAGGGAGAGCGGGTGCTCGGCGACGACCCCGGCGACCCCGGCAACGGCTACTTCATAACCCCGACGGTCTTCGAGACGGAAGCGCGTTCCCGGATAGCTCAAGAGGAGATCTTCGGTCCCGTCCTCTCCGTTATCAACGCCCGCGACTTCGACGACGCCCTCCGCATCGCTAACGACACCCCCTACGGCCTAACCGGCGGCGTCTACTCAAAGAACCGCGACAACCTCGAACGCGCCCGCCACGAGCTGCGGGCCGGCAACGTCTACTTCAACCGCGGCATCACCGGCGCGCTCGTCGGCGTGCAGCCTTTCGGCGGCTTCGGCATGAGCGGCACCGACTCAAAGGCCGGCGGCCCCGACTACCTGCCGCTGCACATGCTCGCCCGGACGGTCGTCGAGAGGTTCTAAATAACAAGTGCGTAAACGAAGGAGACGTTGCAGGTTCGCGACGTCTCCTTCTCTCCTCTATTCGACGGTTGCGTTAACTAGGTTTCGGACCTCGCGCACCGCGACGGAGAGCGTGGAGAGGTCGAAGATTCCGGTGGAGTTTACGTCGGAAAGCACCTGCACGGCACGTTCGGCCGGGTCTTTGTTTTCGGAGATCCAGGTCTCTATCTGCTCCGGGACGTCTCGCTGACTGTCTCCGTTCTGGATCACCCCGGATGCCAATTCGGCTTGCAGGCTGTAGAGGTCGTCGCGTAGCGCCGCCCTCGCGAGCGTCTGCCAGCGGTCCCTACGGGGCAGAGCCTCGACGCGGTCTCGCAACCAGTGGAGGTGCAGCCGGTCTCCCAGAGTGAAGTAGACGGAGGCGACGGTCGCGACGGGATGATTGGTCGTGGAGGCGATGTCCACTATGTCCAGGGCCGAGAATAACTGGTCGAGACCCGCCGCCCGTGTCGCCAGGTCTTCAGGGACGCCCGCTCTGACGAGCTTTTCCTTTTTCTGTTCCAGGGCCTCGCGCTGGCTGTCCAGTACGATCTCGGGAAGGTGCTCGGAGAGATGCTTCGCGCCTTCGGAGAAGTACGAGACCGTTTCGGCGATGTCGAGGCGTGGCCGACGATGCCGGAGGAGCCAGCGGGAGGCTCTTTCGGCGAGTTTGCGGGCGGAGAGGAGCATCTCGGTCTGGGTCCCGGTCGATACCTGGTTGTCGATGGCTTCGATAGCCGCCCACAGGTCGCGCAGGTCGAAGATCTCTCGGGCCGCCGTGTAGGCGCGGGCGATCTGGGACGCCGCCGCCCCGGTCTCTTCTTCCATCCTGAAGACGAAGGAGGTGCCCGCCCGATTGACGATGCTGTTGGTGACCTGGGTCGCGGTGATCTCGCGTTGCAGCCGGTGCTCTTTCATCTGCTCTCCGAAACGCTCGCGCAGAGGAGCCGGGAAGTACCGCTCCAACTCATGCGAGAGGTACGGGTCTTCGGGCACGTCCGAGTCGAGTAGCCTGTCGTAGAGTGTGATCTTGGTGTACGCCAATAACACCGCGAACTCGGGTGCGGTGAGTCCCTGGCCGTTCGTCTTCCTCTCGGCGAGAGTCTCGTCGTCCGGGAGGAACTCGATCTCCCGGACGAGATTGCCCGCCGCCTCCAGCGAATGGATGTAGCGCGCATGGACGTCCACCATCGGCGCGGACTGTACTATGGCGTTGCCGAGCGCCTGCGTCTGAAGGTAGTTGTCGCGTAAAACGAGCTGCCCGACCTCCTCGGTCATCTCCTTCAAGAGCCGGTTGCGCTGCTTGCCCGTCATCTCCCCGTCGGCCACGACCGAGTCCACCAGCACCTTTATATTCACCTCGTGATCCGAGCAGTCCACACCCGCCGAGTTGTCGATGGCGTCGGTGTTGATCCTGCCTCCTCCGAGCGCGTACTCTATGCGCCCAAGCTGCGTGAAACCCAGGTTCCCACCCTCGCCGACCACCCGGCACCGCAGTTCTTTCCCGTCTACCCGCAGAGCGTCGTTGGCCTTGTCCCCGACCTCCGCGTTGGTCTCCTCGGAAGACTTGACATAAGTGCCGATACCGCCGTTCCATAACAGGTCCACCGGTGCCTTGAGGAGTTCGCTTATAAGCTCGTTCGGCGTAAGCGCTTCGGCTTCGATCTCCAGCATCTCCCGTACCTGGGGAGAGATGGGAAGTGATTTTGCCGTGCGTTCGTAGATACCGCCACCCTCGGAGATGAGGCTTTCGTCGTAGTCGGTCCACGAGGAGCGCGGCAGCTTGAAGAGGCGCTCGCGCTCCTCGAAGCTCGCCTCGGGATTCGGGTTGGGATCCAGGAAGATGTGTAGGTGATTGAAGGCGGCGACTAACTTTATGTGGCGAGAGAGAAGCACGCCGTTGCCGAAGACGTCGCCAGACATATCCCCGATGCCGACCACGGTGAAGTCCTCGTTCTGCGTGTCGAGATCCAGATCACGGAAGTGCCGCCTGACCGACTCCCACGCGCCGCGCGCGGTGATCCCCATCTTCTTGTGGTCGTATCCAGTCGAGCCGCCGGAGGCGAATGCGTCCCCGAGCCAGAAACCGTAATCTTCGGAGATGCCGTTGGCGATGTCCGAGAAGGTGGCGGTACCCTTGTCCGCCGCCACGACGAGGTAGGTGTCGTCGCCGTCGTAGCGCACCACGTCTGGAGGCGGGACGGGGCCGTCATCCGCGAGGTTGTCCGTTATGTCGAGCATACCGTGGATGAGGGTCCGGTAGCAGGCGACGACCTCCTCCATCAGCGCCTCGCGGCCTCCGGTTCGCGGCGGCTGCTTGACCACGAAGCCGCCCTTGGCCCCGACGGGCACGATCACGGCGTTCTTTACCATCTGGGCCTTCATCAACCCGAGGACTTCGGTTCGGAAGTCCTCCCGCCTATCCGACCAGCGGATGCCTCCGCGCGCTACCATGCCGCCGCGCAGGTGAACGCCCTCTGTGCGTGGTGAGTAGACGAAAATCTCCACCATCGGACGCGGCAGCGGCAGTTCGGGGACGCGCTGCGAGTCGAGCTTGAAGGAGATGTAGGGCTTTGGCTCCTCATCCTGGCCGCCCTGGTAGTAGTTGGTCCGCAGGGTTGCCAGTGTCACGTTCAGGAAGCTCCGCAGGATGCGGTCCTGGTCCAGGCTCGCCACCTCGTCGAGGGCGGCTTCGATCTCCTCTTTCAAACGCTCTGTTTCACTTTCCGCTTGCGTTTGACGGCCTGGCTCGAAGCGGGTCTTGAAGAGATCCACGAGCAGGCGGGCGATCTGGGGGTTCTCGACCAGCGTCTCCTCTATATAGGTCTGGCTGAACGTGATGCTGGTCTGTCGCAGGTAGCGGGAGTAAGCCCTTAAAATCGAAGCCTCGCGCCAGGTGAGGCCGGCCCGGAGGACCAGCCGGTTGAAGCCGTCGTTCTCCACGAGGCCGCGCCAGGCCCGCGCGAAAGCATCCTGGAAGATGTCTTTGATCTCATCGGTCTGGAACTGGTCTTGCGCGTCGTAGGTCAGACCGAAGTCGTAGATCCAGACGGACGGTGAGCCCGCGGGCTCCACCTTGTGCGGACGTTCGTCGACCACTTCGACGCCCATATTCTCCAGCAACGGCAGGATGCCTGACAGCGAGACCTGATTTCCTATTTTGAACAGTTTGAACTCAAGGAAGTCTTCCGGTTCTTCGAGGGGATGGTGGAGGCTCATACCTACATCGTCCTCTGATTCGAGAGCTTCGATCTTACGGATGTCCGCCACGGCCGTCCGGGCAAGGAAGCCGTCGCGGTAGCCGGGGGGGAAGGCCTCCCGGTATTTGCGGAAGAGGTTGGTCCCCCGTTCCTCGCCACACTGTTCGATCAGCGCGTCGTAGAGGTTGTCGGCCCAGGAGCGCGTCGCCTCCACGAGACGCGCCTCGATCCCGTCCGCGTCGTAGTCGGGCGACTCGCCCGGTTTCGTATAGACGACGAAGTGCAGCCGCGCGAGCACGGATTCAGAGAGACGCACCTCGAACTCCGAGTTCTCCCCGTTGAAAGCCGTCTGCAAGATGTGCTGTATCCGCTCCCGGATGGCCGTGTTGTAGCGGTCGCGCGGCACGTAGACCAGGCACGAGAAGAAACGTCCAAAAACGTCGCGCCGCACGAAGAGGCGCGTGCGTTGGCGCTCCTGAAGGTGGAGTATGCCCATCGAGATCTCGAACAGTTCATCCTCGGAGATCTGGAAAAGCTCGTCGCGTGGATGGGTCTCCAGTATTTCCAGCAGGTCCTTCTCGTTGTGGCTACCCTCCGGGAAGCCCGCGCGTTCCAGCACCCTCCGCACCTTACGACGGACAATCGGGATCTCCAGCGCGCTCGAGCTGTAGGCGGTGAAGGTGTAGAGCCCGAGGAAACGTTTCTCGCCGATGACGTTTCCGGACTCGTCGAACCGCTTGATGCCCACGTAGTCGAGGTAGGAGGGACGATGCACCGGCGAGCGCGAGTTAGCCTTTGTCAGGTTGAGGAGATGAGGGTCGCGGGCCTGCGCTCTCACCTCCGGCGGGAGCTTCGCGAAGCCCCGAGAGATCGGCTCGGAGCTTTGCTGGCGCAGTATGCCGAGCCCCGAGTCCGCGACGGCGCGAAGAACGTCCTCTTCATCCTCGGTGACCAGGTCGTACTCCCGGTAGCCCAGGAAAGTGAAGTGGTTGTCCTCGATCCACCCCAGAAACGCCCGGACTTCAGAGACTTCGTCCGGCTCACCAGGTATCGCCTCCTGGTCTATGTCCGAGCATGTCTCCTTGACCTTTCCGCGCATCTCCGGCCAGTCCTCGACGGCCACGCGCACCTTTGCCAGCACGCGCTTCAGGTTATCGCGAAGCTCCTCCAACACCTCCGGCTCCGTGTGCTGATCCACCTCGACGTGCATGACGGATTCGGAGGACGCGCCATCGTTTTCATCACCTGGTGTAAGTATGGCGACGAGCCGGCCTTCCTCGTCGCGCCGCACTTTTATTACGGCGTGGACCATGAGATGAATGGCGTAGCCGAGGCGGTTTAGCTCCATGCGTACCGAGTCCACGAGGAACGGCATATCGTCGTTTACGGCTTCTATAACCGTGTGCGTCGATTGCCAGCCGTGCTCTTCGTGGCGCGGGTTGTACACGCGCACCTTCGCGTCGCCGGTTATCCTTTTCTGGGCCAGGCTCCAGTGTGAGAGGGCCGCGCCATAAAGGTCGATGGGAGTACGGCCGATCAGGTCTTCCTTCGCCACCCATCCGTAGTACTGCTGGACGAACTCTTCGACTTGCGAGGCCTGACCCTCCGGTAACTGCTCCAAAATCCGCGAGCAAATGGTATCCATCAACTCAGTCTTGGTCGGCATCTAAGCACTCCTCTGGTAGACCCTGTCCCACCATGATTGTAGGTAACCCCACGATGCCGCGCCATATTAAACGGGCCTTCGTAAAACCTGTAGATCACTCCGAAACTCTGATGCCTTCGGTCTCGCGCTCGAACTTCCCGGAGAGGACGGTGGCGGCCTGTATGACGGGACTCAAAACCGGGCCGTAGGGTGGAGAATACGCGAGGTCTATGTTCACGAGGTCCGGGTACGAGAGCTTTCCCCAGATCGCCGCGGCGCAGACGTCCACCAGCTTGTCCGCTCCCGACCCCGCGCCCTCGGCCCCGATGAGCCGACCGGACGCCCTGTCCGCGATGAGCTTGAGATAGACTTTCGCCACGCCGGGGTAGTAGCCGGCCCGGTCTTTCGCCTCCACGTCGGCGCTTATGGTCTCGAAACCCGCCGCTTCCGCCTCTTTTCCCGAGAGTCCAGTCTTCGCCACGCCCAGGCCGAAGACTTTGAAGATGCCGGTTCCCAGGACTCCGGGGAACTCCAACCTGTCTTCTCCGGTTGCCGCGTTGGTACCGGCGACACGGCCCATCTGGTTGGCGGTGTCGCCCAGAGGCGCCCACACCGGCTCTCCGCTCGCCAGGTTTATCGTCTCCACGCAGTCTCCGGCGGCCCAGACCTCGGGAAGGTTGGTCTTCATGTGACGGTCCACCCGAACGGCGCCCGTGGCTCCGATCTCCACCCCGGCCCTTTCGGCCAGGTCCACGCACGGTTTTACACCGACCCCAACGATCACGAGGTCCGTATCCAGTTCCTTATCACCGAACCTCACGCCCCTCACACGCCCCTCGCCGGTGAACTTCTCGACCATCTCGCCGGTATAGACGCCGACGCCATGCTCTCCGAGCTCGGCCTCGACCCTCTCGGAGACCTCCATGCCATAGGCCAGGGCGACCCGGTCCGCGCCTTCTACCAGCGAGACCTCCATCCCGAGGGCGCACAGGTTCTCGGCCAGCTCCAGCCCGATGTACCCGCCGCCGATAATGGTAGCTTTCCGTGGCGAGTGCTCGTCTACGTACCTCTGGATGTCGTCGTAGTCCGTCAGGAAACGGAGCTTGAAGACGCCGTCTAGTTCCGCGCCGGGAATGGGCGGCAGGACGGCCCGCGCGCCGGTGGCGATAACGAGCCGGTCGTAAGAATCTTCAAAGACCTCCTCCGAGGCGAGGTCTCTCACGGTGAGCTTCTTGTTCTGGTGATCTATATCTTCGACGCGATGGTTGGTTAGAGCCTCGATGCCGCTTTCGGAGAACTCCCGCGGGGTGCGGGCCACCAGCCGCTCTCGGGCATTCACGACGCCGGAGAGGAGGTAGGGGAGGCCGCACTCGCTGATGGAAGTCTCCGGTTCCGCCTGGTAGAGCGTGATCTCCGCATCCGGGTTCACCCGGCGCGCTCTCGAAGCCGCCTTCGTACCCGCCGCCACGCCGCCTACGATCACCAGTCGCATGAGCACTTCCTTTTTCGATTGTCAACCCGGCCTCTATCTACCTTAGTCTAATGCCAAATCCCTGATCGGTAAGTGCTTGACGTCATCACTATTTTTCGAAACGCGACGAAAAATCCGCCCCCGGAAGAAAGTCCGGGGACGGAGTAAGACGGTTGATTGTATGGCGCTCTCAGGCGGATTTGGCGGCCTGGTAGCGGCGCTCGGCCTCGTCCCAGTTCACCACGTCCCACCAGGCGTTTATGTAGTCGGGGCGTCGGTTCTGGTAGTTGAGGTAGTAGGCGTGCTCCCAGACGTCCAGCCCGATGACCGGCGTCTTGCCCTCCATTAGCGGGGAGTCCTGGTTGGGAGTGGTCTCTATGCTAAGAGAGCCGTCAGAGTTGGCGATGAGCCAGGCCCAGCCGGAGCCGAAGATAGCGCCCGGCGCCGCGGCCGCCGACCACTGTTCCTTGAGCTGGTCGAAAGAGCCGAAAGACGAGTCTATGGCGGCGCCGAGGTCTCCGCTCGGCTGTCCGCCACCCTGGCCGCTCGGACCCATGATCTGCCAGAACATCGAGTGGTTGGAGTGCCCGCCGCCGTTGTTCCTGACCGCCGTGCGGATGTCCTCGGGGAGGCTATCTATGTTCGCAAGAAGCTCTTCGAGGTTGCCGGGGTCGGCGTCCGGGTGCTTCTCCAGGGCGGCGTTGAGGTTGGTGACGTAGGTGTTGTGGTGCTTCTCGTGGTGGAGGTGCATCGTCTGTTCGTCGATGGTCGGCTCCAGCGCGTTGTAGTCGTACGGCAAAGACGGTAGCTCGTAAGCCACGGTTCTCTCCTCTCATAGCTCTACAATACCAATGCTACTATACCCTGAAATCCGGTAAATTAACGATAAAGGATTGAATAACGGGCGTCTACACTGTAAGCATTCGCGGACAGAGCCTGTAGAATACACAGGATGGAGACTACGTCACCAGAGGCTCGTGGCGGCGCGGCGCGCGTCTGATGAGATGCGCCGCCTTTTAGACCGGGCGGTGACGGCCGCCAGCGCGAACGGCGTTGTCATCACCGATCCCAGGCTGCCGGACAACCCCATCGTCTATACCAACCCGGCTTTCGAGAGGATCTCCGGCTACGGGGCGGAAGAAGTACGTGGGCGCAACTGCCGCTTCTTGCAAGATGGCGAAAAGGACCAACCGCAGCTCGGGGAGTTGCGGGCGGCGATCCGGGAGGAGCGAGATTGCCGGGTAGTCCTCCGGAACTACCGCAAGGACGGGACACTCTTCTGGAACGAGCTTTACGTATCTCCCGTCCACGACGAAGACGGACGGCTGACCAACTTCGTCGGGGTGCAGAACGACATCACCGAACGCAAGCGCGTCGAAGAGGCGCTGAGCGAGAGCGAGGAGCGCTTCCGGGCCACCTTCGAGCACGCCGCCGTCGGGGCCGCGCAGGTGGCGATTGATGGACGGTGGCTGCGGGTGAACCGCAAGCTCTGCGAGATCCTGGGTTATACCGAGGAGGAGCTTCTCCAGAAGACCTTCCAGGAGGTCAACCATCCCGAGGACCTGGAAGAGGGACTCTCCTGGGTGCGGCGGGTGCTTGAGGGCGATGTGCAGACCTACTCGATAGAGAAGCGCTACATCAGGAAAGACGGTTCAGAGGTGTGGACCAACCTCACCGTGTCGCTGGTGCGGGAGGCCTCCGGCGAGCCGAAGTACTTTATCGCCCTGATCGAGGACATCAACCAGCGTAAAAAAACGGAGGAGGAGCGGGATCTCTTGCTGGTAAGGGAGCGACTCGCCCGCGCCGAGGCCGTAAAGGCGCGCCGTCGTCTGGATCTGCTCGCCAAATCCGGCTCCGTACTCTCCGCCTCGCTCGACTACGAGGTGACGCTAGAGGCGATTACGCGTCTCGTCGTCCCGGACCTCGCGGATTGGTGTTTGGTGGACATTTTGGAGGAGGACGGCTACATACACCAGCTCGCCTCCACCCACGCGGAAGAAGCGAAAGAAACGCTGCTGCGGGAGCTCAAGGAGCACCGGCGGTTTGGGGAGGATGACGCTGGCAGCACCGCAGAGGTTCTTCGCACCGGAAAGTCCGTTTTGGTGAGCGAGGTTCAGCAGTCGCTCTTGGCCGAGGGAGCCGATGAGGATCACCTGAAAATACTGCGCGAGTTGGGAATATGCTCGGTCATCAGCGTGCCGCTACTGGCGCGGGCGAAGACGCTTGGCGCGATCACACTGGTCTCCTCCAACCCCGGCCGCCGCTACGACGAGGAAGACCGCGCGCTAGCTGAGAACCTCGCTTACCGCTGCGCCCTGGCGATGGACAACGCCCGGCTCCATCGTGACAGGACCAACATCGCCCGCGCCTTCCAGAGCAGCCTCCTGCCGCCGCACCCGCCCGAGATCCCAGGTGTCGAAGTCGGGGCGGAGTACCTGCCGCTGGGGGAGGAGACGGAGGTCGGGGGAGACTTCTACGACCTCATAGACACCCGCTACGACGGCTGGGTATGCACTATAGGGGACGTCCGCGGCAAAGGCCCGGAGGCCGCGGCGGTGACGGCGCTCGCCCGGTACACCATGCGGACCGTTATCCTGGACAGGGACAAACCGTCCGAGGTACTCGGCGTCCTAAACGAGGCGATGCTCCGCCAACTACCGAACGACCGGTTCTGCACCGTCGCCTGCGCGCGCCTGGAGCCGCAAGACGACTCGCCCGGCGTAGGCGTTACCGTGGCCCGCGCCGGGCATCCGCCGCCGCTTCTCCTGCGCGCCGCCGGCTCGATAGAGGAGGTAGGCTGTCCTGGAAAGGCTCTCGGCGTCTTCCCCGACGCCGAACTCATCGACGCGCGGTTGCGTCTCATGGCCGGGGATTCCCTCGTCCTCTACACCGACGGCATCACCGAGGCGCGTTCTCCTGATGGCTCGTTCTTTGGCGAGGAGAGGCTGCGGTCCCTGTTGAGGTCCTGCGCGGGTCTCGGAGCGCCCGCCATCGCCGAGAAGCTAAAGAAGGTGGTCCTGGAGTTCCAGGAAGGCTATCCGCACGACGACCTCGCCGTCCTGGTCCTGCGGGCGAAGGGTTAAGGGAACCCCCTCGGACGGTCAGCGGGCTTTCCGGACGCGCGTTCGCAGCGCGAGTGCGATCAATCCGATAGCGGCGCACCCGGCGGCGATTATCTGGACCGTCCAGATCAGAGCTGGCATTCGAGCCTGTAGCAGCGTCCCCGCTACGATGGGACTCATTCCGTAGGAGAGACTGAAACAGGTCCCGAAGAGGGCGAGGTAGGTTCCGCGTAGCTTTACGGGGGCGAGGTCCGCCGCGAGGGAGTTGCCCGCGACGTCCAGGACCATCTCGGCCAGCGTGAAGAACCCGGCGAACGCCACCAGGATGCCCAGAAAGGACTCCGTGAGGAGCAGCGTCGTCGCGGAGGCGGCGAAGAGGGCCGCTCCCGCGAGGAGCGCCGCTATCTTCGAGGTCCGGTCTATGAGGTAGGAGATGGGAATCTGAAACAGTATGACCATCAGACCGTTCGCGCCGAGAAACACCCCGATACGGCCGTCCGGCACGCCCACGAAGTTCTTGGCGTAGACCGGGAGCGCCTGCCAGTCCTGGGTAAATATGTAGAACAGCAGCACCCCCGAGGCAAGCAGGACCACGAGCGACCTGTCCGAGAGCGCCTCGCCGAGCCCCGAGAACGGTCTACCACCAGGCGCGGAACCTCTCGCAACCGGCAGCGACTCCTTTACCCCAACGGCGATGCAGAGCATCACGACCGTCGCGAGAATCGCCGTGCCCGTGAATAGCTGAGGATAGATGCGGGCGGAGCTTCCCGCCGCCGCCGAGACGAAGCCGGCGACCATCGGGCCAAGCGCCCATCCCACGTTCCCACCCACCCGCACGAGCCCGTAGGCGCGAGAGCGCCTCTCCGGCGGCGTCACGTCCGCGACCATCGCGTTCCGGGCCGCGTCGAACATCGTGGAGCCGAACAGGCCCGCCGCCACCGAGACCGTTAGATATCCGGCCAAGCCCTCCACATGGGCGAATGCGAGGAAAGTCGCGGCGGCTCCCGACAGCGAGACAAGCATCACGGGTTTGCGTCCGTAGCGGTCGGTCAGGGAACCGGAGGCAAGACCGGAGGCCACGCTCGCCGCCGCCAGGCACGCCAGCCCTACTCCGACCAGCGAGAGCGGTATGCCGAGTATGTTGTGAAAGTAGATCGCCGAGAACGGATAGTACAGTCCCTGGCCGAAACGGAATACGAGCATCGCGCCCAGCAGAAACCAGACCCGCCGGTCGAAACCGACGATACTCTCTCGCATCCTCCGCAACACCCGGCAATCATACATGCAACGAGCCCCGAGGCTGTAAGATGTCTTCCGTGGAAGACTTCCCGACAACGCTCGCCGCGCTCTCGCGGGCTCTACGTGAACGTCGTATCTCACCGACGGAAGCCGTAGATACGTGCCTGGAACGCATCTCGGCCGACGAAACCAATGCTTTTATCACGGTGACGGGTGAACGGGCGTTGGAGGAAGCGGCACGGGCGGAGCGGGAGATACTGTCCGGGGAGCATCGGGGGCCGATGCACGGCGTCCCGGTCGCTCTGAAGGATTTAATCTTCACCGAAGGCGTCCGAACCACGATGGGATCGGCGTTCTTCGAGGATTACGTCCCCGACTACAGCGCCACGGTAGCCCTAAACCTGGAACGGGCGGGAGCAATACTCGTCGGCAAAACCAACACCCACGAGTTCGCCTACGGCCCGACCGGCGACCGCTCCTTCTTCGGCCCAACGAAAAATCCGCATGACCGGAGCAGGATCACGGGTGGATCATCCGGCGGCTCCGGCGCGGCCGTCGCCACGCACCTCTGCTACGGAGCCCTCGGTTCCGATACCGGCGGTTCCATCCGCATCCCCGCCGCTCTGTGCGGCGTGGTCGGTATGAAACCGACCTTCGGGCGCGTGAGCAAGCACGGCGTCTTCCCGCTTGCGTGGACCCTGGACCACGTCGGCCCACTCACCCGCACCGTCGAGGACAACGCCCTCTTCCTGAACGCCATCGCCGGCTATGACGCGGAAGACCCGTATTCCGCGAATCGCCCATCCGAGGACTTCACCCGCGACCTGGAGCGCGGTTTGCAGGGTACGGTCGTCGGCGTCCCCTCGGATTTCTACTTTGAGCATGTTGGCGCGGAGGTCGAATCGAGGGTCCGGGAGGCCATCGAAACCTTCCGGGAGCACGTCTCGGAGACGCGCGAAGTGAAGATCCCGAACCTCTGGGAAACGCTGCACGCGCAGCGACTCATGCTCGCCGCGGAGGCCTACGCCGTCCACGAGGAACGCCTGGAGGCCGAGCCCGGAAAGTTCGACGACCAGGGACTGGAGCGCCTGCTGCGCGGTAAAGACCTGCAAGCGTACCGCTACGCCAACGCGTTGCAGAGGAAGCTCCACGCGCAAAGAGAGTTCGAGAAAGCATTCGAAGAGGTGGACGCCTTGCTAGTCCCGGCGACCCCGATCCCGGCGACGGCCCTCGGCCAGCGCGAAACCGAGATCGGCGGCTACGAGGAGGCCGTGTACTCCGCCCTGACCCGCCTCACCGGCCCCACGAACCTGACCGGACATCCGGGCCTCTCCGTGCCGTGTGGCTTCACGGCGGAGGACCTGCCGGTGGGGTTGCAGATCATCGGACGGCACTTCGATGAAGCTACCGTGTACCGATTTGGATACGCTTACGAGAGGCTATCAGCCAGATCTACTAATTGACGACGTGCGTATTAGCAGGCCGGAATTTCCAACCGCCGGCGCCAGACCTACGAGTTCCTCGAAGCCAACTTGCGGACGAGGATCGAAGCCAAAAACAACGCCGCCATCCTCGTCGACCCCTTCAGGAACGCCTCCATGAGATCGTCCTTGACACCCCGGCGCTCCGGGATCTGCTCGTCTATGAATCGCGTTAGCGGGCGGGCCAGCACCTGGGACAATACTATCGAGAGCCCTGTAACCAGCATTCTCTGCGTCTTGTCGTTCATGTTCTCCTTCCGGGTTGAAGTCGGTTGCCTTAAAGCTCGCGCTTTTGACGTACTTTGTCCATTCTGGGCACGGTAATGCCGTAGACTTCGTTTGTCTGGTCGCTGGATTCCCCGGATGACTCTTTCGCGGCCTCTACGTATTCTCCATTCAGTAGGTATCGCAGCGCCACCTCCGGTTCGGTGGAGGCCGCGTCCAGACCCGCCTCGCGTACCGCGTCCTCTTTTGACACCGGAGCCTGGAGCTTACCCCGTGCCAGGTCGTAGAACGCCTCCAGGAGCCGCATCGAAAGTTCTTCCACACCGCTAGTCGTCATGCACATTCCTCTCCTCGCCTCTAACGGACTCTACCTACCCGCCAGCGAGCATGTCAACCATCAGTACCCGCGCGAACGTATCAACGGAACGGCGGCCGGAGAGAGACCACCGGCCGCCGAAAGCCGGCAAGCCTAGCCCAGACTCGTCATGACGTGCTTGATGCGGGTGTAGTCTTCGAGGCCGTACATGGAGAGGTCCTTGCCGTGGCCGGAGTGCTTGAAGCCGCCGTGAGGCATCTCGGCTACGAGCGGGATGTGCGTGTTGATCCAGACGCACCCGAAGTCGAGCCTGCGGCTGACCCGCATCGCCCGACCGTGGTCCTTCGTGAACACACTCGATGCGAGACCATACTTGACGCCGTTGGCCCAACGCACCGCCTCGTCCTCATCCGAGAAGCTCTGCACGGTGATGACGGGTCCGAAGACCTCGTTCTGCGAGGCTTCGTCGTCCTGGCGCAGCCCGCTGACGACGGTGGGGGAGTAGAAGAAGCCCGCGCCGTTGCCCGCCCGTTCACCGCCGGTTAGGACCTCGGCGTGATCCGGTAGCCGCTCTACCATGCCGGAGACGTGCGCTAGTTGGTTCGCGTTGTTCAGCGGGCCGTAGAGTACGTCTTCGTCGTCGGGCGCGCCGGTTTTCGTGGCCTTCGCCTGCTCGGTGAGGGCGGCGACGAAGTCGTCGTGGATGCCGGGGGCGGCGAGGACGCGGGTGGCGGCGGTGCAGTCCTGGCCGGCGTTGAAGTACCCGGCGACGGCTATCGCCTCGGCTGCGGCTTCCAGGTCGGCGTCGTCGAAGATTATAACGGGGGCCTTGCCGCCGAGTTCGAGGTGAGTGCGTTTGAGATCGTGGGCGGCGGCTTCGGCCACCTGCATGCCGGCGCGCACGGAGCCGGTTATGGAGACCATCTGGGGGGTTGGGTGCTGCACGAGGGCTCGGCCGGTCTCGCGGTCGCCGCAGACGATGTTCAGGACGCCTTCGGGGAGGAACTCGGCGGCGATCTCGGCCAGCCTCACGGTCGTTACGGGTGTGGTGTCGGAAGGCTTTATGACGACGGTGTTACCGGCGGCGATGGCGGGGGCGAACTTCCAGACGGCCATCATCATCGGGTAGTTCCAGGGCGTAACCTGCCCGATCACGCCTATCGGCTCGCGGCGGATGAACGAGGTGTAGCCTTCCAGGTACTCACCCGCGGACTTGCCTTCGAGGACGCGGGCGGCTCCGGCGAAGAACCGGATCTGATCCACCATCGCCGGGATCTCCTCTTCCATCGTCAGCCCGATTGGCTTGCCGGTGTTCTCGGATTCGGCGCGCACGATCTCCTCGCTACGCTCCTCGATGGCGTCGGCCAACCTGAGCAGCGCCAACTGACGCTCCGAAGGGGTGGTGTCTCTCCACGTCTCGAACGCCTTCTCCGCCGCCCCATACGCCCGGTCTACGTCCTCCTTGCTCGACGCCGGAGCTTGCGCGAATACTTCGCCGGTCGCCGGATTTATCAGATCGTACAGCCGCCCATCAGCCGTGTCCGTCTGCTCTCCACCGACGAAGTTCTGTAGCCTTCTCTGTTTCGTCTCCACGAAAACTCCTCTCTCGATCAAGTGACGCTATCGTCTGTCTCGAACTCATCTCTGGTCATCCGCATCAGGTACTCCGGTTCTCGCTCCGCGGGGACCTGGATCGTCTTGAAGTAACGAAAACCGGCCTTCTCGTAGGATCGGATGGCGGCCGTGTTCTTCGGCTCCGGCCCGATCACGCAGACCTCGACCGCCGGGTCGGAGAAGACTTCTTCCGCGAGGAACCGCCGGAGGATGGAAGCGCCCAGTCCCCGGTAGAGATACTCGGTCTCACCAATGAACAGGTCTATGCCGGAGGAACCTTCCACGTCCACCAGCCTAGCGTACTCATCGTCGTGCGAGATGGGGTAGACCTGAATATAGCCGATGGGTTGTTCCCGGTAGAGGATCAGATACGGATGGACCGGCTCCCGGCCCTCGATGTACGGGATGTACTCATCCTCGACCTCACGCCGGGACGTCCCTTCGTCGTACCACCACCGCGCGACGTGCGGCGCTTTAAACCAGCGCTGCATGAGCGGCAGGTCGGAGATACGCAGCCTTCGGAACCCGATCCCGGCGGAACCCAACACAGCGTCGTCACCCACGGCTTCACGCATCCTCGGGTTGGCTAGTACCGGCACCGCTGGGCCACCTCACGCAGCCGCTCCTTCGCGCCCACTCGTAAAGGCTTTCCGTGGGCGAAGACGACCGTACTAAAATCTTCGTGCGGCAATTTTTGCGCCGAGCATTTCGCCAGCGCCGGGTCCGTGCAAAACGACTTCATCACCCCGACTTTCATACTGGACATCGGGAACTGACCGAAGGCATCCGCGGTGAAGAGCAGGCCGTCTTCATCTCTCAGCAGCGAGACGTGTCCGGGGCTGTGGCCTGGTGTGGAGATGATGCGGAAGCCCGAGACAAAGTCTCCCTCGCGCAGCACTTTGCTGACCGGAACACCCGGCGGCTCGGCGTTGCGGGACATATAGCGAAGTATCCGGTTGCTCGGCGGATCAAGACCGCGTCTACCGGAGACGACTGCCGCCTCGTGTGGCGACGCTCCGACCTCCGCCTGCGGCGCCCACTCCAGAATGCCCGGCAGGCCGCCGATGTGATCGCCGTGCTGGTGCGTCAGGAAGATGCGCTTGAGGTCCCCCGGCCCCGAGCCGAGCGCGGAGAGAGCTTCCTTTATGCGGGCCACGCTGCTCGCGACGCCGGTATCCACAAGGGTCCAGCCGTCGTCGTTCTCCAGTAGCAGGACACTGATCGCGTTGGATATCCCGATGGCGTCCACGCGGTAGACGCCTTGCGCGATACGCTCCGGCGCTTTACTCATCTTCGGCGCTACTTCCCATACGGATACCACCACTCCTTCTTCTCCACCTTCGGGTCTATGTGGACGTGCTTGGACTCCTGGAAGGCTTCCAGTCCCTCGCGCCCGAGCTCGCGGCCGATGCCGCTGCCCTTCTGGCCGCCGAACGGGGCGGCGTCGTTATCGGTGAGCGGGTCGTTGATCCAGACCGTCCCCGCCCTAAGCTCCCTCATGCACCGGAGCATCTTCTCGAAGTCCCGCGTGTACACGTTCGCCCCAAGCCCATACGGCACCGAGTTGGCCTGCTCGATGGCCTCATCCAGACTATCCACCTCGACTATCGGCACAACCGGCCCGAACGTCTCGTCCCGCATCACCGTCATGGACTGCGTAACCCCGGTGAGGACGGTCGGCCGGTAGAAGAAGCCGCGCTCTCCGAACCTTTCGCCGCCGGTTACGAGCTTCGCGCCCTTCTCCAGCGCCTCGCCGACGTGACGCTCGACCTTTTCGCGGCCCTTCGCGTTCACCATCGGCCCGATGTCTGTTGCGCGGTCCATTGGGTCCCCAACGTTCAGGGACTCGACGACCTTGCTCGACGCTTCGATAAAGTCGCCGGCGATGCCGCGTTCGACGTAGAACCGCTCGGAGGAGGTACAGACCTGACCGGCGTTCAGGCACGCGGCCCAGACCGCTCCCTGGGCGGCGATCTCCACGTCCACGTCGTCGCAGATGATGAACGGGTCCTTGCCGCCAAGTTCGAGGTTCGCCCGGATCAAGCGTTCAGCCGCCACGACGCCGACCTTGCGGCCCGTCTCCTGGCTGCCGGTGAAAGCCACCATGTCCACGCCGGGATGCCGCACGAGCGCGTCGCCTACGTCGCCAGCTCCGTACACGACTTGTAGGAGTCCGTCCGGGAGCCTTTCCATCAGCTCGGCCATACGGCGGGTTGCGAGCGGCGTCTCCTCGGAGGGTTTGAGGATCACGGCGTTCCCGGCGGCGAGGGCCGGGGCGACCTTCCAGGCGGCGAGGAGCAGCGGGTAGTTCCAGGGCACTATGCAGGCGACGGTTCCAATCGGCTCCTTTACGACGAGGGCTAGTTGTTGCGGTTCGATGGGGGCGGGGAGGTAGCCGACGTTGTCGCGGGAGATCTCTCCGTAGTAGTCGAAGCAGGACGCCGTCCACTCTACCTCGTCGGAGTTCTCTATATAAGGTTTGCCGCCCTCTAGCGTCATGATCTCCGCCAGCTCGTCCTGATGGTCCATCAGGCGGCGGGAGATCTCGTGAAAGATCCCCGCCCGGTCGAGGCCCGCGAAGCCGCGCCACTCCTCGAAGCCTTGCCGGGCCTTCCCGGTGACGGTATCCAGTTCTCTCGCGGAGGTGCTCTGTATCTCCGCGATGCTCTCTCCGGTCGCCGGGTTGACGACCTTCAGGCGGCCGGTTTCGGACATGTTCAGGCGTTCTCTTTCCTGATGAGGATACGGCTTCCGCCCAGGATCAGGACCATCGTAGCGACCAGCACCACCGTCGAGAGCGCGTTGATAACGGGGCTTACGCCGAATTTGATCATGGAGTATATCTTCAGCGGCAGCGTGCTCGATCCCACGCCCGAGACGAAGAATGTTATGACGAAGTCATCTACCGAGAGCGTGAAGGCCAGCAAAGCCCCGGCCATGACTCCCGGCAGTATGAGCGGCAGCGTCACCCGAAGAAATGTCTCAACCGGGTTCGCCCCGAGGTCCTGTGCCGCCTCTTCGAGGGAACGGTCCATCCCCGCCAGCCGCGCCCTCACCACGATGGTCACGAACGAGATGCAGAATGCCACGTGGGCGATGATTATCGTCAAGATACCGAGCTGGAGCCCGGCGGCGACGAAGAACACCAGCAGGCTCACCCCGACGACTATCTCCGGCATCACGGTGGCGGCGTAGATCGTCGAGTCGGCGAAGGTCTTGCCCCGGAAGCGGTGGCGCGTGAGGGCGAGCGCGGTGAAGGTGCCGATGACCGTGGAGATGGCCGTGGCCGTCACGCCGACTATCATGGAGGTGCGGAAGGCGTCCAGGACGGACTGGTCGTGGAGGAGCGCGCCGTACCACTGGAGCGAGAAGCCGGTCCAGACCTGGGTGTTCTTGGTCGAGTTGAACGAGAAGAACACCAGCACCAGTATCGGAGCGTAGAGGAACATGTAGACCAGGGCCGTGAGCAGGAGCAGCGCCCGGTCCGGGAGTTTGCCGAGGCCCTTGTGGGCGCGTCCGGTTTTAGATTCGCCCATGCTCTACACTCCCTCCAGCTTCTCGGCCCCGACCTTGCGGACGTAGAACATGATCGCCCCGACCAGCAAAGCCGCGAGCATCACGGCGAGCGCGCTGCCAAAGGCCCAGTCGCGGGCCTGGAGGAACTGCTGTTGGATCAGGTTTCCAACCAATACGGTCCGCGCTCCGCCGAGCAGATTCGGTATCACGAACTCGCCGGCCGACGGGATGAAGACCAGGATGCTCCCGGCTATGACACCCGGCATACTCAGGGGGAAAGTAACCTGCCAGAAGGTATGCCAACGGCTCGCCCCGAGATCCTGTGCCGCCTCCTTTAGCCGGGGGTCGAACTTCTCGAGTGCCGCGTAGAGCGGCAGGACCATGAACGGCAGATACGAGTAGACCATACCCATCGTCACCGCCTGCGGGGTAAAGATCAGGTCGAGCGGATGGTCCGTGATGTGGAGGAACTGCAACACCCGGTTGGCAATGCCGTTGCCGCCCAGGATCACGACCCAGGCGTAGGCCCTCAGAAGCAGGCTGGTCCAGAACGGGATCATGACCATCAGGATCAGGAGGTTCTTCCGCCTCCCGCCCTTGAAGGTGACGAAGTATGCCAGAGGGTAGCCGAGCAGGAGACAGAGGACCGTATTCGTTACCGCGATAACGAGGGTGCGGACGATGATCTGGAGGTATAGCGGGTCAAAGACTTTGAGGTAGTTGCCGGGGTTGAAGCCGAGCGTTATGCCCCCGTAAACGCCGCTGGTTCCGAACGAGTACGCCAGGATAAGAAGCAGCGGCACCATGAAGAAGAGCCCGAGCCAGAGCGTGACCGGCGAGAGCAATCCCGCCAGCCCCAGGCTCCAGCCGCCGCCTTTGCCCTTCTCCATGCTAGGCGCTCTTTACCGAGGTGAAGAGGTCCGAGTACTTGCGGGTCGTCTTCCCGATGTCCTCGATCACCTCCAGCCGGTCGAACACCTTGTTGTCCAGCGTGTAACCGGGAAGGCCCTTGAGCGCCTTGTCGATGTCCGGGAGCGCGGCCTGGTTGGGCGTGTTGTAGTAGGTGTAGTTGGAGAGTGTCGCGCCGACCTTGGCGCCGAGGATGTGGTTTATGAACTTGTGGGCGTTGTCCGGGTGCGGCGCGCCTTTGGGTATCGCCATATTGTCCGTCCAGCGGGTCGCCGCCGGCTGGGGGATGATGAAGTCGAGGTTGTCTTTCTCCGAGAGGGCGAGGAAGGCATCGCCCGAGAAGACGTGTCCGAGCAGGAGGTCGCCGTTCATGACCGACGGCCTGTTCTGCGTGGAGTCGAAGTAGCCGCGCAGGAGGGGCTTCTGCTTCTTCAGCTCGGCTTCGGCCTCGTCTAGCTGTTTCTGATCCGTGGAGTTCACGGAGTAGCCTAGCTTGTAGAGGGCGGCGCCGGGCGTCTCGCGCTCGTCGTTGAGCATCCCGATCTTACCCTTGAACCGCGGGTCCCACATGGCGTCCCAGGAGGCGTCCAGCTTCCCTACCTCGTTCTTGTTGTAGAGGATGCCCGTGGTCCCCCACTGGTAAGGCACGCTGTACTTGTTGTTCTTGTCGTAGGAGAGACCCTTGAAGTTATCGCCGACGTTCTTGAAGTTGGGTATCTTGGACATGTCCAGCGGCTCAAGCACATTGCTCTTTACCATGATCGAGACCATATAGTCCGACGGCACGATGACGTCGTAGCCGGTGCCGCCCGCCTGGAGCTTCGCCAGGAGCTCCTCGTTGGAGGAGTAGAAGTCCTGCGTGACCTTTATGCCGGTCTCTTTCTCGAAGCTCGGAATGGTGCTCTTCGCCACGTAGTCGGACCAGTTATACAGGGCGAGCTTTTTTTCCTCCGGCCCGCTACCGCCGTCACCACCGCCACCGCTCTTGGCCGTCGTGTTCGGCTGGCACGCGGCGAGCACCGAGAGCGTCGAACCGGCGACCCCGGCCGCGCCCATCACCCTGAGGAAGTCGCCCCGCGAGATCCCGTTCTCTCTCCTGATCATGATTATCCTCCTAGCACTAGACAGTTGGCGGCGTCCCAGGACACCGACACTTCGTCTCCCACCTCCGGCCCCGCCGCGCCGTGGAAGTTCTGTTGGTAGAGCACCAGCTTCTCTCCGTCCGGAAGATAAGCTATGTACTGGGTGCTCGACCCCAGATAGACTACCTGCCGCACCTCGGCGACACACACGTTGTCACCCACGTCGCCGAACCTGAGCTTCTCGGGCCGGACCGCCGCATGCACTTCAGAGTCCGCCTCAACTATAGTCTCCTCCCGCGCTATCGCCTCGACCTTCATGTCCGAATGTGTCCGCAGCGCCACCCGTTCTCCGTCCACGGACTCCACGATTCCGGAGAGCACGTTCGTCTGCCCGATGAAGTCGGCGACGAAGCGGTTGCGCGGCAGCTCGTAGAGGGTGGCGGGATCCGCGACCTGCTGGACTTTTCCGGCGTCCATTACCGCGATGCGATCGCTCATCGTAAGCGCCTCTTCCTGGTCGTGGGTGACGTAGACGAACGTGATCCCGACCTCGTGCTGGAGGTTTCTGAGTTCGAGCTGCAACTCCTTGCGGAGCTTCAAGTCCAGCGCGCCGAGCGGCTCGTCCAGCAAGAGCACCTTCGGACGATTGATGAGCGCCCGCGCCAGGGCCACCCGCTGCTGCTGGCCGCCGGAGAGCATATTGGGCTTGCGCTTCTCGAAACCTTCGAGCTGAACCATCGCGCACGCCTCCGTCACCCGCTTCCGCAACTCGTCCCCCTTCACACCTGCGCGCCGGAGGCCGAAGGCGACGTTATCGAAGACGTTGAGGTGGGGGAAGATGGCGTAAGACTGGAACACGGTGTTCACGGGCCGACGGTAGGGAGGCACGCCCTGCACCTCTTGTCCCGCGACGGAGATCTCTCCACGAGTAGGTTCTTCGAAGCCGGCGATCATCCGCAAAGTCGTGGTCTTGCCGCAACCCGACGGCCCCAACAGCGAGAAGAACTCGCCCTCGTGGATGTCGAGCGTGAGATCGTCCACCGCCACGAACTCCCCGAAGATCTTGGTGACGCCGGTAAGCCTGACGGCCACCTTGCGCCCCTCCTCTACCGAACTTGCGGGAGGCGTCTGCAGATGCTTTGTCTTTCTATCTTCCACCCATTGCCTCCTGTTTGTCGAGGGCCTACCGGGAATTCCTCACGCCGTCCTCACGGCTCCCGGCCCGATAGCCCCGGCTACTTCCCGTCCCGCGCGCAAACCCGCCTGTACCGCGCTGTTCATGAAGCTCGGAGCGGCGGCGACTCCTTCTGCTCCAGCGAGGTGAACTTTACCGAAAGACCCGCCCATAAACTCGCCGAAGTTCGCCATGTTTCCAGGGGCCATTATCATATAGCTACCTCGCGTCCAATACTCGTCGGGCCAGAGTTTTTCGACTATGGCTACCGGCTCCGGCAGGCTGTACAGTCCCGAGAGCATATCCACGGCGCGGCGTCTCCGCTCCTCCGGTGGAAGACCTAGCTCGGGGAGCAGAGGACTACCGCCGGCGAACGAGGTGATCCCCCGCGACTCGCCGTCCACGGCCAGGGTCGCGCAGCAGTATCCCAAGACCGTGTCGGTAACGGCGAAGATGGAAGAGTCTACCGGCTCGTCGTAGACGAAGAAAGTCTTGCGTACCACCCCGTAGACGGAGGATGAGACCATACGCCGGACCACGGACGGCGGTTCGGGGTCGAAGCCGATACCACGATAGCAGGTAAACGGGATCGCGATTATCGCCCGCCGTGCCCGCGCCGTCTCCGGCCCGCTCTCGCCGCTCCAACAGACCTCGACGCCGCCCGCGGTCTGCCGGACTTCCGTAACCGGCGCGGAGTAGCGCACCATTTCGCCAAGCTCTGACGCCAGCGCTTCGGCAATGGAACCGGCCCCGCCCTCGACCCGAAACTCGTTTCCCTTGCCCGGACCGCCGCGGGTAGCCACCTTGACGGCGTAGGAGTAGAACGACATCCTCTCCAGCGGCACCGTCGACCCGCAACTGGACACGAGCGTCTCGACTACGTGCAGGCCATCTTCGCTCATTCCCGCGCCCCACAGCCAGTCCGCAATACTGGGATCTCGTTCCGGCACGGAGGTCCAGGGCCGCCCCACGTCCGCCCCGGCGGCCGTTTCCACCAGCGCATCTTGCATTCGCCGGTATATCTCAGCGTCGCGGCCTTCCAGCGGCAACGCGTTACTGACCTCACCCCGAACCTGCCAGCGGGCGTTCTCTTTCCCGCGTTTGAAGTGGTGAAGAGCTATGCCGAGGTCGGTGGCGAGGTCACGTATCTCCGCGTGCGCCGCGTCCACCCACTCGCCTCCGAAGTCTACCGTGACGCCCTCTATCTCCGCGGCTTGCGTGCGTCCGCCGGGGCGGCTTCGCGCTTCTAGGACCAGCGTTTCGAGACCGGCGCGGACAAGCTCACGGGCGGCGACGAGTCCCGAGAGCCCCGCTCCCACCACCACGGCGTCGAGCTTCTCCGGCGGGCTCATCCGTTAGCCCCGGTAACCCAGCTCTCGCTCCAGCTCGCCCAGGGCATCGTCCGTTATGTCGGCGATCTTCGAGATAACCTCCTTGTCGGCGATGAGCGCCGGGGAGTACTGGATCACCGGGTCTTCCTTATCATCGAAGCGGCAGATGAGACCGTTTTCGACCAGCTTCCTCGACAACACGCCCTTGAAGTATTTCTGGTACTCGTCGCCCTCGAGCGGCGTCCCGTCGGCCCGTTCCGGCTTCAACTCCACCGCCCAGAAGAAGCCCATCCCCCGAACTTCCTGGATGATTGGATGCGCCTCGGCCACCCTGCGGAGCTCGTCGCCGAAGTGTCCTTCCAGGGCGTGTACGTTCTCCAAGAGCTTCTCGCGTTCCATGATCCTGATGTTCTCCAGCGCCACCGCGCTGGATACGGGATGCCCGCCGAAGGTCGAGCCGTGCATGAACATGGACTCGTGTCCCCGAAGAACGTTCTGAACTTCGTCGCTTACCACGACGCCGCCCATCGGCGAGTACCCGCTGGTAACGCCTTTTGCAAACGATGTCATGTCCGGTGTCACGCCGAAGCGCTCGATGCCGAACCATTCGCCCAGGCGGCCGAAGGCGCAGATCACCGCGTCCGAGACGAGCAGCACTCCGTGGCGGTCACAGATCTCCCGCACCCGCTTCCAGTACTCCGGCGGCGGCACCAGACACCCTCCCGCGTTCTGGACCGGCTCCAAAATAACCGCCGCCACCGTCTCCGGCGAGGCGAACTCTATCGCTTCCTCGATGGCGTCCGCCGCGCCCTCCGGGTCCTGCTGCGTATTCGGTACGTGGTGGAAGCCCTGGAGCAGCGGCTCGAACGGCGCCTTGAAAGAGGGGAGTCCCGTAACCGAGAGCGCGCCCATCGTGGTGCCGTGGTAGGCGATCTTCCGGGATATGACCTTGTAACGCGTGGCCTCGCCATTAGCGTTGTGATACTGACGCGCCAGCTTGATGACCGTCTCCACCGCCTCGGAGCCGGAACTTACGAAGAAGGTTGAGTTTAGATCCCCTGGCGCTATCCCCGCGATCTTGGCCGCAAGCTCCAGACTCCTCGGATGCTGGAAGCTCCAGTTCGGGAAGAACCCAAGCTCCTTCATCTGGTTGTAGGCCGCCTCCGCAAGTTCCGTCCTGCCGTGTCCGACCTGCGTGGTAAACAGACCCGCCAGCCCATCTATATAGGTGCGGCCCTTATCGTCCGTGATGTAGCAGCCCTCCCCCGAGACGATGACCGGTAACTTTGACCAGTCCTCGGAGAACGGCGTGAAGTGGAGCAATAAGTTCTCCACGCCCGCGAGCGACGTACCCTCTCCACCATCCCCAAGACCTCGCATAACGTCCATGTTGTCTCCTCCTCCAGCTGGCGCCGGTCGATCCCTTACTTTGCACGAACGATACACAGTTACTGTAATGGAGTCAAGATGATTCAGTGTAACGAGCATACCCTACAAAGGTAAGTATACGAGCGGCCAATATTCCCTGGATCAGCCCTGTACCAATGGATAAGGAGTGAAGCTCTTCGTCCACCTGACGGGCTATCGTATACCGGGTTCGAGGGATCGACTATGCGAAGTTATTTCTCTTTCGGTGTCGAGAACTTAGCATTGCTCATCAGCGGTCTGTGTCCTTCGGGGCTGAGGGGCGAGGACTCCACGTCTACCAGGCGCCATGTACGAACTGGAGTCAAAGACAGGCAGAGGAGAAAGAGATACCCGCGCCCAACCATGCAATGTTATTATATAAGTCAGGGTGAACAGGAAGGAGGCAGCATGAACTTATCTTCACACCCGTCGGTCGACGAGTTGCGGCAAGCGATAAAGGCCAGGGGTGGAAACATTACCTGCAATGTGTGTGGCGCGGAAGAGTTTTCGATGGAGCAGGTCACGTCGGTTGATTCTGGTGGAGGTTACGGTCACCACCGCCAGAAGCGCGCGGATCTCATCTGCGGGAACTGCGGTCACGTGATGGGCTTCGAGTTGGAGAAAATGCGGCAGGTTAGCCCGGAGTAGCAGGCGGTAGAGGAACCTGGCGAGCTCCCTTCTCGTTCGCCGAAGGTCGCTACGAGGACAACCTGTTTACCTGCGCTGGCCGCCGGAGAAAGCCTTTTCGAAGAAGTCGGCCAGCCGCGGGTAGAGGACCTTCAGGTTGTCTGGGCGGGAGATGCCGTGGCCTTCGTCTCCGAAGACAAGTGACTCGTAGGGGATACGCTGGCGGTCCAGTTCCTCGGTCACTATCTGAACGTTCTCCGGGGTGACGTTCGGGTCTTTCGAGCCCTGAACGATCAGGAGGCGGCCGCGAATGTTGTGGATGAAGGTGATGGGTGATCGCTCCTTGTAGCGTTCGGGAACCTCATCGGGGGCGCCGCCCATCATCTCCTCGCTGTAGGGGCGCAGGTCGGGGCGGGTAGTCTTGTAGTCCACGGTCAGGTCGGTCATGCCGCAGATAGGGGCCGCGGCGGCCACGGTTTCGGGTGGGTAGTGGGTGATCGCCCACCACGCCGAATACCCACCGTAAGACGTTCCCGTGACGCCGACCTTCCCCGGCTCCGCTATTCCGTCTGAGATGAGGGCTTCGATGCCGGTCCGTATGTCTTCCTGCTCCCGTCCGCCCCAGCCATCCTCTTTGATGGATTCCTGGAACGCCAGCCCGAACCCGGTGCTGCCCCGGTAGTTGGGGGCCAGCACGTCGAAACCGCGGGAGACGAAGTACTGGACCTGGGCATTGAAACGGTCTTCGCTGATGCTCGTGGGGCCACCATGCACCAGCACGATGGCGCCGATGCTTTGGCCCTGTGTCCGGTACAGCCAGCCCTGTATCGCCAGGCCATCGACCGAACGCCAGCGGAAGTCTTCGGCAGGCGCCAGGTTGTCCTGGGTGAGGGAGGCGCGTTGCCAGAGGCGGGTAAGACTGCTCGGGCTTTTGCTAGATTTCGATGAGTAGCGAACCAGATCCGCTGGGCTCCGGGAGTTGTAATGCAGGTGGATCCAGGTGGCGTTGTCCGCCGGAGCCAGCGGCAAGAAGTTGTAAGGCATCTTCGGGATACGGGTCTCCCCTCCACCCTCGACGTTCAGCAGAGAGGACTTTATCCGTGCTTCCCGCATCTCTACCGCCACTACCTGATCTCCGTTCGGCGGGACGAAAGCGTATTCAACGTTGCGCCGTGGGTCGTCCAGGAGCCAGCGCGTGGATTTGTTTTCCGCGTGCCACACGCCGAGCCGCCGGTGAGTCTCCGCTTCGACGAGAAACAAAATCCTCTGTCCATCCGGGAACCAGGACGCGGAGACTTTCGTCCTGGGACCGAAGTTCAGGATCTCGCGGTCCTCTCGCCCTCCGATGTCTACGAGCCAGACTTGACGCCCCTCGGGATGGATGTCGCTCCGGTGGTAGAGCACGTACCCGCCGGAGTTACTGAGTAGCGGATCGACGAAGGCACTCCTCTTTGGCCGAGCTAAAGTCCGCCGTTCGCCGGTCTTCAGGTCTTGGCGGAGGATGCAGGTAGGTTCGATCTCCTCTCCGCTCTCCACGTCCACGTTCGCCCCATAGATGAGCCATCGTCCATTCGGGTGCATCTGTCCGGCCCGGATGTAGTGATTCGGGGAGGGCTCGGTCAGCGGCTCCATGAACTCCGGCTTTTCCAGCGACACCTTGAAGAGCCGCGCTCTTTCGTCGCCGTCAGTGTCCTGCGATACCAGGACCGCCTGGCTGTCCGGCGTCCACGAGACCATCCGCGTGTCGTCGAGAGTCGCCGTCATGCGGAGTGGAGCAGTGCCGCCATCTGTGGTAGCGGCGAATACGTCCGTGGCTGGACCGAGCCTGGACCAGTTCCACGCGACCCAGCGCCCATCCGGGGAGACTACCGGCCCCGAGAGGACAGGCATCGAAAGGAGCGCGTCGAGATGATGGTCCGTGCTCAAAGAGGCTAGAACGTCGGTGGGGTATTGACGTAGATCGCCTCGACAGGTTCATCTCCGGCCGACCAACGGTGCGGGGTCGTCGATGGGAAATAGAGCGTGTCGCCGGGCGCGAGCTCGTATGAGCCCTGATCCTTTAACTCCACGAAGAGGGTGCCCGCGAGTATGTAGATGAACTCTTCGCCGTTGTGGCTGTAGAAGCCTTCGCTCCCCGCGCCTGGAGGGACCCTTATGTAGGATGGGTCCATCACCTTATCGCCGGAGGCCATCTCCTCGAAGCGCACGCCGTTGTCCCACTGCATCACGGGCCGATCCGGGCCGCGAACGAGCGGCGAGTTCTGTTCGAGGTCCGCCCCGAATACCTCGCGCATGTTGACCCCGTAGGCGCCCGCCAGAAGCCGCAACGACGCCACCGACGCCCCCGACCCACCACGTTCGAGCGCCGAGATGAATGAGATGGAGAGGCCCGTAGCCTCCGAAACTTCCTTCAGCGTCTTATGCGCCCGCACGCGCAGCTTGCGTAGTTGCTCTCCCGGAGCCGCGGGAGCTCGTTTATCCGCGGCTCCGTTCGATTCCGGAACTTCAGCGCTCCCTAGATGCTTGCGTATCGCGGCGAAGTTGAGACCTTCGCTCTTCCGTAGTTGCTTGATCTGGCGAAGACGGTCAATGTCCGGCTCCGTATAAACGCGGTAGCCCCTATCTGTCCTCCGAGGTTTGACCAGACGCTCCCGCTCCCACAGCCGCAGCGTCTGAGGCGCGAGCCCGATCGCCTGTGAAACCTCGCCTATCGAGAACCCTATCGAACCGCCATTCGCCGTCATCCCTCCGTCACACGCGATCCTTCCTAGATCCATCCTGCTACGCCTGAACTATTATCGTGACCTTCTCCACCAAAAAGCAAGCATCCCAGGATCGAGGCGAATATCGTCCAGACTAGCTTGTGCCAGTATCGTTGCATGTTTATTGTAACCTTGATATAAGATACTGTGGGTGTAGCCAGCGGGGAAAGGAGTGGCATGGCGTCTGTGGTAGGGGTTCCCAAGGAGATCAAGGATAAAGAGGGCCGCGTCAGCATGCAACCGGACGGCGTCGCGGAGCTTACGCATCACGATCACGAGGTGGTCGTGCAGGCGGGGGCGGGCTTGGGAGCGGGCTTCGCGGACGCGGAGTACGCTGATGCTGGGGCTCGGATGGTGGATGGACCGGAAGAGGTGTTCGAGGCGGCGGATTTGATCGTAAAGGTCAAGGAGCCCATCCCCGAGGAGTACGAACGTTTCCGCGAAGGACAGCAACTATTCACCTACCTGCATCTGGCCGCCGATAAAGAACTAACCGAGTTCCTGATGGAGAAGAAGATCAACTCCATCGCCTATGAGACGGTCGAGACTGCTGATGGTTCTCTGCCGCTGCTCACGCCGATGAGCGAAGTGGCGGGCAGGATGGCGACGCAGGCCGCGGCACACTGCCTGGAGAGTCCGCAGGGCGGCGCGGGACTGCTGCTCGGAGGCGTCCCCGGAACACCGGCGGCGAAGGTCACCATCATCGGGGGCGGCGTTGTGGGGATGGAGGCCGCCAAGATAGCCGTGGGGATGCGGGGCATCGTGAGGGTGCTGGACGTGAACCCGAAGAGGCTCGCGTATCTCTCGGACATCTTCGAGGGGCGGGTGGATCTGGTGATCCCGAACCGCTCCCGCACCGCCTCCTACGTCGCCGAGTCCGACGTGGTCATCGGGGCGGTGCTGGTCCACGGGGCGAAGGCGCCCAAGCTCGTCAGCCGGGAGATGGTGGCGAGCATGAGGGACGGTTCGGTGGTCGTCGACGTAGCCATTGACCAGGGCGGGTGTATCGAGACGGCGCGCCCGACGACGCACTCCGACCCCACCTACGTCGAGGAAGGCGTCGTGCATTACTGCGTGGCGAACATTCCGGGGGCGGTCGCTCGTACTTCGACGCTGGCGCTCACCAGCGTTACGCTGCCGTACCTCACGAAGATCGCGGACTCGGGTATAGAAGGCGCCGCGCTGGCCGATGAATCTCTCGCGAAGGGTCTCAGCACGTTGAACGGCAACCTCGTCCACGAGCCGACCGCCGAAGCCCACGATTTGAGTTATGCCGATCCCAGCGGGCTGCTGAACTAGGCGAAGGGAGGCGAGAGTGCCCCGTTACGAACCGGCTGACTCATTCGAGACACCCAGGTTCTCCGGCGTCCGCACGTTCATGCGTCTGCCGAACACTCAAGACCTCGAAAACGCCGACGCCGCCATAGTCGGCGCGCCCTTCGACACCGGCGCGACCTTCCGGGCCGGCGCCCGCTTCGGCCCCGAGGGGATACGCGCCGTCTCGCACCTTCTGCGGCGATACAATCCGTCCCAGGGAGTCGGTATCTTCGACCACCTCTCGGTCATCGACTACGGTGATGTGCCGGTCGTCCCCGGCTACATAGAGGCGAGCTACGAGAGTATCCAGGTAGGGCTGGAGCCGATCCATCGCGCCGGAGTGATACCGATAGTACTCGGTGGCGACCACTCCATCGCCTTGCCGGAGCTTCGGGCGGCGACAGCGGTGCATGGTCCGCTCGCCCTGGTGCAGTTCGACTCGCACCCGGATACCTGGGATGCGTATTTCGGCCAGAAGCACACGCACGGGACGCCCTTCCGGCGGGCGGTGGAGGAAGGGTTGTTGCGGCCGGAGCGGTCCATACAGGTGGGGATGCGCGGTTCGATCTACGACGAGCGCGACTGGGATGACGCGCGCGAGATGGGTTTCGACCTCGTGCCGACGGACGCCGTGCGGAAGGTCGGCCTCCCCGAGACCATCGAGCGCATCCGGGAGCGGGTGGATGACGCGAAGGTCTACGTCTCGTTCGACGTGGACTTCGTGGACCCCGCCTTCGCGCCCGGCACCGGGACCCCGGAGATCGGGGGCTTCACCAGCCGCGAGGCGCAGGAGTTCGTGCGTGGGCTAAAGGGATTGAATATGGTCGGTTGCGACGTGGTCGAGGTCTATCCGGCCTACGACCCGGCCCAGATTACGGCCTTGCTCGCCGCGAACATCGCGCACGAGTTTCTCAGTTTGATCGCCATCCAAAAAGGAGGAAAATCATGATCGAGACCAGGATGATCGACGGCCTCTTCGTCGCCGGTGAGTGGACGGACTCCGCCGCCTCCGGCACGACCTTCGACGTAACGAATCCCGCCAACGGAGAAGTGATCGCCACCCTCCCCGACGCCGGACGCGAAGAGATGCAGAGCGCCATAGACGCCGCCGCGGCCGTGCAGCAAGAGTGGGCCGCGACGACCGCCCAGCACCGCGCCGCCATCATGCGCGAGGCCGCCCGTCTCATGCACGAACGCCAGGAGCATCTCGCGAAGGTAATGACACTAGAGCAGGGAAAGCCGCTCGTCGAATCGCGCGGCGAGATCGTCTACGCGGCCTCGTTCATCGAGTGGTTCGCCGAGGAGGGGCGGCGCGTCTACGGCGACACCGTACCGGCGAGCTTCCCGGAGAAGCGCATCATGGTCATAAAGCGCCCCGTGGGCGTCACGGCGGCGATTACGCCGTGGAACTTCCCGTCGGCCATGATCACGCGCAAGCTCGGCCCCGCTCTGGCCGCCGGCTGCACGATGGTCATAAAGCCCTCCGAGTTGACCCCGCTCTCGGCGCTCGAGATGGCGAAGATATTCGAGGAAGCCGGCCTGCCGAAGGGCGTGCTCTCCATAGTCTGCGGCACGGACGCCGCCGACATAACCTCCGCGATCATGGAAGATAGGCGCGTCCGCAAGCTCTCGTTCACCGGCTCCACCCCGGTCGGCAAGCTCCTGATGAAGCAGGCCTCCGAGACCATGAAGCGGCTCTCGCTAGAACTTGGCGGCCACGCCCCGTTCATCGTCTTCGAC
>JBBPZZ010000090.1:0-12369 GCA_038198445.1 Rubrobacterales bacterium
CCGGCGTGCAATCCAGAGCAGCAGCAGACACACGATGACGTCCCAGATCGACTCGTACAGGAACGTTGGGTGGAAAGAGGTGGCGTCGGCGTAGCCCGCGGGCCGATTGGCGGGGTCTATCTTGATCGCCCACGGCAGCTTCGAGGGTTTGCCGAATAACTCCTGGTTGAAGTAGTTGCCCCAACGACCGATAGCCTGGGCCAAAATCAGGCCCGGCGCGACTGCGTCGGCGAACACGAAAGGGTTGATCCGGCGGATGCGGGCAAAGATCAAAAGTCCCAGGAAACCTCCGATGACGCCTCCGTAGATGCCGAGACCGCCGTTCTGGACTTCGAAGACCGCGGGGAACGGGTCGCCCCGGTACAACTCATAGTCCGTAACCACATGGTAGGCCCGCGCACCGATAAAACCGAGCGGAATGATGAAGAAGAGCGCGTCGAGCGAGAGGGCGCTATCGTATCCCTTGCGGACCAATTCCCGTCCCGTGAGCCAGGTAGCAACCAAGATACCCAGCGCGATGCAGAGTCCATAGTAGCGCAACGCCAACGGCCCGATCTGATAGATGATCGGTGACGGCGGGCTTGGCAACGCTAGAAGAGCGTTCATCATGGCGCCTAACTATACTCCTACTGTCCAGGCACGACAGCCGCGGAGTCCGTTGAAGCGCCGGTCGCGGAGGTCGAGACCGGCGCGGAATTCTTGACTCCGTAGTAGTCCTCCAAGATCCTGCGAACAGCGGGTGCCGCCGTCTGCTCGCTGTGGTTGCCGCCCTGCTCGACCATCACGGCAACGACGAGCGGTTGGTCTTGGTTTTCAGCCCACCCGACGAACCAGTTTACCGGGTCTTTGGGTTCCATCTCGCCGGTGCCGCTCTTGCCCAGTATGCTCAGCTTGGAGTTCTGGAAAGCCGACGCGGCGGTGCCGTCGGGACCGGTGACCATCTTCAGACCTTCAAGCGCGGCTTCGCGGTTCTGCGGGGACATATCCACCTTGCCTTCAGGTTTGGGAGAGATGTTCTTCACGACCTTGCCCTGGTCCTTTATGTCCTTGCCCACGTGAGGGGTAACGAGTTCTCCACCGTTCTCGATGGCGGAGTAGGCGCGAACTAGTTGCATGGGACTCACCTGCAAGTCGCCCTGTCCGATCGCCATATTCACCCAGTCCCCGATAGTCCATTGAACTCCCTCCGGCACGCCACTGACGTGCTTTGCATACCACTTCTCCCACTCCTGAGTCGGTACGCGGCCCGGCGCTTCGCCTGGGAGGTCTACGCCAGTGGTGGAACCGAAGCCAAATTTCTCGTAAAACTTCGGCAATGCGTCAGGGTCGTTGGTCCGATTCCACATCCAGTCGGCGACCTGGTAAAAGAACTTGTCGTTGGAGTCTCCCAGAGCCTCGGGATAATTCTGGGTGCCGTGGGTAGCGCCCATCCCCAGATAAGTCTGCCTCCAGGAGAGCCAGCATCCCCCTGTAGTATTCGCGGGTTCCCAGCAACCTCCTGGGTCGGTGTAGGTAGTCGAAGGGCTTATAGCTCCGCTCTGCAGACCGGCCAGGCCGGTGAAAGTCTTGTAAGTCGAGGCGGCGGGATAGCCGCCGGAAATCGCCCGGTTGGTAAACGGCGAGTTCGAGGACTCTGAGTTCAGGTACTTGAAAGTTTTGGCCTCGGCGTCGCCCGAGATACCGCCGACGAATAGTTGCGGATCAAAGGTAGGACGGCTTGCCATGGCGAGGATCTCGCCGTTGCGCGGGTCCATGGCGATGACCGCGCCGCCGGACCCCGCGTAGCCCTCCGTTTGAGCGCGGTAGATCGCGTCGTCTAACTCGGACTCAGCGTTTTTTTGGAGCTTCAGGTCTAGGGTGAGCGTGAGGTCTTTGCCGGCAACGGGGTCGGTGGTGCTCTCCGGCTTCACCAACTCCGGAGCGACCTCAGGCTGACCATCGGCGCGGGTCCCGTCGGCGCGGCGCTCGGCAGGCGTTCTCCCGAGAGCGTCCACACTGTACTTCTTCTCGCCCGGCTTGCCGCGCAATTCCTTCTCGTAGTACAACTCCACTCCGCCCTTGCCTACCACCGCATCGTTGGAGAGGCCCTTGAACGGCTCTTGCTTCAGATCGTCCGCGGTAACAGCCCCCGTATAGCCGAGGACGTGCGAGGCGAGCTGACCATCCGGATAGTTCCGGATATAGTCGTCGGTCACGGTGACGCTGGGGAACTCCTGGGTGCGCTCGCTGACGTAGGTCACGGCATTCCGGTCGGCGTTCTCCTTGACCAGCATGGAGCCATATGGATTTCCCGTTACCTTATCCATCGCCGCATCGTAACGGTCCAGGACACCGCCAACGTCAGCCTTCAATAGCTTTGCGAGTTCCTTTACTTTCTCGCGCGAGATCGAGTCTGGTATAACCGTGACGCTCATGCCGGGTACGTTGTTTGCGAGAACCTTTCCGTTGCGGTCGTAGATAACGCCTCGCTGCGCCGGTATCTTGACCTCTCGGGTGTGCGTGGCCTGCGCGTAGTGCGTGTAGTCTTCTCCAGCCAGCACCTGCAGATACCACAGGCGGGTCGACAGAATAACGAACACAACGGCCACCAGGACAGCGATGGTAACTACCCGGACCTGCATATTTCCCTTGGTCGCGGGCGGAGTAACGCCGCGTTTCCTGGCGGGGGTTATTTTCCTATCTTTCCGCGCCGGCAGCCGCAGCATAAGTCAGCCCACCTTCTCGGCCCGGACTACCAGACGCTCTGAGAAATCCGGCAGGGTGCAAGTCTGAAGACTGACGATGTTTTTGCCCTTGATCGGCCGGGTTATGTACACGTCCGAAGGGTCAACCGCGAAGACCTTGTACACCTTGTATACATAACGCTTACCATTCGCGTCAGCCAAATAAATCTTGTCTCCTAATTTCAGCTTGTTGAGGTCGTAGAAGGCGAGGAGGCTCTGACTGTTCAGATATCCGAGGCGATGCCCGGCTATGTAGACGTTTGCCTCTTTTTGCGACGGGAACCCCGTACCCTTGAGGTGGATGGCGGTGTGGTTGCGTAGCGCCTGCTCGTCGTCGCCTTCAGTGTAGGGGATGATAGCGTTGTCAACGCGGCTCATCTTTGGGATGGTCATACGCAGCGTCTTGTTCTTCGGGATATTGTAGTGCTTCTCCAGCTTCTTGGTCTTGACGTTAGCGTTTTTGACCTTGGGCGCTTTGGGCTCCCTGTCAGCGCCGGATTGGAGAACCGGGACATCGAACCTGGCCGGGCTCGCGCTCGAAGCCTCGTGCGCGGAGCCGGCCGGGGTGAACGGCGCGCCTACAAAGAAGCTCCCGATCAGCGCGAGTGCGGCCGCGACCAGGATCAGACTCATCAAGTTCAGCACTATGTTCGCAACGCGCACTAAGCCGTCCCTTCATGAGAGATCCAGCGCCCATCGCGGGCCGCGTCAAGACCGCTCACAATTGTATCTAATAACTGGACGGCGACTACCGGAATATTTGGAGTTTGTTCCACCTTACCCACGAACGACGAACAACTTCCTGGCCGCCTCCTCTTCACCCTCTGCATTTGCGTCCGAGCGATAGATGATAACAGTGTAGTCGCCTGGAGGCACGGGCTCCCCAGACTTCGTCCTTACGATAAATTTCGCCACGCCAGAGACCCCTCCACTCGACGGGCTGAGCTGTTCTTCGTTCTCGTCAACGGCCTCCAGAGCGGCGCCCGCACCCGAGAATAGACGGGAGAGTAGCGAGCCCCGCCCGGAGCGTTCGACGCGGGCGCTGAGCTTCGTCCCAGAATTAAGGCCGTCCACGGCGACATAGACGTGAACAGCTTGCGGCCGTTCGGCGAAACGCAGCACGTCCGAGGACGGATACAGCGTGTCTCGTTCGCTTACGGCTATGTCCCTCACCCCCTGAGCGGCCAGCTTCTCCCCCGGCTCGAACTTTAGACCAATTGAGAGGAGCCAGATCAGCAGTGCCAGTCCCGCCAGGATCAAGACGAGGATCGAGTACATTCTCCAGCTCCCGCGAGAGGCGCGCTTGTGAGTGGTGCTCGGAAGATAGTTGTTCATAGTGGCTTCATCTCCCGCATGGGGTTTCTAGAACGCTTCCAGAGCAGGAAAGTCGCGGCGTTGTGCATGGAGTGCGCGACCGCGGACGCGAGTATACCGCCGGTAACCTCGTAGAGAAACCCGAAAAGAAACCCCGCGAAAATCGCCCACAGGGTCCACACCAGGTACCGGCGGTCGGGACCGATATGCACGAGCCCGAAGGCCACCGAGGCCGTGACCAGGCCGAACTGCGGCTGGACCGCGCCCCGGAAGAACACCTCCTCCCCCACCCCTGACAGCAGAGAGATCAAAACCAGTTCGCCGCGGGTGGCGCCATCCACCAGTGTCGGAGCCAGTTCGTCGGCAAGACGCCGCATGAGAGGAAGGGTGCGGTAGACAAGCAAGCCTAAGGCGACCGTCCCGGCGGCGGTAAGCGTTCCCAAAGTTAGACTCGCAAACACCGAGTCACCGAGCAAAAGAAGATCCCGGCCCCGAAGACCGTTCCAGATGAGTGCTGCGACGATCAAGCCTCCGTAGAAGAGCGCGGCATATCGGGTAAAGCGCGGTCCCACTTTACGCTTCCGCATCCGGTATGCGCGCTGCACGAGGGATCATAACCCGGTATTGTATCGAAGACGTAATTGCGGGCCGGTTCCGCGGCCCCGGAGACACGGTGACCCGGAGGTAGAACGATACGATGATTGATAGGTCTATGTTCAAAGCCTACGATATCCGCGGCATATATCCCGAAACTTTGAACGAGGAGGTGGCCCGCGACATCGGCCGCGCTTACGTGAACCACCTCGGGCTCTCCGGCTCGCGGGTGGTGGTCGCACGCGACATGCGCCTCTCCGGCGAAACTCTTCAAAACGCGTTCGTCAAGGGCGTAACGGAGGCCGGAGCGGACGTGCTGGATTTGGGAATGCTCTCGACAGACGCGCTGTATTTCGCCGTCGGACATCTGGAGGAGCCGGGCGGAGCCATGATCACGGCCTCTCACAACCCGAAGGACTACAACGGTTTCAAGCTAACCCGTGAGTACGCCATAGCCCTCTCCGGCGAGGAGGGGATCAACCAGATCCGGGACCTGATCACCTCCGGTAAGCTCCACGGACCAGCCGAATTCGCCGGCTCCGTCGAAGAGAGCGACATAACGAAAGATTACGCGGAGCACTGCCTGAAGTTCATCGACGCAGAGGGCTTGCGACCCATGAAGGTCGTGGTAGACGCCGGAAATGGCATGGCCGGCAAGATGTTCCCGCCGGTATTCGAGAATTTGCCATTCGAGATCGTCCCGATGTACTTCGAGCTCGATGGCTCTTTCCCGAACCACCCGCCAAACCCAATCGAACCCGAGAACATGCGGGAGCTTCAGGAGCGGGTCGTTTCGGAGGGAGCGGACTTCGGGGTAGCCTTCGACGGTGACGCCGACCGCTGCTTCGTCGTAACCGAGAAGGGCGTAACGATCTCGGGAGACATCCTCGCCGCGCTCGTCGCCAAGAACGTGCTTGAGAAGGAGCCGGGCGCGACGATCATCTACAGCGCCGTCTGCTCAAAGGCTTTGCCCGAGCTGGTAGAACGCGAAGGTGGAAAAGCCATCCGCACAAAGGCCGGACATTCGATCATCAAGCCGCAGATGCGCTCCAATGACGCCGCGTTCGGCGGCGAACACTCCGGCCACTTCTACTTCCGGGACAACTACTTCGCCGACTCCGGCATAATCGCCATGCTCAAGGTCGCCGAGCTGGTAGCGCGGCAAAAAAACGCCATCTCCGAGCTTCTCGAACCCATAGACCCTTACTCGCGGTCCGGTGAGATCAACTCGGCGGTCGAAGACCAGGGAGCGGTAATGAAGGACATCGAGGAGCGCTACTCCGAACGCGAACCCGCGCCCCGGATGGATTACCTTGACGGCCTGACCGTGGACTTCGGAGACTGGTGGTTCAACCTCCGTCCCTCGAACACCGAACCGCTATTGCGTCTGAACGTCGAGGCGGAAGACACTGGGACAATGGAACGGGAACGCGACGAGCTACTCAAGATAATCCGCGACTAAAGAGCTGGTTAGCCCTCGCCGACCGGCTCCTTCTACATGTAAAGAGTCGCGGGCCTAAGAGTTAACCGTGATGAGGTTGCGGACCTCCCGGACACCTTCGGCCCCGGCGGCGATCTCACCCACCGCATCTTTTACTTCATCAGAGGGGGCGGACCCGCGAAGCTCGGCCACACCGTCGTTGACCTCAACATTGACCCGCTGCATGTCTCTGGTGCGGTTATCCTCCCCAATGCGAGTCCTGATACGCTGTTCGATCTCCACCTGCTGCTCGGGAATGTCTCCCGTCTGGCCCCGGTGCTGCTCACCGATAAGCGGCCCCGAGGAAGGGTCCGAGTAGTCGCGCTCGGCGCCCGTCCGGTTCTCATCCGCGGTGCGCTGGTGGCCGCCTCCACCAGCTGTACCCGTCGGGGTCCCAGAACCCCAGGTCTCGCCTTGCTGACCAGCCGAACTGCCGGAATCCGGCTCGTGCTGTCCAGTCGTACCGGGGAAAGGAGCAGCGCCGCCGCGCGAGCGGGCTACCAGAGCACCGATGGCGAACCCCACGAGGGCGAAGAGCCCGTACTTGAAGAAGCAGGCGCTCCTGGGCTCCCGCGACCTCATCGCGTGCTTTATCAGCTTGGCCTCCGCCCTGCCCGCCTTCCAGGCGACTTTACCAGCGGCACGGCCAGCTTTCGGAGCGACCCTCGCCCCTAATTTTGCTCCAGCTTTTGTCCCCGCCTTCGCCCCGATCTTCGCGGCTTTTCTCTTGACTGCCATCAGCAACCTCCATTGGTCTCTTGGAGTTTCATTCCGTGACCTCGTACCCGGCGGCGAACGTGAGGAAACAGCGCCGCAAGTCTGGGCAGGTCATTCGGCTGTCAACTTGTTTATAACATCCGCCACGCCCGGCACTCCGCGAACCGCTGACTCGATCTCGCCCCGGTCGTCGTCACTAACGGCTCCATGCAACGTCACGACAAAGGCGCAGGAACTGACGTTGACCCTGGGCCTCCCCCGGAGATGGCCGCTTCTGCCGAGAGAGGCGCGTACCCTCTGAATCAAATGGGCGTCATTCGCCGGCCGGTTTTCATAAACTCCGTGGTCTTCGATATCAGTCGCCGGGTTGGAGTTTTGGCGCCAGGGTGATCTTACGGTAGCGCATCCGGCGCTCGTTGAGGGATTTCTCGAACTCCGCCTCGCGGGCCAGCGCGACCTTGCCACTCGCCGCGGATTCGACCAGGGCGATGATGTCTTCTTTCTCGCTGGGAGAGAGGCCCGCCGCGTCGAGATCGCGCTTCTTCTCACGCTCGAAGAGCCTCACGCGCCGGGCGAAGGATACGAAGATGCTGCATGGTTCGGGACAGGGGATCTCACCCTCTCCCCGCTCCATTTCGAGCGGCGTCTCCTGATCCACATCCCACAAAGTCCGCTTGAGGCAGACGGCGTCCTCGCAGCAGGCCTTCGCGGCGTCCTGAACGCCCTGGTCGGTGAGCCGCTGAACCCGCTTGTAGATGCCGCTCTGGCGGGCGGCGTTCTCACGGTAGTTGGTGATCTCAAGTTCTCCCTCGCGATCCAGATACCAGTGGACCACGCCCGCCGGGTAGAGGTAGTTCATCGCCGCCACGAGTTGTCTGGAGTCCGCCACCCGTAGCGCCCATCCGCGCCGGAGGTTCGGAGAGCTTTTCAGCGGACGGTATTCACCCATCTCGGTGAGCTTCGCTATCTCTCGCGCCGAACGCGGGTCTTCATGGAGCGTTAGATCCACCTCTTCGGTATCTTCCGCGTGGCACAGATAGTATCCGCCGGGGCCAACGGGCCTGATGAGGATCTGGCCGAAGGTCCTTCCTTCGGGGGCTTCGTCTATCCAGGCGGCGAAGGATTCACGGGAGGCCGCGGCGGCGTTCGGACTCCGCGCCGGTTCAGTTTGCACTCTGGACGACCTGCTCCTCCGTCTCACGGGCGCGGGCCATGATGAGGTTAGCCATCGAAGGATGAGTCCCAACCGGAGCGCCGTAAAATATTCTCCTGTCTTCGCGGACGGTAACCTCACCGGTCAGCCCCAGGTCCTCGGGGATCGTCTCCCGAGTGTGCCAGCCTTCGGCGATGAAGACGGGGATCAGAATAACGTTCTCAGCGTCCACGGTTTTTACGACCTGACCGATTTCGGGCTCCTGGTCCAGGAAACCGACCTCGACCAGATCGTAGACCCCTCGCTCCCTGATGCGTTCCGCGTTCTGATAGATAACATCGCTGGAACTCTTGTTCAGGTCCGTCCCGTGCCCAAGCAGGACCAGCGCTGTACGCCCTGAAGTCTCTTTGCCCTCCATCAGGTCCCCGACGCGCTCCAGGATCACATCGGCCATCCCCTCGAAGGTGCCGAGCGGCC
This sequence comes from Rubrobacterales bacterium, assembly GCA_038198445.1. GTDB lineage: Bacteria > Actinomycetota > Rubrobacteria > Rubrobacterales > Rubrobacteraceae > JACDDK01. The sequence continues at coordinate 8,459 of JBBPZZ010000090.1, forward strand.
CGGCGTACCGGACGGTCTTCCCGCCTTTCCTGGTCACCGGTCCCTCAAGGCCCAGTTCGCGCGGTATGACTTGCTGGGTGAAGTATCCCTCGGAGATAAACGCCGGGACCACGTAAACGTCCTCGGACTCTACCGTGTCGAGCACATGGCGCATCGCGGGCTCCTCTTTCCAGAAGCACTCGACCACCTCATCGTACTCACCGGTTTCCCGGATGCGCCCGGCGTGCTCGTGGACCGGCAGACTGGAGTCCTCGTTGAGATGCGAACCGTGCCCTACTATCACGAGAGCCTTCAAACGCGAATTCCTCCTCTTAGAACCTTCAGGATAGCGCTGCTACGAAGTTTATCCCATAGGACTTACGCAAGAACCATCTGAACGCTGGGATTCTTGAGTTGTTGGACGAGATAGTCATACAGCAAGCCGTGCTTGATCTGGTAGACGGTCCTCCCGCTCTGGTAAGCCAACTGCTTCAAACGACTCCACACCAACATCGCGCACGCTATGTGATTGCGTTGGATGCGCCCCACCCGACACTGACAAGACTCTATCCCCGTCAACTGCTTGGCTTCCCGGTGAAACTCCTCGATCTTCCAGCGCATGGCACGCACCTCTCGCGTGTCGTGCGTGGAGTCCCGAGATAGATCGTTCGTGACGATCCATTCCGTGCGGTCGGAAGAGACCACCCGGAACAGCTTCACCTTGTAGTCCTTGGGGAACCCCTTGATCTTGATTCGCTTGCCTTGCTTTAACTCCTGCTCGCTCCAATCCAATGTGTCTACTCGCTGGTAAGGACGTTCGCCTCCACTATCATCTACCTGGAGGTTGCTCTTTAGTGGACAGTAAAACGTCTTGCCCATCTCGTTGACGAGGAGCATCAGGTCCTTGGTCGCGTACCAGGTGTCCATCAGCACCGCTCCATACGCCAACCTCCGATGCTTGGCGCTCCTTAGCATCTGCTCGACGTGATCGAGTTTGCTCAAGCCGTCGGTCTCGGGATCGAAGATCCGGTAATCCACTACCCGGAAATGCTCCGTTTTCGGATTCACGTAGACACACGAAACCACCCCCACGCCACCGATCACGCCCTTCTTGTTGCCACTCCACTGCTTGCGTGCCACCTCGATCCTCGGCCCAAAGCTCTTGTCCAGCACGGTGTCGTCGAAGATCAAGTACGCATCCGGATCGATCTCCAGCAGCGGCTCCACCTGCTCCCACAAAAGACGAGGCGAGAGCTTCTCGGCTTTTAGGTAACGATTTATGGTGTCGTGGCTGAAGCTCTTTAGATGCTCGGCCATGTTGGTCAAGGTGTAGTTGACCTGGCTGCTCAACAAATACTGACAATAGTCCAACTTGGTAAAGCTCATATTCTCAGGTTAGCAGACTCGCCCTTTGCGTAAGTCCTGCCATCAATGAACGCAAGGGTATACCGCTAGGCTGAGATCAAGTGTATCGGGTGTTCTCAGTTGGTGTTCTCAGTTGGTGGTCCAGGCGTTCGACACGATCCTGAAGGAGACTGTCTCCGAAGCTTACACGCCAACAAAATGCGTGACAAAACCCGTCCTTTATCGTGTAAGATAATTCCGTGTTCACCTTCGCAAGGAGCAAAATCGCATATATAAGCTAAATCCCCACTTTTCAGGGTGTAAGATAATATAAAGTATCTTCGAATGAAGGTCAGATGTCCGAGTCGGAGGGCAGGAGGCGGAACGGTTGGCCGGAGAGCGAGCGGACGGTGCGAAAGTGGCGCTCGTCGAGGGTGAGGATGTCGAGGGTGTCGTGGCGATCTGCGAGTACGACGTTGGAGGCGTCGGCGAGCCCGATGTCGAGGTCGGCGTAGCGTTCGAGTATGGTGCGGGCCGCGGCGACGTCGGCGGCCGTGAACGGCTCGAGGCGGTACGCACCGCGTTCGACCTCGGCGAGCAGGGCCAGTTGCTCGCGGCGGCCTACCCTGGTGGCGAGCAGGTAGTCGATCTCTGCGAGTACGAACGGCGAGACGAGGAGTGGAGCGTCCGCGCGCTCCAGAGCCTCGCGGGCCGGGCCGTGGTGGCGCTGGGCCGCGTCGATGGCGGCGAGCAGGCCGCTGGTGTCGAGTACGATCACCGTCCGGTCTACCGCTCGGTCTACCGCTCGCCGAAGCCTGGCAAAGGCCCGTGGCCCGCGAGTTCTTCGTCCACCCGCTCCGCGAGCGTCGGGTCTCCAGAGTCGAACAGCGGAACCTTCGGCCGTGGCCGGCGTTGCCCTTCCAACAGGACCCTGACAGCGTCCCGGATAAGGTCCGCCTCGCTCCTACCCACAGCGCCCGCCACCCTCTCCAAATCCGCCTTGAGTTCGTCCGGCAGATACACTGTGGTCTTCTTCATGCCATACATACTACCATACGTTAGAGAGGGCGTGTTGGAGTGAACGCTTACGAGAATATGGAAGGCGCCGACGAACGCAATGGGAAGGCCGTAGAGGATGGTGGGCTCTACCTCGGCGACGCCATCGACTTCTTCCTGGGCGCCAAGCGCGCCGGCGGGCGCTCGGAGAGGACCATCGACGAGTATCGTAAGAAGCTCGACCTCTTCCAACGGTGGATGGCAACGCGGCTTGGCGACGACGCATCCTATATAGATTCGGTCACCAATGAGCACTCGGACAGTAGCTCAGTTGGTACCCCGGTCGACGCACCCTATATAGATATGGGCGCCGACGATGTCGAGGCTTATGTGAACCACCTGAAGGAACGCGGCCTCTCGGATACGTCCCGAAAGAGCCATCTGGCGGTCCTCAAGAGCTTCTTCAAGACGGTCTCCAGGAGGATGAAGCTGCCGGACCCGACCTCCGACCTCGACGAGATGCGCTTCCATCAGAGGGCTCCCAAGCGGAGCTACCTGACCAAACGAGAGGCCGAGATGCTCCTCTCCCCCATCGCCAATCAGGCAATGCAAGATACTAATGTCATAAAAGAGGCCGGCGAGGAGACCGGGGACATCAAGACTCAAAGGAGGCGGGTGATAGCAAGAGTTCTGGCCGCTCGGGACCACGCTGCGTTCTCCGCCATGATCTACGCGGGCCTCCGGATCGAGGAGACCACGGCGCTCACTCTTGAGGACCTCTCTTTCGTGCGCGGCGAGGAGGAGGTGAGGGTGGCCAGGGGTAAGGGCAACAAGGAAAGGCGCATGCCGATGAGCCCGAAGCTCAGGAAGTCTCTCAGACGCTACCTACGGGTCCGGGACGAGCTCGTGCAGCTCGGGGAGCTTCCTACCCCCCGCCTCTTCCTCAACGAGAAAGGATCTCGGGTGACGGAGAACACCCTCAGGCGTCGACTCTACGGGTGGGTAAGGCAGAGCACGATAAAGAAGGTGGACATAAAACCCCATGACCTCAGGCGCACCTTCGGGACATGGTATCTGCAGGAGAACCCCGGGCAGGTGAGGGAGCTTGCGGAACTCATGGGCCACTCCGACCTCTCGCAAGTGATGAAGTACGCCCTCTCGGACGAGAAGCGGGCCCGCGCGGGGATAGCGAGGCTATAGGTTCTGACCCACCACAGCACTCCGGTCGCGCACGAGAGCCAGATCGGATATCGGCAACTTATCCGACGCCAGAAAAGCAGTCTGCACGAGGTCACGGGGTACGGATAGCAGTTGGCTCGTCCGCTAAGTTCGGTGCATAATGGTGTCTTCCAGCCCCAGGAGGTGCCCCGATGCGACCGTTCAAGCGGGTGAAGATGCTCGACGCAGACGAGTACCGGGTCCTCAAGAAGGCGGTTGCCAGCCGCAAGATAGCCGCCGGTAAGGCGAGGCGGGCGAAGATAATTTTGCTCTCCAACCAGGGCCACACTGCACGCGAGATCGCCGAGAGGCTGAACTGCAACGAGCGGACCGCCCTGAAGTGGATCGGCCGCTTCAACCGCCACGGCGTCGCC
>JBBPZZ010000091.1:0-2848 GCA_038198445.1 Rubrobacterales bacterium
GCCCTCACTCTCGCCGAACGCGGCTACACTGTCGCCGCCAACGATCTCGAATCGGCGGAGAGCACGCTCGAAGAACTGAAACGAGCCGGAGCAGAGGGAATCTCCGTCCCCGCTAACGTCTCGGACGAGGCGGCGGTGCGCGGGATGGTCGAAACAGTGATGGACGAGTTCGGGCGGATAGACACGCTGGTGAACAACGCCGGTATCAGTACGATAGTACCCGCCGAAGAGACGACACTCGACGACTGGAACCGGACCCTGGCGGTGAACCTGACCGGGCCTTTCCTGACGTGCCGGGAGTTCGGGAAGGTGATGCTGGAGCAGGGTTCCGGGAGCATAGTGAACATAAGCTCTGTTGCCGGATTGCTCGGTATCGGGGACCGGGCGGCGTATAACGCGAGTAAGCACGGCCTAATTGGCCTTACTCGCACCCTCGCCGCGGAGTGGGGCGGACGCGGCGTGCGGGTGAACGCCGTCTGTCCCGGATGGGTGAAGACGGAGATGGACGAAGAGGACCAGGCCGGCGGTGGCTACACCGACGCAGATATCGAGAGCCGCACTCCGATGGGCCGATTTGCCCGTCCCGAAGATATAGCGCGGGCCGTGGCTTTCCTGGCCGACCCGGAGCAGAGCGGCTACATAAACGGCCACACCCTCTCCGTGGACGGTGGCTGGTTCGGGGATGGAAGCTGGGAGAGCCTGCGGCGCAGAAAGCAGTCCTGACGTGGAGAATTCGCGAGACGGGGCGTCCTTTCTCTACTTCGAGGACTTCGAGCCGGGAGCTGTCTTGGATCTCGGGCAGCGGACTCTTTCCGCCGAGGAAATTCTTGCCTTTGCCAGGGAGTTTGATCCTCAACCGTTCCACGTTGACGAGGGCGCGGCCGCCGAATCCGCGTTCGGCGGTCTCATTGCAAGCGGTTGGCACACGGCGGCTATCTTCATGCGCCTCTACGTGGATGCAGTCTTGTCCCGTGCGGCCAGCATGGGTTCGCCGGGAGTCGAGGAGCTTCGCTGGCTGAAGCCCGTCCGGCCCGGCGACACCCTGAGCGCCAGCCTCACCGTCCTCGACACAACTCCATCCGCCCGCAACCCGAAGCGCGGAACGGTCCACCTGCACTCGGAGGTGCGAAACCAGCGCGGCGAGGTCGCGATGACCATGAAGGCTCGCGGTCTCTTCGCCCGGCGCGGTAACGACGCTTCCTGAGTGAAGCTGTCCGGACCCGCCAGGCGACGTTACTGGGACTTCTGGACGAAGATAGAACGCGCCAGCGCCTCCCCGAGCGAGTGGCTTTCTCCCTCTTCATCCTCGACGGTGACGACCGCGTCCAGGGCGCGGACTTCTCTTACGGTCAGCAGCCGCCCCGGAGTCAGGTTGTGCTCACCTAGATAGTCCAGGACCGAGGCATCGTCGTCGTTGACCTTGTAGATACGGACTTGTTCTCCCGCCTCGGCCCGGCCGAGCTGGAACGAGTCGTCCGGCTCCAGGGTTCCGTCCGCCGCCGGGATCGGGTCGCCGTGAGGGTCGTGTTCGGGATGCCCGAGGAACTCCGCCAGACGCTCGGTGAACCCGTCGGAGACGGCGTGCTCCAGCCTCTCCGCCTCCTCGTGGACTTCTTCCCAGGAGTACCCGAGATGCCCCAACAAGAAGGTCTCGATCAGCCGGTGCCGCCGTACCAGCCGCAGCGCCTCGCTCCGACCGCGCCCGGTGAGCGTCGCCCCCCGATACCGCTCGTAGCTCACCAGACCCATCTCCTGCAACCGCGCGAACATGTTGGAGACCGAAGCCGGCGATACCGCGAGCCGCGCCGCGACATCTTTTGTCGATGCCGCCTCCCCGGAGTCCCGCGCAAGCTCCCACACAGCCTTCAGATAGTCGCCGACCGAAGACGATGGAGAGCGGGGAGCAGTGAGGTTGGACATCTCAACACTTATATTAGACGATACAAAATCGAAATCAAGCCCAAAACGACTTGACTATTAACTAGTGCTCAATATAAGATTAGATAAACCTAATATTTTTAGTTGGAGTATTTGTGAGCAAGGATTACGAAGACGATATCCCAGGATTAGACAGTGTTCTGCCGGGGGAGAGCGCGACGGCGCGGGCGGCGCACGAGTCGCTGAAGGGGAATCGGCGGGGTTTGCGGAAGTTTTTGCCGTTTCTCGGGCCGGCGTTCATCGCGGCGGTGGCGTATGTGGACCCTGGAAACTTCGCGACGAACATCTCGGGAGGGGCGCAGTTCGGGTATCTGCTGTTGTGGGTCATACTGGCTTCCAACTTGATGGCGATGCTCATACAGTCCATGTCGGCGAAGCTCGGGATCGCGACGGGGAAGAATCTGCCGGAGGTGTGCCGGGCGCGGTTCTCCAGGCCGGTTACGTTCTTTCTGTGGGTGCAGGCGGAGATCATCGCGATAGCGACGGACCTGGCGGAGTTTATCGGGGCGGCGCTGGCCCTGAACCTGCTTTTCGGCATCCCGCTCTTTCCGGCGGGGCTGCTCACGGCGGTGGGGGCGTTCGGGATACTGGAGTTGCAGCGGAGGGGTTTCCGGCCGCTGGAGGCTGTTATAGCGGCGTTGGTCGGTGTGATCGTGGTGGCCTTCGCCTTCCAGATGTTCTACGCCGAGCCGAAGGCGGATAGGATCCTGGCCGGTCTCTTCATCCCGCGCTTCGCCGGGAGTGAAAGCGTGCTGCTGGCCGCGGGCATCCTGGGCGCGACGGTAATGCCGCACGTTATCTACCTGCACTCGGCGCTCACGCAGCGGCGGGTCGTCGGCAGGACCGAGGAGGAGAAAAAGAAGATCTTCCACTTCGAGTTAGTCGACGTGGTTATCGCGATGGCTATCGC
>JBBPZZ010000092.1:0-7877 GCA_038198445.1 Rubrobacterales bacterium
CCTCATCCCCGAGCTCTCCGAACGTTACTCAAACGGCGACACCGACGGCTACCGCGAGACCCTCTCCTTCGGCCTGCGGACGATGGTATTCATCGTCGTCCCCGCCTCCGTCGGAATGGTCGCACTATCGAAACCCATAGTTGGCCTCCTCTACGAACGTGGAAAGTTCACCGCCGCCGACACCAACTCGGTCGCAACCATCCTCACCGCCTACGGGGTCGGCCTCCTCGGCTACGCCGCCTACTTCATCCTCGTCCGCTCCTTCTACTCCCGCCAGAACACCAGGACCCCCGCCCTCCTCAACGCCGGACTCCTCGCGCTCTACGTCGCGCTTGCCTACACCCTCTCCAGCATAATGCAACTACCCGGCGTCGCCCTCGCCTTCTCCGGCGCATACACTATCCTCGCACTCGGGCTCCTGGCGGCCATGCGCCGGGAGATAAAGCGCCTCGACGGCCGCCGCCTCGCAACATCACTCGCAAAAATCCTCATCGCCGGAGCCGTCATGTATGCAGTCGCCCGAATCGGGATCTTTCTCACGGGAACTGGCTCGGGGCTGCTGGACCGGGCTGGGATACTTACTTTGGTCGGCAGCGCGGCGGTGGCAGCCTACCTCGGTGTCGCAGTGCTGCTCAAGACTGAGGAACTAAAGTCAGCCGTGTCGCTTCTGCGACCGCGTTCTACGGGAGAGAAATAAAAACGTAGATCAGTACCGTTGTCTCGGTTCTTCGAGCTTATGAAAGCGGTTCGTTGACGAAATCGACAAACTTTCGGCGTAGCTTCTCCCAGTCGGACCCGGATCGCTCAATTACTTCTGACGCCTCGAATATTTCCGTCGAGGAAGGAGTCTCACTCTGCAGCCGGGCTCTATTTACTTCCTGCATCACCATTATCGTCCAGCGGTGACGGTATCCGGCGATCTTGGCCTTGAGGTGCGACTTCTCAGCTTCACCGGCGCGGTTGTGTGCATTCCTGGCGTCTTCTCCGCCCTTGATCTCTATGGCTATAACCGGAATCTCCTCCCCGCTCGCAGAGGTCAGGTCTAAGCGCACATCAGGATCACTTCCTTCGATCAGCGCAAACTTTTGTCCTCCTGGGGTCTCGACCCGCACCAGACGTTCGCTGTCGAAGACGATCCAGTCGGCCACCAACGACCTTAGCGCCTCAAACACGGCACGTGAAGCGCGTGATCCGATGACATTGTTGCGCCCTCCCTGCAAAGTCGGCCCCAGGGTGAGCAACGTCAAGTCGCTCAGGTCGCGGGCATCGAAAGTGTCCATTGCCTGCACGAGTTCCACGAGAGGCGTAATGAAAGCCTCGCAGAGTTGAGAGAGGTACGGAAGGAGCCTGGGAGAGATCTCACCCCGTTCCTCTGCGTTTAACCAGGGACCGTATCCTAGTTTCCCCTTGTCTCCAAACTCTTTCTTCGAGAGGCCGAGGAGCATCCGATAGTAACCAATCAGGGGCGGAGCGTGTTCGAGAATCACCGGTACTGGAAAAACGCGCTCGCCTCGAAGACCTAGACTCGCGAGATGATTGAGAGAATCGGAAGGCACAAGCTCCCGTAGTTCCTCGTCGATGGTCGCAACTCCCACCTCGCTCACCGCTTCGCCTAAAGCTGGCTGGAGTTGAAGACGGCGGGCGGCGATCAGTGCTTCGTAGATGTCTATCGGCTTATCGGAAGAGATTGGCTTGAACTGCAGACTAACCAACTTCCTCGACCCACTGATCCAGCCGTCCTCCCAGTTGAGATATCCGCCGGCGCACGATATTGATGTACTCGGGATTGAGTTCTATACCGACAAAAGCTCGTTGGTTTTGTATAGCGACAGCCGCTACGGTACCAGAACCCAGGAATGGATCCAGAACAACATCTCCCGATTCAGAAGTCGTCTTGATGCAGCGCGCTACTAACTCTGGTGGGAAGGTGGCAAAGTGTGCTTCCGAGAAAGGTTGTGTGTTGATGTCCCAGACTGTCCGCAAGTTACGTCCGTTCACCTCCAGGACGGCCGTCCGGTCGTAATAGTAGCGCTCAGACTTGGTGAGCATGAACAGGTACTCGTGGGATCGTGTAGGACGATCCTTAACCGATTCGGGCATGGCGTTGGGCTTGCGCCAGATCACTTCAGATCGAAGGTACCAGCCAGACGCCTGGAGAGCGAAAGCCACTCTCCACGGAATGCCGACTAGTTCCTTCGGTTTCAAACCTTTCGGGGTGGGAGGCCGGGTACTCATAGCGCGGATGGGATTCTTTTTGTCGGGAGCTCGCCACGTTCTGTTTCCCGAGGTATAAGAATCGCCGATGTTCAGCCATAGAGATCCATCCTTTCTGAGCACCCGCCATACCTCATCGAAGACTCTAACCAGCGACGCGACATACTCGTCGGGATCGTCTTCCATGCCTATCTGGCCGGGTATCGCATAATCGCGCAATGACCAGTAAGGCGGCGAAGTAACGATGGTACGGACCGACTCTTTGGGTAGACTGGCAAGTACGTTCAGCGCATCCCCCGTCACCACGGAGGAACGAACAACCAAATCCTCTTCAGCATCGCTTTCAGAAAGAGGGATGGCTACTTTGTCCGGGTACGCGCTGTAGTGAACTGTATGCCGATACACTATGCGACACTCCTCTTACTACAGTCTTGACCTCGGCGGTCCCAACTACGACAGAAGCGGGCCTGGAAGGATTCGAACCTCCGACACATGGCACCGGAAACCATTGCTCTATCCCCTGAGCTACAGGCCCGTAGACGAGGAAAACCGCCTCGCAATACTACCTTACGGCGGGGAGTCCTTCAATGCTGGCGGGGGTTTTGTGAATCGCGCACGAAACGAGTAAACTACGCCGCACTCACGTTATGTACGCGGTGATCTCGGACATCCACGGCAACCTTGAGGCTCTCGAAGCCGTCCTTAGAGACGTGCCTGGGGAGGTCGAGATGATCTACTGCCTCGGCGACGTTATCGGGTACGGGGCGAGCCCAAACGAATGCTGCAATATCGTGCGCGAGATGGAGATGCCGGTGATCTCCGGCAACCACGACCTGGCCGTGACGGACCTGGATACGGACCTTGCCTGGTTCAACCCCGTGGCCGCCGCCGCGGTCAAATGGACCAGGGAGCGCCTGAGCAAAACCAACGCGGAGTTCCTGCTTTCGAGGCCGCGAATGATCCAGACTAAAGGCGCGCTGTTCGTCCACGGCTCCGTCCGTGACCCGGACGAGTACATTATCAACTCCGTCTCCGCCGAGGAGAACCTGGCTATCCTGAGGAGCGAGTATCCCGGAGTGCCGGTCTGCTACTTCGGCCACACGCACGTGAAGACGGTCGTGCCCTCGCCGAACGGCTCCGTCACCGGGACACACGCCCTGGACTTGAGCGCGAACGGCCCTTATCTGGTCAACCCCGGCTCCGTGGGACAGCCGCGTGACAGCGATACCTTCGCCTCCTACGTCCTCGCGGAGGGTGGCGGCGACGGCGAAGAGGAGCAGCGTGGGCCGCGGGTGGTCTACCGATTCGTCGAGTACGACATCCAGAAGGCGCAGACGAAGATCCGGGCGGCCGGACTGCCCGAGATGCTGGCCGACCGCCTCTCCGAGGGACGCTAGAGCGGAGCGTCCGGGTGGAATCCCCGTTCCCGAAACTCTTCACCGTGGATGAAGCGAACGCCCTGCTCCCGAAGCTGAACGAACTCCTGGAAGACGTGTCGGTTCACCGCGACGCCGTGCGCGAGAAAGCACCGCACCTCGAACCTATCCTGCGATCCGCCGGCATAAACGGGGGAGGCAAAATCGGCTCGGAGTACGGCGTCGAGGCGTACAACCTGTACCTCGCCATCGACCGCATCCGCGGACTCGGCGTCCTGCTGAAGGACCTCGACACGGGACTCCTGGACTTCCCGCATGAACGCGAAGGACGCGTCGTCTTCCTCTGCTGGCATCCGCCCGAGGAGCGGGTGGGATACTGGCACGAGATCTCAGCCGGCTATCCAGGCCGCCAGCCGCTCTAGTACCTCGTGCGAATGGTCTTGCAGCGGGTCAAGAACGCCTCCGTCACGGTCGATGGAACCAGGATCTCCGGGATCGGCGCCGGACTTCTGCTCCTCGTCGGCGTGGCCCAGGGCGACGGCAAACCCGAAGCCGACTGGCTCGCCGGGAAGGTCGCGGGCTTGCGTATCTTCAACGACGAGGCCGGCAAGATGAACCTGGGCGTGAAAGACGTGTCGGGCGAGGTCCTCGCCGTCTCACAGTTCACCCTGCTCGCCGACACCCGCAAGGGCAAGCGCCCGAGCTTCATCCACGCCACCCCGCCCGAGGAGGCGGAGCCGCTCTTCGACTACTTTTGCGAGAGACTCCGCGCAACGGGCGTCCCGGTAAAGACCGGGCAGTTCGGCGCCATGATGGACGTAGCGCTTGTAAACGATGGTCCCGTCACGATAGTCCTGGAGAGATAGTTCCCTATTCAGGCCGTTTCCACAGTCCCTGAGACGGCACGCGCAAGGCGCGGTTGAACTTGCTGGATGAGTTCTCCCACGCGATGACCGCCGTCAACTCCACCAGGGCATCATCACCGAAGAAACCCCGCACCGTCTCGAACAGCCTGTCGTCCACCTCACGGTTCGAGAGGGTGATGGCGTCGGCGTATTCGAGCGCCGCGCGCTCCTTCTCGTCGTAGAGAGGGCTCGTGGCGTACTCGTCGAGAGTGAGTATTTTCTCGTCCGGGACTCCCAACTCGCTGCCCACGGCAGCGTTTATGTCCTGTCAGAACTCGCAGCCGTTGAGCGCGGCGACCCTGTGGTTGACGAGTGCGACGAGCCTCGGGTCTATGAGCCCGGAGGCGTCCAGCCCGCCCCACATGGCCCGCGCTCCACGGAATATGGTTGGACGGCGGGCGTAGAGCAGGTGGTTCAGGAGCGGCGCTCCCCACTTCTTCGCCTGGGCTTCGAGGACGGCCCTGACCTGCCTTTCAGTCTCCGCTGGGTCCACACCGTCGATGCGCGGCATGCCTTTTCTCCCTATCCCTTCGCGGGACGCCTGTTGCTGAATAGTGTCTCGCGGGTCTTATCGTCCATGCTCTGGCTATAATCCTGGCGAAGCTCCTTACCGACCTCCAGCGCGCGCTGCACGGCGGGACGCGAGCCCATGCCCTCGAACCAGCGGTTGAGGTTCGGGAAGTCCTCCATGCGCTGACCCTGACGCTCGTACGAGATGAGCCAGGGGTAGATGGCGATGTCCGCTATCGTGTAATCGCCGCCCGCGAAGTATTCGGTCTCGGAGAGCCGCGTATCCATCACGCCGTAGAGCCGGGCCGCCTCGTTGGTATAGCGTTCGATGGCGTAGGGGATCTTATCCGGCGCGTATCCCCGGAAGTGGTGGGCCTGTCCGAGCATCGGGCCTACGTGTCCCATCTGAAACATCAGCCACTGCAAGACCGTGTACCGTTCGCGGGGCGTGTCGGGCAGGAACTTCCCGGTCTTCTCTGACAGGTAGATCAGGATAGCCCCCGACTCGAACATGGAGATAGGCTCTCCGCCAGGTCCGTCCGGGTCCACGATGGCGGGCATCTTGTTGTTCGGGCTTATCTTCAGGTACTCCGGCTCGAACTGGTCACCCTCCCCTATGTTGACCGGAACGATATTGTACGGAAGGCCCCTCTCCTCGCAGAAGATGGCGATCTTGTGACCGTTCGGTGTCGGCCAGTAGTAGAGGTCTATCGGCTGCGTCATCGGTGATCTCTCCTTTGATTAAAGTCCTCGACAAAGGCTACCAGAAGACGCGGGCGATGAGGCGGCATCCGTTCACCAGAGCAAGGCGCGGCGAAATCTAACCTCCGGCCACGAACCCTTCGACGTAGATGGTAGCCGGACGCGAGTATCCTTCGCGCCGCACCCGCTTCAGAAAGTTCTCGCGCCGGCGGCGGAGATCCTTCGGGCTGACAGCGCGCAACCTCCCAACGTCGTCCTCACCTTCGGTCAGCACGACCTTATCCAAATGCCGGACTTCAAAAGGCGGCGAGACTCGTGACCGAACTCCCTCCAGAACAGATTCGTGCAGCGCGACGAGCCGCTCCGGCGCTCCAATTCCGTAAAGCTCGGTCCTCGTCATCACACGCGCCGCCTCACGTTGAATCTCCTCGTCTTCGAGTTGAACAGCGGGCATTGAATCCACGAAATCGCTCGTCGCAATGCGTCCGCCGGGACGGACCACATTGGCGAGAGCCGCCAGCGCGCTTCCCGCGCCATGCTCGCGCACGTCAAGCTCGTGGAAGAGTCCCGACGAATAAACGAGATCAAAGGTCTTCGCCTCGAACGGTGGATGTAACACGTTCCCCACGACGAGCCGCACGGGAGCGGCGAGGTCCGCCTCCTGGAGTTTCCCGCGTGTCTCGTCGATGCGCTCCACGTCGATATCCAGGGCGGTGAGGGTGCCCTCTTCCCCGATGCGCTGGCTCAAGCCTTCGATCCAAAGCAGAGAAGAACCTCCGGCGTAGAGGACGTTCAGACCACGGATATCGCCTAACATGTCGAGTTCGCCGTCGCAGAAGGCGATGAGGTCTTTCTCGAACTCTTCACGCTCCCGCGGGTTTAGCGGGTCCCGGTAAGATCTCTCCTGCATCAAACTCCCATTCCGCGAACACGCCCTTCCGGTTCAGTCGAAAGTTCGCCTGCCCATGTGCGGCCTGACAATCACCGCATCCCCCAACGATCCGTTCCCTTTGCCGTTGCGGACTTGAAGGAAGTGGCTGTGCAGGGGCATGGGATACGGCATCGTGTTAAGCTTGTCAACTACCTGATCCTGGGCGGGTCAAGGGATCCTCCACCTTCAGCGACCCCGCCAGTAGCTCCTCGTCCTCCACCATACCCATGCCGGCGCTCTCCTCTCAGGTCCTCAATAAGACCTCGCAGGACGTGATAGATGGACGCCTGCACCTCCTGGATGCGCGGGATGTAGTCCGAGCGGACGACCAGCGCGTGATCCGCAAGCCTCTCGCTCAAGATCCTGCCTCCATCGTAACCAACGAGGCCGACCGTCAACAGCCCGCGCTTGCGGGCCTCCGCCAGCGCCGACAATATGTTCGCCGATCCTCCGCTCGTGGAGATCCCGATCGCCACGTCCTCCGGCCGGGCGTGCGCGATGAGCTGGCGGGTAAAGATCGCCTCCGCCCCGATGTCGTTTGCGATGGCCGTTATGTTGGCCGGCTCCGCCGACAGCGAGACGGCCGGGACCGGCCTCATACCATGCGGCGGGTCCACGCAATCAGCGACGAGGTCGTTGGCGTCGGTGGCCGAACCGCCGTTGCCGAACGTAATGAGCTTGCCTCCGCGCTCCAGCCGTTCCGCGACGGCGACGGCGGTCTCCGCGATGGATTCCGCCTCCGTTTCCGCGGCCCGCATCCGGTTCGTCTCCCGCATCTTCTGGAGCATCGAACCCCGCACCTCCCGCACGACCTCTTCGAGTGGCTGCTCCTGACTACCAAGCATCGGGTACAGGAAGGAAGAAGCGCCAACGTCGTGTCCCTGCTCGCGGTGCTCGAAGTACACGTGGGCCGTCTCCCAGAGCACATGGTAGAGGACCTCGAATACCTCCTGGATCACGAACGGGTCGTCATCCGGTGGCGCAAACGAATACTCTGCCGCCTCCCCCGTCAGGGCGAACGTCAGAGCGCCCCGCTCCCGCGCCGCCCGAAGCGTCCTCTCCACCGCCTCATCCGGCTCCGGGAACGCGAACCCCATCACCATATCCTCCGGCCGCAGCACCACCGGCATGCGGCGCTCGAAGTCCGGGCCGAGATCCAGCGCAGGAAGCGCCCGCTTACCGACGATCACCGGGTGCACGAACTCCACCGATACGTGCTGGGCATCCGTCGCGGCGGAA
>JBBPZZ010000093.1:0-3852 GCA_038198445.1 Rubrobacterales bacterium
AGGCGGTCGTCCTCGCGGACCGTATAGCCCTCATCTTCGACGGCAACCTCCAGATGTACGACGAGCCGGAGGCTTTCTACGACCGTCCGGCGAGCCGGGCCGCCGCCCGCTTCTTCGGCGCGACCAACTTCATAGAGGGTCACGCCGAAAACGGCCACGTCCATACCTCCCTTGGTGCCCTGAAGCTCAAAAATTCGGCGCCACCCGGCGAACTAACGCTTACGATCCGTCCCGAAGCCGTGCGCCTGGAGAAGGGCGAAAACTCCTTCGCGGCCCGCGTTACCGGTGCAACCTACCTGGGGACGCAGGTGCATTACACGCTTCAGACCTCGGACACCAAACTCCGGGCCGCCCTGCCGCCTCACATCCGGTTGCGGGTCGGGGACGAGGTATCTGCTCGTCTGCCGGCCGAGTCGTTGTGGGCTCTTGGAGATTAATCCTCCGCCCTCAAGGCATCTTCGATGATCCTGGCGTGGTCGAAAGCAAGCTCGACGGAGTCCGGGTCCAGCGATTCAACCTCCGAGGCGTCGGTCGCCGCCTGCATCTGGCCGCCCAGGACGCGGGCGAGGAAGGCGACGCTCACGTTGTGGCCGCGCGGGTCGCGATCCGGCTGCGAGTAGACGCCGACGAGGCGCGCTATCTCTACCGCGAGACCAGTCTCTTCCTCGGCTTCGCGAGCGGCGGCCTGCTCGACCGTCTCCCCTACCTCGACGAAGCCACCGAGCAAAGCCCACTGACCCTCGAAGGGTTCGCTGCCCCGCCGGATGAGCACCACGCCCTGCTCAGCGGGAATCACCACGTCAACCATCAGTTTCGGAGTCTCCGGTCCAGCCATCTCTTTGCCTCCCTTATCGGATGTTGGAGCTGTATTACCCCCGCTCTCGTTGGACCAAGCGGGAACGTACCACACGCCTGAC
The DNA here is from genome assembly GCA_038198445.1 of Rubrobacterales bacterium. Taxonomy (GTDB): domain Bacteria; phylum Actinomycetota; class Rubrobacteria; order Rubrobacterales; family Rubrobacteraceae; genus JACDDK01. The sequence continues at coordinate 918 of JBBPZZ010000093.1, forward strand.
CGGGATTGCGCCCAGGAGACGGATTGTAAGCTTGTACCGATAAAAGTGGGTATGCTTTCCGAGGTGGTGAAACGGAGAGCATGAGAATCCTGTGCATCAGCGACCGCGTGGAGCAGCCGCTCTATGGGCCGAACCTGGAGGCGAACGCCGCAGGGGTGGAAGCGGTGATATCCTGCGGCGACCTCCCGTTCAACTACCTGGAGTACATCGTCACCTTTCTGGGCGCGCCGGTCTACTACGTCCTCGGCAACCACGACCCCGACCCGGAGATGGAGTACCCGGAGGGCTGCATCCCTCTGGACGGGCAGGTGGTGGATATTGGGGGCGTGGTGGTCGCGGGGCTCTCGGGGTCGCGGCTGTACTCCGGCGGTCCCAACCAGTATACCGAACGCCAGATGCGCTGGAAGACGCGGACTCTCTGGGCCAGGATTCGCTGGCGCAAGCTCCTCGGGCGTCCGATGCCCCGGATCTTCGTTACCCATTCCCCGGCTTTCGGCCTGGGGGACCGCGAGGACCTGCCTCACACCGGGTTCATATCCTTCCTCGGTCTCATGGACCGTTACGAGCCCGAGTTGTGGCTACACGGACACATCCACCTCTACGGGCCGGATCAGAAGAAGCAGCGGGTAACGAAGCACGGCGGTACGAAGATAATAAACGTCTACGGGCACAGGATTATCGAAGTTTAAACTGTTCTTTACGCCGAGACCCTTGTGATCGCGGTTGGCGGGTTGTAGATTCTCATGGTGGTAGATTTTACTGATTCCAACGAGCAGGCCGACAGAGACTTCTCGCGCGCCCGCCGCAAGGCCTTTTTGCGAAGGGTCGGCGCTTACCTGCACCGGGACCCTCACTCGAACCAACTGCTCTCCTTCGACGAGGTCAAGAGCGCCCTCGGGGCAGTGGAGCAAGTGTATCTGGGTCTGCGAGAGGTGCCGGTAGATAAAATCGTTGGCAGCGTCGGACGGCACAGGGACTTCGACCGGGCCTTCCTGCCATCGAAGGGCAGCGTCGGGGAGCGGTGGAAGAAGATCGACCAGATGATCCATCGCGCCGAGGAGCTTCCGCCCATAAGCCTCTATAAGATAGGCGACGCCTACTTCGTCATCGACGGCAACCACCGGGTCTCCGTGGCCCATCTTCAAGGCATCCAGGAGCTGGACGCCGAGGTCATAGAGCTCCGGAGCCGCGTGCCGATAGACTCGGCCCTCACCGCCGAAGATCTGCTTCACAAGCTAGAGCAGCGCCGTCTGCTGGAGCGCCTCCCTATGGACCGTGTGCTGCGGGAGATCAAGCTCCAGTTCTCCGACGTCACGGATTACCGGCGCCTCGCCACCTATATCGAGGCTCACGGTTTCCGGCTTTCGCAACTCTGGCGGCGTTACGTCTCGCACGAAGAGGTATTGAGAGACTGGTACGAATACTCCTATCGCCCAATAGCGGACATGATCCGGGAGGAGCGCGTCCTCGACGCCTTCGACGGCCGCACCGAGCTGGACCTTTACCTCTGGATCATCAACCACCGCGAGCAACTCGCCCTCGAAGCCCGTGACGAAAGAGTCACCCCGCAGGCCGCCAAGGACGATATCCTGCTAAAGCAAGGCCGCCGGCGCCGCAACACCCTCCCCGGCACGTATACCTGAGCTACCCCTGAGCCCCGGATCGCCAGGGGGTAGAATTGCCTGTAAAGCGCCGTGCGGGCTCAACTACGCACCATGACTCCCGCGCGCAAGGGGAAGGATAGTAACATGAACTCTGAAAGCAGACCGGTAGAAGGAGCGGCGAACACGACGCCAGAGAACGCAGAGAGACGCCGCGGACGCAAATGGCCCTGGGTCGTGGGTGGGCTGGCCGTCTTGGGTCTTTTGTTCGCGGCCGCCGCTATATTGGTCCTCGTCCTTGCATTCGGGACCGGGGCAGCCGGCGTCGGTTCCTCCTCGCCAGTCGTATACGATGAAGAGTACGTCTCCGGCGAAGGTTCGGATAAAGTAGCGGTAGTTCCGGTTGAGGGAGAGATCTCCTCCGCCGATAGCTCCGTCTCCAGCACGCAGGCCACGGTTACGCCGGAGGGTCTCAAGGACGCTCTCCGCCAGGCCGAAGACGACGATAGCGTCAAGGCTGTGGTCCTGGCGGTCAACTCGCCCGGCGGAGGGGTTACGGCGAGCGACGAGATGCACCAGTCCATCCTCGACTTCAAGAAATCCACCCACAAACCGGTCGTCGTCTCGATGGGAGACGTTGCGGCCTCCGGCGGCTACTACATCTCCACCGCCGCCGACAAGATCGTCACCAACAAGACCACGCTCACGGGCTCGCTGGGCGTCGTCCTGCCGCTGCTCAACTTCTCCAAAGCCGCCGAAAAGTACGGCGTTACCCAGAAATACGTGAAGAGCGGCAAGTTCAAGACCATGGGCAGCCAGTGGAAAGATCTAACGCAAGACGAGCGAAAAATCTTCGACTCCATCGTCCAGGACAACTACGATCAGTTCGTAGAGGTGATCGTGAACGGCCGCGGCCTGAGCGAGAAGAAAGTGCGTAAGATCGCCGACGGCCGCGTCTACTCCGGCGAGCAGGCCAGGGAACTCGGCCTCGTGGATTCTTTCGGCGGGCTGGATGAAGCAGCCCAGGTCGCGCGCAAGCTGGCGAACGTGGACGAGGCTACCGTCGTCCGCTACGTCCAGACGCCTTCCTTGACCGACACGCTGCTGTCCAGGCTGGCCCCGCCGGAGCCGGAGTCACAACAGCTCATGCAGAAAGCCGGGCTGGACCTGGAAGCGAAGCCTTATTACATCTACCTGCCGGGCTCCTAAGAAACTCTATGCTTTTGCGGGTAAGCTGAATTGGATGAGGTGTTACTTTAGCAGGTGCCGATAGCCGACTACGGTGTACCAGCTCTCGTAGGGCGTGATCTCCACGTCGGTCTGCTCGTTGCCGG
>JBBPZZ010000094.1:0-7665 GCA_038198445.1 Rubrobacterales bacterium
CGCGAAGACAAGGCCAGGCGCTTCGAGGCGCAGGGCTGGCACGTCCAGCACGTCTACGACTCCGAGGACCTGGAAGCGCTCGCCGAAGCGACCCAGAACGCCATAGACGAAGAAGAACGGCCATCGCTGGTCGTCGTGCGCTCGCACATCGCCTATCCCGCGCCGAACGCGATAGATACCGCCGCCGCCCACGGCTCGGCGCTCGGGGAAGATGAGATCCGTCTTGCGAAAGAAGAACTCGGCCTCGACCCCGACGCTCACTTCGACGTCCCGGATGAGGTCTACGAGCACATGGACCAGAAGCCACGGGGCCACGAACTCGAGCAAGAGTGGAACGGGCGTTTCGGGGCCTGGAGCTCGACGTTCCCCGAGCTGTTGGAGGAGTGGGATCAGGCCTGGAGCGGCAACCCAGCACCCGGCTACAAAGAGAAGTTGCCGAGGTGGGACCCGTCCGAGACCGAGAAGATGGCGACGCGCAAGGCCGGAGGCGCCGCGATGGACGCCTTCGGGGAGTACGCGCCGACCATGATCGGCGGCGCGGCGGACCTCGTCGGCTCCACGAACACCGTCTTCTCCAACGGCGGGGTCTTCTCTCCGGCGAACGCCGGGCGCAACATCGCCTGGGGCATCCGCGAGCACGCGATGGGTTCATGCGTCAACGGCATCGTGCTGCACGGCGGGATGGTCCGTCCATATGGCTCGACCTTCCTGATCTTCTCCGACTACATGCGGCCCGCCGTGCGGCTCTCGGCGCTCATGGGCATCAAGGTCGCCTGGATCTGGACGCACGACTCCGTAGGCCTCGGTGAGGACGGCCCGACCCACCAGCCCATCGAGCACTATATGGCCTTGAGGGCGATACCGAACCTCACCGTCATCCGGCCCGCTGACGCCAACGAGACCTCGGTGGCCTGGCAGAGTACTTTCGAGACCGACGGACCCGTGGCGCTGCTACTTACCCGCCAGAACGTCCCGGTTCTGGACCCCGGTCCGGCGGAGGACGCCCTGCGCGGCGCGTACATCCGGGAGGACGCCGACGGTGAGGAGCCAGACGTCATCCTCATCGGGACCGGCTCCGAGGTCGCGGTGGCGCTCGAAGCGCGGAAGTTGCTCGCCGAGAACGGCGTGGACGCGCGAGTGGTGAGTATGCCGTCGTGGGAGATCTACGACGCCCAGGACCAGAGCTATAAGGACTCCGTCCTGCCGCCCTCGGTCGAGGTGCGGGTCTCGGTCGAGGCTGGCGTACCGAACGGCTGGGAGCGCTACGTCGGCTTCCGGGGCCGCAGCGTCGGCATCAACCGCTACGGCGCGTCCACGCCCGGGGAGGAATTACTGCAGCAGCTCGGCATCAACCCGGAGCACTTGGCGAACGAGGCGCTGGACCTGCTGGGACGTTCGGAGCGTCTGGAGGAAGACTACGGTACGCCCGCCGTCGAGCCCACCGACCCATCGGAGGGCCACTCGTAGAGCGATCTTAAGGCCGTGTTGGTTGGTGGTAAAGGGACGGGGAGTTTCGAGCTTCCCGTCCTCCCGAAAGAGGAGGCATTACACGATGAACGAGAACCTCAAGAAAGCGGCGGAGTTGGGGCAGGGGATCTGGATAGACTCCATCAGCCGCGACGACCTCGTCGAGGGCGGCGCGCTGCACCAGATGATAGAGGACGGGGTCGTCGGCGTTACATCGAACCCATCTATCTTCCAGAAGGCGATCTCCGAATCCGAGTTGTACGACGAGCAGCTAGAGGAAGCCGCCAAAGAGACCGACGACCCGAAGGAAATCTTCTGGCAGCTAGCGGTCCAGGACATTCAAAACGCCTGCGATATTCTCGCCCCCGTCTACGAACGAACCGCTCACAAGGACGGCTTCGTCTCGCTGGAGGTCTCGCCGGACGTCGGGTACGACGCTCCGAAGACGGTGGACGAGGCTTTGATGTTGCACGAGCTGGTGGACCGGCCGAACCTGCTGGTCAAGATACCGGCGACGCAGCCGGGGCTCGCGGCCATCGAGGAGGTTATCCGCAACGGCAAGAGCGTGAACGTTACTTTGATCTTCTCCCTGGACCGTTACAAGGCGGTAGCCCGCGCGTACATCCGCGGCCTGCAGCGTCTCGTGGCGGAGGGTGGCGACCCGTCCGGGGTGGCGAGCGTGGCGAGCTTCTTCGTGAGCCGGGTTGACTCGGAGGGCGACAAGCGGCTGGAGGAAGCCGGACGCCCGGACCTTCAGGGCAGGCTCGCCATCGCAAACGCCAAGCTCGCGTATGCGGCGTTCGAGGAGATCTTCTCCGGCGACGACTGGACGTACCTTGAGTCGAAGGGAGCGAACAAGCAGCGTCCTCTCTGGGCCTCGACTTCGACCAAGAATCCGGACTACCCGGACACCATCTACGTGGACAACCTCATTGGCCCGGACACGGTCAACACCATGCCCGGCGCGACGCTCGAAGCGACGATGGACCACGGTGAGATCCGTCCGACCCTCAAGGAGGGCATCGAGGACGCGAAACGTCTGCCGCGCCTCCTGGCCGAGGCCGGCGTGGACTACGAGGACGTAACCGAGACGCTCGAAAAGGAGGGCGTAGCCAAGTTCATCGACTCCTTCGAGGAGATGCTGGAGGTCATAAACGAGAAGAGCCGCAAGCTGGTTCGTCAGTAGGGTGGCGGTTTGACGGGGTTGTTCGTGTAAGGGAGAGGAGAGAGAGTGGCTACGGGGTTTAGAGGGGCTATCTTCGACGTCGACGGGGTGTTGGTTGATTCGCCGCACGAGCAGGCGTGGCGCGAGGGCTTGAAGAAGCTCATGGAGAACGAGTGGAGTGATATACGGGATCAGACCTCGTATTCACCCGATAAGTTCACGCCGCAGGTCTATCAGAGCGAGATGAGCGGCAAGCCGCGCTACAAGGGCGCGCAGGCCGCGCTGGAATACTTCGACGTGCCGGACGCCGAGGAACGCGCCCAGGAGTACGGCGACATGAAGCAGGAGATGATCGTGGACCTCATAGAGGCCAAGGAGTTCCACGCCTACCCGGACGCGCTGCGCTTCGTGCTGGCGGTCAAGGAGGCCGGTATCCTCATTGCGGCGGCTTCCTCCTCCAAGAACGCGGGCGCCTTCCTCAGGCTAGTGCGCCTCGACGAGTTCGCCGAGGAAGAGGGTCTCTCCTACGATTTCGTGGAGCCCGGCATGACGCTGCTGGATATCCTCGACGCGGACGTGAGCGGGCGCGACTTCGAGCAGGGCAAACCGCATCCCATGATCTTCCTGGCCGCCGCCGAGGAACTCGGCACCTCGACCGAGGAGAGCTTTGTAATAGAGGACGCCGCCAACGGCGTGGAGGCCGCGAAAGCCGGTGAGATGGCGGCCCTGGGACTCGCCCGCGCCGACGACGAGGACGCCCTCGCCGAAGCCGACGCTGACATCGTCGTGACGAGCCTCGACGACATCTCCCTCGACGCGCTCTTGGAAGGCCGCCTGGAGAAGGCGGGCTCCTGATGAACTACAAGGAAAACGCCTCACTGGGCAGCTACGAGGACGCCGTTGCCGGCGCGCTCTCGGAGTTGCGCGAAGAGCGGATCGTGCAGCGTATGCTGGATGGCGACCACACCGTCTGGGGGCCGGAGCCGGAGGAGATAGCGAACCGGCTGGGCTGGCTCAAGAGCCCGGAGACTTCGGGGAACGCGCTGCGGGAGATACTCGACTTCGCCGAGACGGTGCGCGGAGAGGGGATCGAGCACGTACAACTCCTCGGGATGGGTGGTTCGAGCCTCGCCCCGGAGGTCTTCGGGTTCGCCCTCAAGAGCGAGGACGGCTCCCCGAGCCTCGCGGTGCTCGACAGCACCGACCCGGAGGCCGTGTTGAACCATCTTGAAGGCCTGGATCCCTCCCGCACGCTCTTCGTCGTCTCGACCAAGTCGGGTGGCACGGTCGAGACGTTCTCATTCTTCAAGTTCTTCTACAATAAGGTCGCGGAGGTCGTCGGTAGAGATCAGGCCGGCTCGCACTTCGTCGCCATCACGGACCCCGGCAGCGGCCTCGCGGACACGGCGGAGCAGTACGACTTCCGCAAGACGTTCATAAACGACCCGAACATCGGGGGCCGCTACTCGGCGCTCTCGTACTTCGGGGTCGTACCGGCCGCCCTCGGCGGCGTGGACGTGGAGAGGCTCCTGAAGAGCGGCCACGATGCGGCGGACGAGTTGGAAGCGTCAGGAGAAGAAGATCCCGGCGCATGGCTCGGAGCGGTGATCGGGGAGCTGGCGCGCTCCGCCGGGCGCGACAAGCTGACGCTGCTCGCGTCGCCCGCGCTCGCGCCGTTCGGCCCCTGGGCGGAGCAACTCATCGCCGAGAGCACCGGCAAGGACGGGGTCGGGATCCTGCCCGTCGCCGAAGAGCCGGAGGGTTCCCCGGAGGACTACGGCGACGACCGGGTCTTCGTCAGCATGAGATTGCGGAGTGAGGAGGACCAGGGCGGGCTTTTGGACGACCTGCGGAACGCGGGACATCCGGTCATCGAAGTCCTGCTGGACGACCCTTACGACCTGGGGGGTGAGATGTTCCGGTGGGAGGTGGCGACCGCCGTTGCCGGATGGCGTCTCGGCATCAACCCGTTCGACCAGCCGAACGTCGAGTCGGCGAAGATACAGGCCCGCAAGATGGTCGAGGAATACAACGAGAAGGGCGAGCTACCCGAACCCGAGCCCACGGTCGAGGAGGACGGGATGGCCGTCTACTCCGCCGGGAACGCTACCGGCGTGGACGAGGCGCTCGAAGAGTTCCTGAGTCAGGCGCGCCCCGGCGACTACGTGTCGCTGCAGGCTTACCTGACGCCTTCGGAGGAGACTACCGAAGTCCTGCAGAGGATGCGTGTCCGGCTGCGGGAGCGCCTCAAGCTCGCCACCACTTCGGGCTACGGGCCGCGCTTTCTGCACTCTACGGGCCAGCTCCACAAGGGCGACGGCGGGAACGGTCTCTTTATTCAGTTCACCGCCGATCCGGGGGCGGAGGTACCGATACCGGATGAGGCGGGCGAATCGGAAGCCACGCTCACCTTCGGGGTATTGGAGGCGGCGCAGGCGCTGGGGGACCGGCAGGCGCTCCTGGATGTGGATCGGCGGGTGATCCGCTTCCACCTCGGCTCGGACGTGAGTGGCGGCTTGAATAAGCTCGCCGGTGGGATCTGAGGAAGATCCCACGATGCTGGCAGCAGCGCGGAGAGGAGGCGTGAACATCTAAAATTCGGTCTCCGTAGGCGGAAATGCAACACCGTAGCGGATTCAGAGTTACGCTGGAGGGTCTGAACCGGAGGGGAAATCCGGTGAGGAAGAAGGAAAAGGAAACCCGGTAATCCAACAAGCGTTCCGGTTACCGGGCTTGGAGAAGGAGGAGAGATGGCTGAAGGCCAGTACTTGATGGGCATAGATTTCGGGACCGGCGGGGTGAGGGTTGGTATCTTCGACCGGGAAGGTACCCCGGTCGTCTTCCACGCCGTAGAGTTCGACACGAACTACCCGCGCTCGGGCTGGGCGGAGCAGGACCCCGAGGTGTGGTGGTCGTCGCTGGTGGAGGCGACGAACAAGGCTCTACAGGAGGGTGACGTCTCCCCGGAAGATATAGCTGGTATCTCCACCGACGCCACGGCCTCTACCCTGGTCGCGATGAACGACAAAGACGAGCACATGCGGCCCGCGATCCTGTGGATGGACGTGCGCGCCTCTGACCAGGCCAAGAAACTGGAGGATACCCACGACACCGCCCTGAAGTATGCCGGATACGGGGCTGTCTCCGCCGAGTGGGGGCTCCCGAAAGCCCTCTGGCTAAAGGAGAAGGAGCCGGATACCTACAGTAACGCGAAGCACCTGTGCGATTGCAACGACTGGCTGGTGAACCGCCTCACCGGCGAGTGGAAGTCGTCCGTCAACATCGCCAGCGCGAAGTACTTCTACGACCGCGACGAGGGCGGCTGGCCGGAGAGCCTCCTGGAGGCTATAGGCTTCGAAGACTTCCTGGACAAGTTCCCGCCGGACGTGCTGAACCTGGGCGAGGTCGTCGGGGGTCTCCGCAAGGAAGCGGCCGAGGAGCTGGGCCTTAAGGAAGGCACGCCCGTGGCGCAGGGCGCGATAGACGCCTACGCCGGCGCTCTGGGGCTCGGGGTGGTGGACCCCGGCAAGATGGCGCTCATTACGGGCTCCTCGCACGTCATGATCGGCCAGGCTTCACAGCCCACCCACGGGCAGGGGTTCTGGGGCTCCTACACGGACGCCATGATTCCGGGACAGTACACCATCGAGGCCGGGCAGGTCTCCACGGGCTCCGTCGTGGCGTGGTTCAAGAACAACTTCGCGGCTGAAGCGGCGGCGGAGGCCAAAAAGCGCGGCGTGGACACCTACGACATCCTGACCGAGATGGCCGAGAAAGTGCCGATCGGCTCGGATGGTTTGATCTTTATCGACTACTTCCAGGGCAACCGATCGCCCCACACCGACCCGCTCGTGCGCGGTATGATCTGGGGACTCTCGCTCGGTCACACACCCGGACACGTCTTCCGCTCCATCATCGAGGGCATCTGCTTCGGCACCGAGAGCATCTTCCGGGCCATGCGCGGACACCAGTTCGAGCCGAAGCTGAACGTCGTCTCCGGCGGTCCAACCAAGAGCGAGCTGTGGATGCAGATGCACGCTGACGTCTCCAACGTGCCGATCGCGTTCACGAAGGTGAGCGAAGGTCCGGTACTGGGGGCGGCCATGCTGGCTTCCGTGGGAGCCGGGATCTACCCGGATATCCAGGCCGCCGCCGAGAACATGGTCCACACCGAGAGCACCATCGAGCCGAATCAGGAGGCGCACGAGGCGTACAAGTTCTATCTGGAGCGCTACATCGAGACCTACCCGGAGATGAAGGACTCGATGCACAAGATGTCGCAGCACGAAGCGGCCCAGAGCAAGAGCACCGCGTAAGCCCAGGCTAGCACGGCAGGGGCCGCGCGACACGGCTCCTGCCGACCCTGTCCCACCGCTAAAGAAGGAGAACGAAATGACAACAGTAGCAGTTTTGGGATCAGGGATAATGGCGACGGCGCTATCCTGGCCGCTGACGGATAACGGCCACGAGGTGCGCCTCGTCGGCACCCATCTCGATCGGGAGATCATCGACAGCATCAAGGAGAGTGGCGTTCATCCGAACCTTGACCTGAAAGTGCCGGATGGCGTGCGCGCCTACCAGCTAGAGGAGGCCGAGGAGGCTTTCGAGGGCGCCGAGATCATAATGAGCGGTGTCAACTCTTTCGGGGTGCGCTGGGCGAGCGAGCAGTTCGCGTCGCTCCTGAAGCCGGGCGTGATGGTCATAGCCGTGACCAAGGGCATGGAGGCCGACGACGAGGGCAACCTGCGGATACTGCCCGAGGTCCTGGCCGAACAGGTCCCTGACGACGTGAGGGAGCAGGTCTCCTGGTCGGCCATCACCGGCCCGGCCATAGCCGGCGAAGTTGCCGTGCGTCACGACACCTGCGTGGTCTTCACCGGCGAGGACGCGGAGGTGCTTGAGAAGCTGGCCGCGACGTTCCGCACGGACTACTACCACGTATGGACCTCGACGGACTTCATCGGCGCCGAGGTGTGCGCGGCGACAAAGAACTGCTACGCCTTCGGGGGCGGTTTCATGGAAGGCTTGCTGGA
>JBBPZZ010000095.1:0-19662 GCA_038198445.1 Rubrobacterales bacterium
CCCTTCAGGGGTTGCTGACCCGTCTGGCGGCCAAGATCGCAGCTTACACCTGCGGGCAGCATCTCAACGTCCAGCTCGGTCGGCCTCTGCGTCATCTGGCGGATCTTTTGGTTTGAGAAGTTATGCATCACTCGTCTTAGAATATCCGCTGCGACTATTACGGTCAACCTGGACGCTGTCCGGTGAGCCTATCGAGACGCTTCTGGAACCTCGCCGCGGATCGATTATCGCCAGCCGCCCCGAGCGCCTCCACGGCCCGGCTTGAAACCCTGGCGGCCTCTTCGAGGTCTCCCCGGTACTCGTAGAGCGTCGCGAGCCTCTCGTAGCAGAACGTCCCCGCGTGTCCGAGGTCTATCGCGGCCCGGCAGTGCTCCACGAAAGCGGCGAGGCTCTCCTCGTCGCGCCGGTTCTGGAAGTACGCCTGGGCCAGGCATACGTGCGCCAGTTGCTCCTCTTCCGGAGTCCCGGCGACGTTCAGGGCTGCCATGCCCATCTCGCGGGCGAAGTCCAGGTCCCGCGCGAATGCGGCCTGGGAACCGGTGGTTGCGAGAAGCACCGATGGAGTCGCCTTGGGACTCCGCGCGGCGTGGATTTGCAACGTTCGAGAGATGTCTTCTGGCCCACCTGAGACGTCGAGAGAAGCGTAGCGCGAGAAGAAGTCTAAATCCTCCCGCGCGAGCGTCGAGAGCCACGCGGCCAACCCGTCCCATCCGGCCTCGGGTTTAAGATCCCTTTCCACGATCAAAGATTCTAAACCCCGAACCGCGCCCCCGCCCGCGGGCCATGCTCTAGCCAGGACAGGGCGCGTCCCCTAGACTATTCTGGCGAAGAATAGGTTACTCTAAAGAGTCATGGGAGGATGGAATATGGGCGGACTGCTCGAAGGCAAGAAGGTCCTGGTAACCGGCGTCCTGGACCGGCGCTCCATCGCCTACTCGACAGCGCGGCTGGCCTCCGAACAGGGCGCGGAGGTTGTCCTGAGCAGCTTCGGACGGGTCGCCGCCCTGACCCGCCGCACCGCCAAACGCCTCGACCCCGAACCGCCCGTCCTGGAGTTAGACGCGAACAACCCCGACGACATACAGGCCGTCGCCCAAGACTTAAAGCAGCGCTGGGGCCGACTCGACGGAATCGTCCACGCTATAGCCTTCGCCCCCGAGGACGCTCTAGGCGGCAACTTCCTGACCACCGAATGGCCCTCCGTGGCGACAGCCGTGCAGACCTCGGCCTATTCCTTGAAGGCGCTGTCCGTGGGACTAGCGGACCTCATGAAGCCCGGCTCGTCCATCGTCGGGCTCGACTTCGACGCCCGCGTCGCCTGGCCCGCCTACGACTGGATGGGCGTGGCGAAGGCCGCCCTTGAGTCGACCTCCCGATACCTCGCCCGCGACCTCGGTGGGCGCGGCATCCGGGTCAACCTCGTCTCCGCCGGTCCGGTAAAGACCCTGGCCGCCAAGGGTATCAGCGGCTTCGAGAGCATAGAGGGGGAATGGGAGCGTCAGGCCCCTCTTGGCTGGAACACTACTGACCCGGAGCCGGTCGGCCGGGCTGTCGTGAGCCTGCTCTCGGACTGGTGGCCGGCGACGACGGGAGAGTTGATCCACGTGGACGGCGGCTATCACGCGATGGGAGCGCCGATCAAGTAGCGTAATGCCGCCGGGGGAGCTACCGGTCGCACGCTCCGGGGCTGTCGCCGTGCCGGAGATGGGCTGACTCCGCGGGCGCACCGATCTTCAGCGTCTTGCCGCTGTGGCAGACGGCGACCTTCTGTGATCCCTTTCCCTTTTCAGGGCTGGCCTTGCCGGAGACCTCGTCCGGCCCGCCGCCGCCCGCCTGACGCTGACCTCCGCGTTCTACGGACTTCCCTCTGTTTGCGGGCTTCTTGGCGTGCCGGGGCTTACCAGTATTTTTGTTCTCATCCTCGGAGACTTCGTCCGCACCGGACGCTTTCCCCTGCTCCTCGGCCTTCGTAGTATCGGCAGGATGCGCCGTTGTCTTCTCCGCTTCGGTGGTACCGCCCGGCTCCGAGCTCTTGGGACTGGTTTGGGTGGTTTCCTCGATAGCCGTCGTCTCGGGAGTCGTGGTCTCGGGAACGGTTGGCTGCCCCTGTGCGATTAGACCGTCGAACGCGCCGTCCCGGGCCGAGGCGACGCCCGCAACGGCCAGCATGAGAAGTACGAGAGTTATGAGTATCGTGGCGCGGCGCATGGACGGCTCCTAGGCGAGTACGGCGTTACAGGCTTGTTATCGGCGCGCGGCCAGAAAAACTTTAGGGAAGCTGCCTACACGCGCCGGGCGAGAGAGGCGAACTTGGTGTACTGCTCCAGCCAGGCTAGCTGGACCTTCCCAGTAGGGCCGTTGCGGTGCTTGCCTATAATAACCTCGGCGATGCCCTTGTCGTCGGAGGCGGGGTTGTAGTACTCATCGCGGTAGAGGAACATCACCATGTCCGCGTCCTGCTCGATTGCTCCGCTGTCACGAAGGTCGGAGAGGAGCGGACGCTTATCGTGGCGCTGCTCGACGGCGCGACTAAGCTGCGCTATGGCGAGGACCGGCACGTCGAGGTCGCGGGCGAGGACTTTTAGTCCGCGGCTGATCTCCGCTATCTCCTGCTGGCGGTTCTCGCGGTTGTTGCCGATCATGAGCTGCAGGTAGTCGACGACGACGAGAGAGAGCGGCGGCCCTCCCTGGGCGATCAAGCTGCTCGATAGCCTCCTAACTTTCGCCCGCATCTCCATGAGCGAGGCTCCGGCTGTGTCGTCGATCCAGATAGGCGCGCCACTGACCTCCCCGACGCCCCGCACCAGTTTCGGCCAGTCCTCGGCCTTGACGTTGCCGCTGCGGAGGTCTTGGGTCGGAATGCGCGTGGTCTGCGAGATGAGACGCTGCACGAGCTGTTCCTTGCTCATCTCCAGAGAGAAGATAGCAACCGGCATCTTCTTGACGCCCGCCGCGTGCCAGATTGCGTTTAGCGCCATGGCCGTCTTACCCATTGCAGGCCTCGCGGCCAGAACCACGAGGTCGCTCTTGTGGAATCCGGTCGTCAGCCGGTCTAGGTCGTCGAAGCCGGTCTCGACACCGGTAACTTCGCCTTCCTGCTCGTAGAGCTTCTGGATCATCTCCAGAGCCCCCGCCGCAAGCTCCGAGACGGGAGAGAGTTGCTCCTTGAGCGTCCGGTTGGAGACGGCGTAGATCAACTGCTCCGCCGCGTCTAACGCTTCGTTCACGTTTTCGGGCTCGCGGAAGGCGTCCTCACTGATGCGGCTCCCCGCATCTATGACGGCCCGCAGAAGCGCCTTGCCGCGAATGATCTCCGCGTACCTCGCCGCGTTTGTCGCCGTCGGAACACTCTCGACGATCTGGAAGACGTAAGCGCGGCCACCTATCCTGTCGAACTCGTTTACGCTCCGAAGCTCGTTGGTGAGCGTAAGCTGGTCGATTGGTTCGCCCCGCGAATAGAGCCGCGTCATCGCCCCGTAGATGACGCGGTGCGTCTCGGAGTAGAAATCCGCCGCCTCGATCCTCTCCGCAACCGCCGATACCGCCGTCTCCGAAACGAGCATCGCCCCTATCACAGCCCGCTCCGCGTCCAGGTCATGCGGCGGTACACGGGTGGCCTCGGCCCCCGTCTCCACGCTGCGTATTCTCCCTCGCCTCTCCATAATCTCCTAGAATGCAGCAAAAAGGGCCTCGTTACAAGACGAGACCCTTTAACCTCTGGTCAAGGTTGTGCCTAAAGCTACAGTTAAGCTCCAGACTACATTTCGCTACAGCTTCGGGACGACGATTATCTTCACGCTGGCCTCTACGTCGCCGTGTACCTGAACTGGAACTTGATGTGTTCCGAGGGACTTTATCGGCTCGGTGAGCCGGACGCGGCGGCGGTCCAGATGGACGCCGCGGGCCTTCTCGATGGCGCTGGCGATATTGGCGGCGGTGATGGAGCCGAAGATACGCTCGTCCTCGCCGGTGCGGGCTTCGATGGTGATGACGCTCTTGTTGAGTGTGGCGGCGACTTCCTCGGCGCGCTCGGCCAGGCGGCGGTCTCGTTCCTCGGCCTCCTCCATCTTGCGGCGGGCTTCTTCCATCTTGGCCGGGGTCGCAACCTCGGCGAGCTTGCGGGGGACGAGGAAGTTGCGGACGTAGCCGCGGCTCACATCCACGATGTCACCGCGCTGGCCTATCTTCTCGACATCTTGGGTCAGGATCACCTGCATCAGCTACCCCCCTACTGTCCGGCCACGTAGGCCAGGAGCGCCATCTCGCGGGCGCGTTTGATCGCCACGGCGGCCTCGCGTTGGTGCTGCGGACACAGACCCGTCACGCGGCGGGCCCGGATCTTGCCGCGATCCGAGGTGAACCGCCGGAGTACGTTGTAGTCCTTGTAGTCCACGTAGGCTATGTCCTCTTTACAGAACACGCACGGCTTGCTCTTTACCGGGCGTTCCTTGCGGGAACCTCCGCCCGGACTCCTTCTCTTACCCATTTGAAACTCCTCTCCTGAAGGGCTCTACGCCGACGCCTCGACTGGCTCGGGCTCCGGCAGCGGCTGGTGCGCGTAGCTCGGTGGGAGCTTCACGATCATGTGCCGCAAGATATCGTCGGAGACACGCAGGATGCGCTTCAGCTCCACGAGCGTCCGCTCCCCAGCGGTGAACTCCATCACCGCGTAGAAACCGTCCTTGCGATGGTCTATCTCGTAGGCCAGCTTGCGCCTTCCCCAGTGGTCCGGCTCTCCGGCCTCGCCGCCTGTCCGCTCGATGATCGTGCGAAAGCGCGAAACGGTGTTCCCGACCTGCTCCTCGTCGAGCTCCGGGATAACTATGAGCATGGCTTCGTAAGTGTCGATGTTTGCCTCCTCCGGTCTAGAATCGGCTTCTTCACGCTGAAGAAGCAGGGGCCTATTGATTTACCGGGATAGTTTAGCAGCGGGATCGCACTGTTACAAACGGCGCCGTGCTTCTTCCGATGACCGATGGAGCGCCAGGCTAAACTGTCGCCAGGTTCACCGTGGAACGCCCGAGCGAGGATATACTCAGCGGGTGGAGAAAGGCGCCGGCATTGCGGTAAAGACCGTGGATCTGGAACGGGTCTATGGCGAAAGCTCCACTTTAGTGCGGGCGCTCAAGGGCGTCTCGCTGGAGTTCCCAAACGGCGAGTTCGCGGCGATCATGGGTCCCTCCGGGTCGGGGAAGAGCACCTTGCTCCACATACTCGGCGCCCTGGACAAGCCCACTTCGGGACGGATCCTTGTCGGAGGCACGGAGCTTTCTGGGCTTTCGGATAAGAAATTGACGTTGCTCAGGCGTCAGCGGATGGGTTTCGTGTTCCAGTTCTTCAACCTGATCCCCACGCTCTCGGCCGAGGAGAATATTCTGCTACCCGCACTCATCGCCGGAGAAAAGGCCGGGAAGTACACCGAGAGACTGGACGAACTCCTGGACCTCGTTGGTCTCACGGGGCGGCGCTCGCACCGGCCGGACGAGCTATCCGGCGGCGAGCAGCAGCGGGTGGCGATAGCGCGCGCCCTCGTCCGCAACCCGGATATCGTACTCGCCGACGAGCCGACCGGAAACCTGGACTCGAAGACCGGCGCGGGGGTGCTGGAGCTTCTCAAGGAATCAGCCGCCCGCTACGAGCAGACCATTATCATGGTCACCCATGACCCGCTTGCGGCCTCGAACGCGGACCGGGTAGTTTTTCTCTCCGACGGGCGGGTGGTGGACGAGACCCGAGAGCCCGCACCAGAAGAGATCCTGGAGCGGATCAAGACCCTCGAAACGTCGTGACACGCCCTTGAAGCTCCGGCGTTTCTCCGGACTCAGTCTCCGCAACCTGCGGGCCAGGCCGCAGCGTACACTGCTCACCGCCGTTGGAATCGTGCTCGGGGTCGGGATCGTCTTCGGAGTCCTCACGCTCTCCGACACGATGTCCAGCACCTTCACCACCCTCTTCTCCCGCGCCTACGGTTCCGCGGACCTGACGGTTACCGCGGCTGGCGGCAGCGGGACGTTCAAGCAGGATGTGGTCGAGAAAATCCGTGACTACGAAGGTGTCGAGTCCGCCGCCCCGCGTCTCTCGTTGCCGGCTTCCCTGATCCTACCCGGCAAACAGAAAAAGGGACCGCCTAAAGTCCAGGGCATGCGCCTCTTCGGGGTCGAGCCGCAGTCGGCGGCGCTGGCGACGGGCTTCGAGCTTACGGATGGCAGGTTTCCCAAGAACGGCAAGGAATTAACTCTCGACGGCGGCTCCGCAAAAAGCGCGGGTCTGAAGATCGGTGACAAGGTCACGGTCGGGACACCAAAAGGACCGAAGAAGATGAAGCTCGTCGGGCTGTTGCGGATACCGGGCGGCTCCTTCGGGGGGCTCGGTTTCGGGATGACGCCACTTTCGTATGCGCGAAAGACCTTCGATAAGCCCGGTAAGATCTCCGGCATCGCCGTCGAAGCGGCGAAGGGCGTTCCGGTCTCGGAGCTTCGGGGGAAGCTGGACAAGAGTCTCGGTAAGGGATTGCAGGTGGAGCGTTCGGAGACGCGGACGCAGCAGGTGGGCAGTCAGCTTCAGGGGTTCAGGATCTCCCTGCTCTTCTTCGCCGGGACCGCGCTCTTCGTCGGGGCGTTCCTGGTCTTCAACGCGCTTTCGATGACCATTCTGGAGCGCACGAGGGAGCTAGGTATGATGCGGGCTCTCGGCTCCACGCGGGCAATGATCGCCCGCTCCGTGATAATTGAGGCCGCGCTGCTCGGTGTAGTAGGCTCAGCGTTCGGGATTCTCTTCGGATACGGGATGGCAAAGGGGCTCGTCTACCTATTCGGCAAGGCTTTCCTGTTTCAGATCACCACGCTCGTCCTCTCCCCATTCGCCCTGGTCTCCGCGCTGGCCGTCGGCGTCGCCGTAACGGCTCTGGCCGCGCTCTATCCGGCTCTCCGCGCGGGCAGGGTGAGCCCGGTCGAGGCGATGCGCGCCCGCTCCGGGACGACCACCGGCCCGGAGAAGCGGCGGACGCGGGTCTTCTCGCTCATAGCACCGATAGCCGGGCTAGTCCTGGTCGGTATCGGGGCGCCCTGGATCTACTACCTGGCGAAGAACCTCTCGGCGAACCTCGACGGGCTTGTCTACGCCTCTGGAATAGCGGGCGTCATAGGGACGTTTCTGGGTGTCTCGCTCGTGATCCCGGCGCTCGTGAAACCACTGGCGGTCCTCTTCTCCCCGGCGCTACGGCTCCTCTTCGGGATCGAAGGCCGTATGGCGGCGGCCAACGCGACGCGAAACCGGGTACGCACGGCTCTTACCGCCTCGGCCCTCATGGTCGGCATCTCACTCGTGGTGGCGTTCAGCGCCCTGGGCGGTAGCGTACTTGGGTCTATCCGTTCCTACCTTGACGATTCGCTCGGCAGCGACTACGTCATTCAACCATCCAACCAGAACTCAAGCGTCACCTTCTCCCCGAAGCTGCCGGAGGAGATCTCGAAAGTCCCCGGCATCGAGAAAACGACAAGCCTCGTCTCGACCTTCCGTCGCGACGGGAAAGAGGTGAACGCCGTCTTCGGGGTGGACGAGAGCTACCCGGAGATCTTCCGGCTCAACTACGCCGCCGGCGGGAAGGATGCTTTCTCGAAACTCCAGGACGGCGAGGCTCTCGTGGGCAAGCAGCTCGCGAAGTCGCGCAAGCTCCGCGTCGGCTCGAAGATAAAACTGCCGGGTCCGAAGGGTGAGAAAAAGTACCGGGTCGCGGGCATCGTGGACAACGACATCGTCGGTGGAGGGTCCGGGATCTATCTCTCCAAAAAAGTCCTCGCCCGTGACTTCGACGAAACCGACAGCGAGTTCCTCGCCATAAAAGCCGCGCCCGGCTCGAACCGCGAGAGCATCACCCGCGACATCAAGCAGACCCTCAAAGACTACCCGCAGTTCACCGTCTACTCGAACGCCGAGTGGAAGGCGCGGATAGAGAGCGACTTCGACCGCCAGTACGTCTTCTTCTACGCCATAATGGGCGTGTCGGTGGCGGTCTCGGCGTTTGGGGTCGTCAACACGCTCTCGATGAGCGTCTTCGAGCGGACGCGGGAGATCGGTATCCTGAGGGCGGTGGGGACGACGCGGTTGCAGATCGGTCGCCTCATAATAGAAGAGGGGATAATAATAAGCCTCATTGGATGCCTCGTCGGCGTGGTGGTGGGCTCCGCGCTTGGCTACCTCTTCGTCCGAGGCTCCGGCGCCGGAGGATTCGAAGTGACCTTCTACTACCCGAAGCTGCCCGCCATAGCCGCCCTCGCCTCCGGCCTCTTCATCGGCGTCTTCGCCGGGCTCTTCCCGGCTAGATCCGCCGCCCGCAAGAGCATCGTCGAGGCCGTGCAGTACGAGTAAACTTATAGTCGAATGTTATTCAGTTCGTGATGGCGAGAAACCGTTACCGATAAGTTTATTGATGCGGTTTCCGTATCTATCAAAGGCCGCGGCTTCGCGGACAATCGCCGTCTCGCTGACGACTACGCTACAGATGCGAAATCGAGTTGGCGTAGTAACCAAGGAGCTTCTCGCCCTCCGGCGGTATCGTGTAGCTTCCATCACTCATATAGATAAGACCACGACGCGAAAGCGTTCGTAGCGCTGCTTTGGGATCAATATCCCCGACCCCGAGGCCCCGCTCCTCGAAATCCAAACAGAGGTCCCGGACACGCGCATATATCTCGGTCTGCGAGAGCGACTTATCCGATGCTTCGAGCAATGCGCGGGCGACTACCGGGACGGAGACTACCGGCGCTGACTCGGCGATCGAATTCATGATGCCGCGAGCCAGGACTTTCACCTGCTCTATCCGCAATTCGCGGTCCAGAGCCGAGAAATCCACTCCATATGACCTCACGTACCGACGGGTGGAGATCGGCGCTCCGAAGCTGATCGAGGCGTCTCCGAGACGGGGCCGGACTCCTCCCGGCGCATCACGGAGGTTTCGGGCGTAGGAACTGGTCGCGGAAGCGAAAACCCCGCCCCGGCCTCGCCATCCGGCTTCTGGTCCGCCGGGTTGCAGGAGGCTGTAATCTTCGAGCACCCAGTCGTAGTTTATGGCTACGGGTACGAACACGAGGTCGCGCTTACCGTCAGGGTCGAAGCTCCGCAGCATGTAAATCAAGGAGTCCTATCTTTGGGGCTTGCGGCCTGCCGTCACGACTGAGTCCACCTTCGGGGAAGACGGCCTGCGTGAGACCGTCCTCGACGGCCAAATGAACGAAGCCTTCCAGCACGCGCCGGTAGAGGTCGTCGCCTGAGCCGCGCCGCACGAAGAATGCGCCCAGCGCCCGTACGAGAGGGCCGAGCGGCCACACCCGCGCCCACTCGCCCGCGGCGAAACTCAGGGGCCTCTTTGTGGCGACGAGATGGGCCAGGATGACGTAGTCGAGGTTGCTGCGGTGGTTCATCAAAAAGACCACGCTCGCATCCCGGCCGTCCAACGCCTTCAATCCCTCGGCGGAGACAACGCGGACATCGTAGAGCGCCTGGCACACCCGCCGGGCCAGGGGTATAGCAAGCCGGAAATAAAGGCGAGCGTTGAAGGACGGTGTGATCTCTCGGGAATACCTTTTCGCCAGGGACATAGCCTCTTTTTCGGAGATGCCGCGCTCCCGGGCATGCTTCCTCGCCGCCGCTACCACCCTGGGATTCTGGACCAGACGATGGGCTGATTCACGGCTCCGCGTAGACCGGCTGGTTCCAGATGAGAGTAGACGGCGCAACAGGAAAAATCCGGCGAGCGCCACACAAGTGAAAGCTATAAACCTCCTGAACGCGGCGCGGCCCTTCGAGACTCCTCCTTCCCATGCCCGAGCTTGTGCTAGAGAGCACCAGTATAGCGGCACACTTTTACAGGGGAACGCATACTACATGCGGCGCAGGATCGCGCACTTCAAATAGCGGGTCTCGGGTATCGTCAGGACCTCGGGGTGGTCCGGCGCCTGTCCGCGCCACTCCAGTACGCGCATCGCCGCTCCGGCGTCGGCTGCGGCGGAGCGCAGGGTCTCCTCCATAAGCTCCCGCGAGAAGTGATACGAGCACGAGCAGGTGACGAGAACGCCGCCGGGGGTCAGCAGCTTCATGGCGCGCAGGTTTATCTCCTTATACGCCCTTCGCGCCCCAGAGAGATCGCGCTTCGTCTTGGCGAAGGCCGGAGGATCGAGGATGACCATATCGTATCGCTCCCCGGCGTCGGAACGCTCTCGCAGGAGGTCGAAGGCGTTGGCGCGGGTGAAGGTGACGTTCGTGAGGTTGTTCAGCTCTGTGTTCTCGCGGGCGGCCTGGAGGGCGGGCTCGCTCGCGTCCACGACCTCCACGCTCGCGGCGCGGCGGGCGGCGTGCAGGGCGAAGCCACCCGAGTAGGAGAATACGTCCAGGGTCCGTCCATGCGCGTAGCGGCCGGCGGCGAGGTGGTTCTCGCGCTGGTCGAGGAACCCGCCGGTCTTCTGTCCCCGCCAGAGTTGCGCCCGGTACCTGACGGGTCCCTCGCGGACGACGACGGTCTCGGGTACGTCGCCGGAGAGTACGCGCACTCCGGTATCCAGACCTTCCCTTTTCCTTGCGGGCGAGTCGCCGCGGAGGAGGATGCCTTTGGGCGCGAGGAGTCCTTCGAGCGCGGCCACGACCCACTCCAGGCGCCGTTCTACTCCCGCCGATCCGACCTGGAGCACGAGGTGGTCTCCGTAGCGATCCACCACCAGTCCCGGCAAGCCGTCGGCCTCGGAGTGCAGGAGGCGGTAAGAGTCGGCGTCTATCTTCAAGGAATCGCGGTAAGCTACGGCGTTCTCGATACGAGCGCGGAACCAGGCTTCATCCATTGGTTCGTCTCCGCGGGTGGCGATGCGGAGGGAGATCTTGCTCCCCGGATTAAAGAACGCCCGCCCGAGGAACTTGCCCCTGGGATCCAAGACGCGGACGATGTCGCCGGGCTCGCCCTTAGAATCGACTATATCGGAGCTGTAGATCCAGGGGTGTCCGGCGCGGGCGCGGGCCGCTCCCCTGTTGCTCACAATGGCTTGTGGCACCTCGCGGTTCAAACTCGTGTAACCCCCTTTACCCGACGGAACGCTGAACTCTGTTAGCATCATGCGCGTATACTTTATATAGCTTTTTCCTCGAAGAAAGTAGACAGCGGTTTGGCTACATCGGCAAAGAGACGCGTGGCGGTCGTGGGAGCCGGGATGGGGGGCCTAACGGCGGCGATCCGTCTCGCGGCGATGGACTTCGAGGTAGAGGTCTTCGAGAAGAACGGCCAGACCGGCGGACGTATGAACCGACTGGAAGCTGACGGCTTCACCTTCGACACCGGCCCATCCCTCCTCCTGATGACCGATACCTACCGCGAGCTGTTCCGCTTCGCCGGACGCGACCTCGACGATTACGCAAAACTCATCCCGCTAGACTCGAACTACCGCGTGACTTTCGGAGACGGCGACTCCCTGACGATCCGGCGGACGCTACCCGAGCTAATAAAGGAACTCGAGCGCATCGAACCCGGCGTCACCCCGAACTTCTATCGCTTCCTGGAAGACGCCTGCTACAAGTACCGCCTCGGCCGCAGCGAGTTCGTCGAACGCGACTTCGATAAGGCCCGCGACTTCTTCGGCGTACGCAACCTGCGCTTGCTGCTCAAGACGAAGGCGCTGGGCAACTACTACCGCTCAGTCTCGAAGTTCTTCCGCACGGACAAGCTGCGCCAGGCGTTCAGCCTCCAGACGATGTACCTGGGACTCTCTCCCTTCCGCGCGCCCGCCGTATACTCCCTCCTCCCCTACACCGAACTTGCCGAGGACGGCCTCTGGTTCCCGGAGGGCAGCATGTACTCCCTCGTCGAAGCGATGGAGCGGCTGGCTAAAGAGTTGGGCGTGACGTTCCACATGAACAGTCCGGTAGAGGAGGTCCTGGCGTCCAAGGGCCGGGCGCGCGGCGTCCGGGTGAACGGCCGGGAGATAGAGGCGGACGCGGTACTCGCGAACGCCGACCTGCCATACGCGTACCGCGAGCTTCTGGGCGGCGCGGCGGACAAAGACTTCAAGTTCCGCAAACGCGGGAAACTCCAGTACACGGCCTCGGCGTTCATGCTGTACCTCGGCATGGATCTCAAACTCGACCACATGCTGCACCACAACTTCTACCTATCAGAGCAGTACGAGGAGAACTTCGAGGCGATTTTCCGCGACCGCAAGCTCCCGGACGACCCGTCCTTCTACGCCGTCTCCCCCTCGCGCACCGAACCCCGCATGGCCCCTGAAGGGATGGAGAGCCTGTTCGTGCTCGTTCCCGTCCCGCACCTGGGGCCGAACGTGGACTGGGAACGCGACGGCCCGGCCTTCAAGGAGAAAGTCTACGACCTGCTGGAGCGGCGGTGCGGAATAGAAAACGTCCGGGACCACGTCGTTTATGAGAAGGTCAAGACGCCGCTCGACTGGAGAGACGATTACAACCTGGAGGAGGGCGCGGCGTTCGGGATCGGTCACGGCATCATGCAGGTCGGGTACTTCCGGCCGCCGATGGTCTCGCGGGCCGTGGACGGGCTTTACTTCGTCGGGGCGAGCACGCGGCCGGGGACGGGCGTACCGCTCGTGACCATAGGGGCCAAACTCGTGGCGGAGCGCATCGGACGCGAGGTCGGGACTTAACGTGCGTCTGGACCCGGCGGGCGGACAGACCTTCGATGGGAAGCTAACGCTGGCTGGCTGTTACGAGTTGTGCCGTAGGGTCCAGATGTCCCACAGCAGGACCTACTACTTCTCGACCCGGCTCTTCCCGAAAGGAGTGCGTCCGCACGTGTACGCCCTCTACGCCTTCATGCGCTACGCGGATGAGATCGTTGACAGCCCCGGCGCTTTGAGCCTCGATGAGCAACTCGCCGGCCTGGAGCGGTTCGAGGCGGAGACCGTCGCCGCCATATCCGGCAAGGAAGTTCTGAACCCGATCCTGCGGGCCTTCGCCCACACGGTCCGCGTGCGCGGCATCAAGCTGGAGAGCATTACGGCGTTTATGAAGAGCATGAAGATGGATACCGACACCTTCCGCTACGAGAACTACGAGGATCTGGAAGTCTACACCCACGGCAGCGCGGCGGTCGTCGGCCTGATTATGTGCCGGGTCGCCGGGGTCAGGAATGCCAGGGCAAACCGGCCCGCGGAGGCTCTGGGCGTGGCGATGCAGCTAACAAACTTCCTGCGGGACATCGGGGAGGACTGGCGGCGCGGCCGGGTCTATCTGCCGCTGGAGGACCTGTACAGGTTCGACTACAGAGAGGAAGATATCGGCAACGGCGTGGTGGACAAGCGGTTCGTCGGGCTGATGAAGTTCGAGATAGACCGGGCGCGCAGACTCTACGCGGCCGCGGATAGGGGCATGAAGTACATCCCTCGCGGGCGGCGGTATCCGGTGTACGTGGCGCGCAGGCTCTACGCGGCGATACTCGATGAGATCGAGGCCCAGAATTACGACGTCTACACGCATCGGGCGGAGACTTCCCGCATGACCAAAGTAGGGATCGCGGCGTCATGCGCGGCTCGGGACCCATTCTCGTTGATCTCTCGCGGGAGCATGGACTCGGACGCTGATGCGGACGAAAAAATTGCAATACCTTCATGAGCGTGCTTCAATTGCCGTACTAAAGGTCGCCTGAAAAAGCGGCACTCATCGAGAGCGGTGGAGGGATGGGCCCTGTGAAACTGCGGCAACCGGTCAGGCGAAAGTCTGGCGCCAGGTGCCAACTCCCGCGGAGGATACTCCGAGAGATGAGTCGAAAAAGATCGACGTAACCTCTCTCCCCCGTGCGGGCGCATAAGAACAGAGAGGTTTTATCCATGAGCTTCAACCTTAGAGAGATGCTGGATTCGCGAGTCCTGATCGGCGACGGCGCGATGGGTACTCTGCTCGGAGAACGCGGCGTCGATTACGGGCATCCTTACGCCCGCGCCAACCTCACCCATCCCGCCCTGGTCTCCGGCATCCACGAAGAGTATCTTCGTGCTGGCGCCAACATCATAGAGACGAACACCTTCTCCGCCAACCGCTTCAAGCTATCCGACCACAAGCTCGAAGACAAGATGCACGAGATCAACTTGGAAGGAGCGCGCCTCGCCCGCAAGGCGGTGGAAGCCACCGGCCAGCCCGGCGACCGGGCGCTGGTCCTCGGCGCGATAGGTCCTCTGGGCCGCCCGCTCACGCCAATAGGTTCCCTGACGCACGATGGTGCGCGTGAGGTCTTTCTGGAACAGGCCGAAGCGCTCCTCGAAGGCGAGGCCGACGCCTTGCTGCTCGAAACTTTCACGGACCTCGCGGAACTACGGCTGGCCTACGAGACGGTAAACGGCCTCGGCGTGCCGGTTCTCGCTTACAAGACTTTCGTCGAGGATGGCGAGACGCTCGCGGAGGGTCTGCCGGAGCGGGCGGCGCGGGAGATCTGCTCTTGGGGCGCGGATCTCACCGGCGCGAACTGCACCGTCGGGCCGCAGAGGATGGTTCAGATCATCGAGCAGATGTCAGCCGGAGCCGGTCCCGTAGCCGCCTTCCCAAACCCCGGACTGCCGCAGCTCATAGACGGCCACATCCGTTACCGCCGCGACATAGGCCACTTCACCGAGTACGGCGTGAAGCTCGCCGAGGCTGGAGCGCACCTCATCGGAGGCTGCTGCGGCACCACCCCGGATCACGTCAAGGCGCTCTCCGAGGCGCTGCGGGACTTCAAGCCAAACGGGCGCGCTGCCTACCACCGGGCCGCCGTCACGGAGAATGCCGGACGCCCGGAGGTCTCCACCCAGCCGGTGACGCGGTTCGCCGAGAAGCTCAGGAGCGGCTTCGCCGTCACCGTGGAGGTAGACCTGCCGCGCGGCAACGACATCACGAGCGTCATCGAGGCCGCGCGGCGCCTGAAGGACCGCGGCGTCGACGCCATAGACATCTCGGACGGAGCGCGCGCCCGCCTGCGGATGCACCCGGTGGCGGCGGCCAGGATCGTCCAGGACGAAACCGGAATGGAAGTCGTCGCCCACATCTCCTGCCGCGACCGGAATATTATCGGGCTGCAGGCGGACCTGCTCGGCGCGGCGGCGCTCGGGGTGAAGAACATCCTCGCCATTACCGGCGACCCCACCCAGATCGGCGACTACCCCGAGGCAACGGGCGTCTTCGACACGGACGCCGTCGGCCTCGTCCACGTCCTCTCGAAGATGAACCAGGGCGAAGACCTGGCGGGCAACCCCATCGGGGATCCACCGGGGTTCCTCATAGGCGCATCCTTCAACCCGACCGCAGAGGACCTCGACTCCGAGGTGGACAAGCTCCGGCGCAAGGTCGAAGCCGGGGCGCACGCCTTCTGGACGCAGCCGGTCTTCGAGATCGGCGCTCTGGAGACCGCCCTGGAGAAGATAGAGGACATGGACGTCCGTATCCTGCTCGGCCTCATGCCGCTGAGGAGCGCCCGCCAGGCCGAGTTCCTCCACCACGAGGTCCCCGGCATAGACATCCCCAGACACATCCGCGAGACGCTCGCCGGGCTATCTCCCGAGGACGCCCCGAAGTTCGGCGTCGAGGTGGCCCAGCAACTGCTCGTCAAGGCGCAGCCCCTCGTGAACGGCGCTTACATAATGCCGCCCGCGAGCGCGCCGGACCTGGCGGGAGACGTGGTGGATGCGATCAGCGTCAAGAACTGACCGCTGAAGGCAACGGTTAGAATAGAGGTACATGGTTCTACAGAGCACACTCAAGGAAGATAGAAAAGCCCGCCTGGAGAAGTTCCGGGCTGCTTTAAAGCAGCGTATACTGCTATTGGATTGCGCGATGGGGACCATGATCCAATCCTACGACCTCTCCGACGCGGACTACCGCGGCGACCGTTTCACCGACCACCCCGGAGAACTAAAAGGCAACAATGACCTGCTCTCCATAACGCAGCCCGGCATAATCCGCGACATCCACGAAGCCGCGATGGACGCCGGCTCGGACATCATCGAGACGAACACGTTCTCATCCACCTCCATCGCCCAGGCCGACTACAAGATGGAGGACCTGGCCTACGAACTGAACTTCGAGGCCGCCCGTATCGCACGTGGAGCCGCGGATAGCTATTCGGACAACACTCCAGATAAGCCGCGTTTCGTGGCCGGGGCACTTGGGCCGACGAACCGCACGGCCTCGCTCTCGCCGGACGTAAACAACCCCGGATTCAGGAACGTCACGTTCGACGAGCTCGCCGAAGCGTACCGGGAAGCGGCGCGAGGACTCGTGGAAGGCGGCGCGGACCTGCTGCTCGTGGAGACAATCTTCGACACACTCAACGCGAAGGCGGCGATCTTCGGCATTACCTCGTACCTCGAAGAAGAGGACCTGGACGTGCCGATCATGATCTCCGGCACCATCACCGACGCGAGCGGACGCACGCTCTCGGGACAGGTAACGGAAGCGTTCTACAACTCCGTGCGCCACGCGAACCCCATCAGCATCGGCCTGAACTGCGCTTTGGGCTCGAAGGAGCTTCGCCAGTACATCGAGGAGCTTTCGCGGATAGCGGAGGCGCCGGTGAGCGCCTACCCGAACGCCGGTCTGCCGAACGAGTTCGGCGAGTACGACGAGAGCCCGGAGTTCATGGCGAAGGAGATCGGGGAGTGGGCCGCGAACGGCTGGCTGAACATCGTAGGCGGCTGCTGCGGCACCACCCCGGCGCACATCGAGGCGATAGCCGAGGCCGTCTCCGGCCACGCGCCACGCGAGCTGCCGGAGCGTCCGTCCTTGATGCGGCTCTCCGGTCTTGAGCCATGCAACATCGGGCCGGAGTCGCTGTTCGTGAACGTCGGAGAGCGGACGAACGTCACGGGATCGGCGAGGTTCAAGGACCTGATCCTGAACGACGACTACGAGACGGCCCTGGACGTGGCGCGGCAGCAGGTGGAGAACGGCGCGCAGGTCATAGACGTGAACATGGACGAGGGGATGCTCGACGGCGAGGAGGCGATGGTCACGTTCCTCAACCTCGTCGCCGCCGAGCCGGACATCTCGCGCGTCCCGGTGATGATCGACTCGTCCAAATGGTCCATCATCGAGGCGGGCCTGAAACTGGTGCAGGGCAAGGCAGTCGTCAATTCCATCAGCATGAAGGAGGGCGAGGAGGAGTTCGTCCGGCAGGCGCGGTTGCTGAAAAGGTACGGTGCCGCCGTGATCGTGATGGCCTTCGACGAGCAAGGCCAGGCCGATACGAAGGAGCGGAAGGTCTCCATCTGCCAGCGGGCGTACAAAATACTGACCGAGGAAGTCGGCTTCCCTCCAGAGGACATAATCTTCGATCCGAACGTCTTCGCCATCGCCACCGGGATTGACGAGCATAACAACTACGGCGTGGACTACATAGAGGCGGTGCGTGAGATCCATCAGACCCTCCCCCACGCCAAGACCTCCGGCGGCATCTCGAACGTCTCGTTCTCGTTCCGGGGCAACAATCCGGTGCGCGAGGCCATACACGCCGCTTTCCTCTACCATGCCATAGACGCTGGCCTGACCATGGGCATCGTCAACGCCGGACAATTGTCCGTTTACGACACACTGGACGCGGAGTTGCGCGAGGCGGTCGAGGACGTGGTAATGAACCGCCGCGACGACTCGACCGAGCGGCTCCTGGAGCTCGCGGAGAAGTATCGCGGGCAGGCTGAGGGCTCGTCGAACGAGAAAGACCTGGAGTGGCGGAGTTGGCCGGTCACGAAGCGGTTGGAGCACGCGCTGGTCAAGGGGATCGCCGATTACGTCGAGGACGATACCGAGGAGGCGCGGCAGGAGTTCGACCGTCCTATAGAGGTGATCGAAGGTCCCTTGATGGACGGGATGAACGTGGTCGGGGATCTGTTCGGCGCGGGGAAGATGTTTTTGCCGCAGGTCGTCAAGAGCGCACGCGTGATGAAGAAGGCCGTGGCGTATCTCATCCCGTTTATCGAGGCGGAGAAAGGCGAGGCCCGGAAGCCGAACGGCACGGTCGTGATGGCGACGGTCAAGGGCGACGTGCATGACATTGGGAAGAACATCGTCGGGGTCGTATTGCAGTGCAACAACTTCGAGGTGATCGACCTCGGGGTGATGGTTCCGTCGGCGAAGATCCTTCAAACGGCGAAGGAGAAGGGCGCGGACATCATCGGACTCTCGGGCCTGATAACGCCGTCGCTGGACGAGATGGTCCACAACGCGAAGGAGATGCAGCGCGAGGGGTTCGAGATACCGCTCCTCATCGGCGGGGCGACTACCTCGCAGACGCACACCGCTGTCAAGATCGCGCCGGGCTACGAGCAGCCCGTGATCCACGTGAAGGACGCCTCCCGCGCCGTCGGAGTGGTCCAGAACCTGGTGAGCGACGGCGGCCGCAAGGAAGCCTACGCAGAGCAGATCGCCGCCGAGTACGAGCAGGTGCGCGTCAAGCACGCCGGACGCCGCTCGAAGACGAAGATGACCACGCTGGAGAAGGCGCGGGCGAATCGGATGAAGATCGACTGGGACGGCTACGAGCCGCCAGTTCCGAACGTGATCGGCGTCCGCACGTTCGACGATTACTCGCTGGAGGAGATCCGGAACTACATCGACTGGACACCGTTCTTCCACTCCTGGCAGTTAAAGGCCAGCTATCCCAAGATCCTCGACGATCCCGAGAAGGGCGAGGAAGCCCGCAAACTCTTCGCCGACGCTCAAGAACTTCTCGACCGCATCATCGAGGAGAAGTGGCTCACGGCCCGCGCCGTCTTCGGCCTCTTCCCCGCCAGCCTGCTGCCAAACGACTCCGTCGAGGTCTACACCGACGATTCGCGGAAAGAGGTGCTGACCGAGCTTCACTTCCTGCGCCAGCAGAAGCAGAAGCCGCCGGGCCGTCCCAACCACTCCCTCGCCGACTTCGTCGCCCCAAAGAGCACCGGCCTAGAAGACCACATTGGTATGTTCGCCGTAACGGCCGGCATCGGCGCGGACGAGGCGGCGAAGCGTTTTGAGGAAGATAACGACGTCTACAACGCGATCATGGTCAAGGCGCTGGCCGACCGGCTGGCCGAGGCGTTCGCCGAGCTGCTGCACCGGCGAGTCCGCACGGAGTTCTGGGGCTACGCGGCGGATGAGAGCCTCGACACGAGCGCCATCATCCGGGAAGAGTACCGGGGCATCCGGCCCGCCCCCGGCTATCCGGCCTGCCCCGAACACACCGAGAAGCGCACCCTTTGGGAGTTGCTGGACTCCGAGGCCAACGCCGGCATCACACTAACGGAAAGTTGCGCGATGTATCCGGGCGCTGCGGTCAGCGGCTACTACTTCTCGCACCCGGAATCCACGTACTTCGGTGTCGCGGAGATCGGGCGGGATCAAGCCCAGGACTACGCCGACCGCAAGGGTTGGACCCTCGAAGAGGCCGAGAAGTGGCTCTCTCCGAACCTGGGTTACGACCCCGAGCAGCCAATCAAGGTTGATACGGCGATTCCACAGGCTGTAAGCAAGTCCGCAAGATAGGGACAGAAAATTTGGCTCTCTGCTCACTACTTACAGCAATAGTCAGAGATATTGACCCGCATGCGATCATGGAGGAATGAAATCTTACTCAGAAGACCTGCGCCAAAAGATCGTTGTCGCCGTGGAACGCGGCGTGCCCAAGAGCGAGGCTGCCCGCCTTTTCGACGTGAG
>JBBPZZ010000096.1:0-11120 GCA_038198445.1 Rubrobacterales bacterium
AGAGGACTGGGAGAGTTGGGAAGAATGGCACGAACAGGCCCAGCAGAGCACCGGCATAGAGCCGGCCGAACGTCGCGACCCGGTGCTGCCAGAGGAGCTAGAAGAGATGTACGAGCAGTGCCTACCCGCTTACTACAGGCTCGCCGCCAACGCTATTCCGACACATACGGCGCCTACCGACCGGAGCCGGTAAACCAACGTAACGCATAAAGAAGGGGACGTATACCCGCCGTACGCCCCCTTCGATCCATCAACAATAGGCGCTCTACCGTCTAATCCTCCGGGATCTCATCGTAGACCATCTTCAGGTCCATGCCCTGGGCGCGCCGGACGAGACGGAAGACGACGTAGATGATTATCGCCACCACGTAGAGGATCAGCATGTAGATCAGCGATTGTCCGTTGTTGATTCCGTAGGTGGCATCGGTGAGCCACTCGTAGAGGCAGAAGATCAGGAAAACCGCGAACAGCACCGCCGAGACCGTGATGAGAGGTATGCCGAGCACGTTGTAGCGGGCTATCGGAGAGGCGTTGTATATTTCCGGCTTCCGCCACGGTAGTATCGCCGCCGCGACGGCCGACCCGAGGAACGTCATCGCGATAACCAGGGTGGCGTCCAGCGTGTAGGTGGCGAAGTTCTCGCCGTAGGCGTAGAGGTAGCTGATCGGGATGGAGGGTATGAGCATGAGCGCCAGCGCGAAGTATGGGACGCCGTTGCGCGAGGTCTTGGCGACCCACTCGGGGAGTATGCGGTCGAAGGCCGTCGCGAATACGACCCGCGTGGAGGACAGGAACACCGACCCCACCCATCCGAAGAACCACAGTGAGAGCAGCGCGACCAGGATGAACTGAAGGATCGGGTTGTTGAAGAAAAAGGCCGCGAACAGGCCAGGATAAGGCCAGGCCGAAACCGGCGCGTCCTTCGCTCCCGACCAGTAAGCGTTGGCGGAGGCGTAGTAGAAGTCCCAGCCGAACGTCTTGGCGAATAGGGCCAGCATTATGATCGCGACTATCGAGGTGACGATTAGCGCGCCGCCCATCGCATAGATGTTCTTGCGGAAGTCCGAGGCTCCGCGGACTTCGCCGTAGAGCGTGGCGCCCCAGTTGGACCACAGGTTGAAGAACACGATCATTGGGATCAAAAGTAGCGTCGGGCCGAAGGCGAAGCTGCCCGGAGAGGCGCTCTTTACACTGCCGGCCTGGAGGGTCTGCTGGTAGGCGTTGCCCCCCGCGCCGTAGAGGTCTTTCGCCTGGGAGTTGAAGGCGGTGATGAAGTCCGCCTTCGAGTGGAAGAGCAGCAGGGCGAGCATGATCACCAGCCCTATGGTGCCTCCGTAGAAGCAGAACTTTTGTATGCGGGCGTAGGTACGCATGCCGAGTGAGATCAGCACGGACGCCAGAACCGCCACGATTATGCAGGTGGTAAAGATGCCTCCGGGCGCGCTGAAGAAGGCGACCAGGCCGTCCAGTTTTAGGATCGTCGCCAGCGGTATCAGTACCTGGATGTTGAGTATGTTCGCGTAGATCGGGACCCAGTGCCACAGGATGAACCACCAGCCGGTGACCGCCAGGACGAAGCCTATACCGCCCCCGAGAACGCGGCTCATCCACACGTAGTCGCCGCCCGCCCGTGGCATCACGGCGATCAGGGACGCGTAGGTGATGGCCTGGAAGACTAGGTAGAGGCCGGCGAGCACTATCGCGAAGATGAGCGAGCCGTCCGGTATGAAGGGCGCGAACGAGAAGATGTAGAGGCCGAGGGTGATGAGGTTGATCGCGAACGCCGCGTAGATGAACCCATCCCACACCGACCATCCTTTTAGAAGACCCGTCGCCTTCCGCTGGAACAGGTCTCCCGCGCCGGAACCCGCCGTAGTGTTGGTTGCCATTCTTCCCCCTTTATCCGCTGGTCAGTACGAACCGCTTTACTTTCTTGCCCCCGTCGAGGTCCACGACCGCCCCGAGCAACTGTCCCTGCTCGTAGGAGCTGCCGGGGTTGATGCACAACGTGTTCTTGATGCGCGTGTTGCCCCGCGCCTCGTGGATGTGTCCGTGCAGCGCCAGGGTCGGCTGGCCCTCCTCTATCGCCTCGCGCACCGCTGTCGAGCCGACGGGTACGATGGAGCGTCCACCGTGCTTCGGACGCATGTCCGCGTCTATCTCCGGCGCCTCGTCGAGGCCCGAACCGTAGGGCGGACAGTGGAAGTTGTAAATGGTCTTCTCCGACGGGGCGGTTATCTGAGAGGTCATCTTCCGCAGCCGCTCGGCCAGGTCCTCCTCGTCCTCCTCCCTATAAGTGTCCCACGGTGTTCGGTTGGCCCACCCGGTCGATACCATCTGGAAATCACCGAACTCGACGACCTTTCCCTCCGCGAGCTTCACGCGTTTTGCCTCCGCGATGATCTCATCCACCTCGAACTGGTCGTCGTTGCCGGGGCTTACGAAGCACTCGATGTCCGTCCCTTCGAGCTTCTCGTCGGCCATCCGCATCCAGCGCTCCACGGTCCCGAGCATCTCCTCGTGGAAGAGCTTGTCACGCAGATTCTCGTCCGATTCCAGCTCGGACATCTGATCCGGGGTGGTGCGGAACGGATAGTAGCCGCGACGCCTTACCGAGTCCTCGAACTCCTTTACCTCGTCCTCGCTACTAAAGTCCCGCCGGTTTTCGAGGAGCGTGGCGTGCCAGTTGCCCCGGCCCTGCTCGACTATCGGGACAAGCGCCTTTCCCGTCATATCACCGCCAAGGACCATGACCTTCGCCTCGTAGTGCTTGCCGCCGTTGAGGAACTTCCGCCAGCAGGTCTCCGAACCGTGGATGTCGGTTGCGAAAAACAGCCGTGTCTCGGGCTCTCTGGAGAATAGTCGAGAGATCATCTATGGGCCTCCGTCCACTTCTTCGGGCAGGGTGTACCAGCGTTTGCGCTCGCCTATCTTCGCGCGCATCTTCCACGCGAAGGTCTTGGGCTCGCGCTCGATGCGCTCCTGCAACTCCCGTATACGGTCCGAGATGCGCTCCTTGCTCTCCGGGGACAGGTCGTAGCGTCCCAGGTGGCCGCCGAGCGCTTCCAGGTTGGCGGTGAAGGTTCGCCACAGGCCCCAGTCCGAAGCGCACAGCCCGGCGATCTGTCCACCGTTTATGGCGTCTCCGTCCGCGTCCTCCACTGGGTGGCCGTGAAGGATCGCCAGGGCGTCCCGGACGTCCTTTTCGTTTAGCTCGATGATCTGGAGTTTCGTCAGCAGAAGTTCCGCGAGAGGTATGGTGACCGGCTCGATGCCGAGACGCTTGCCGAACGGTATCTCGTGGCACATCCTGAAGCTGCCGACCAGGATGTCCACCTGCCGGCCGTGTTCCTCGTCGAAGAACAGCAGCCGCTCCCGGCCGTAGAGCGCGTTGAACCGGACCTGCGGCGCATAACCCAACTCCTCGAAGAGCCGTTGAGCTTTAGCGGAGGTGCCTTTAGGTGCGATCCAATCGAGGTCTGCGTACTCTCGCCTGAACGCGGCGTCCAGGCCCTCCTTCGCCCGCAGTTTGATCGCCACCCCGCCCAATAAACGCAGCGTGCCGCCTCTCTGCTCCGCCGCTTCGGCGATACGCAGGGCTTCCTCCACCATATCGCTCCGTAACCCACTCACAGGTTCACCTCCAGGGTCCAGACCCCGTAAGAATACAAGCATACGAAAGAAATTTCGATGCTTTCAGCTTTCATCAGACACGTTCTTCGGCCGTGGATAAGCTCATTGACGTGACACTCTAGCATAGGCCAGCATCCCGTTCGACGTTCGTTGGACGTTTTCCCGGTTTTTGGATCACGCGGCCTTGGGAGTCTTGTTCAGGAGCCCTGCGTCTTTTGGGCGGCCTGGAGCCAGGGCTTCACCACGTCACGGTTGTCTTTGAGCCAGGCTTTCACCCCCGTTGCCGGGTCCCCAGCCTTGTTGATGTCGCCCTCCATCTGGTTTACCTGTTTCTCGGTCAGAGAGATGGAGTCCAGGAGCTCGTAGGCTACAGGGTCGTCGTCTTTCAGGCCCTTGCGGACGATGGAGGACAGCCTGGACGGATTGTTGTATTTGCCCTGGGCGTCCTTCGGGTCCTTCAGGTAGCGGAACTTGTAGTCGACGTTCATCCAGTGCGGAGACCATCCGAGGAACACGATCGGTTCCTTCTCCTTATACGCGCGGTTGAGTTCGTCGAGCATGGCGGGCGTGCTTGACTCGACCAGCTTCATATGCAGATCGTACGCGGGTATGACCTTGTTGTAGATCACCGGGTTAAGGGCGGCGTCGGAGCCGAGGCCGACGATCATATTCGTCCCCGAGTTGTCCAGATCCGCCACGCTTTTCGTCTTCATATAGTCCGGTACGGCGATCCCATAAGACGTCTTCCCTTGAAACCAGGGATGAAGGTGGACCACATCGTCTCGAACACCCGAGAGATACTTCTCGTGGTTGGGCATCCACACGTCCTGAAAAGCGTCGATCTGGCCGGACCCGGTCTCCCGGAACGCCCCCTGAAGGTCCACGAGCTTCAACTCCACGTTGTCGTAGCCGAGGTCTTCTTCCAGCAAGATTTTCGTGAGGTTCGCGACGGCCACGTTCTCGTCCCAGTCCTTGTAACCGATCTTGAGGTCTTTAGCCCCGGAACAACTCGCGGCGAACAGACAGGCGGCCACCACGAGCACGCCTAATAGAAGAGATCCACGGACCCTCATCGTCATCCCTCTCATCCGCAAACAGCGGCAAGACTCCACCCGACACCCCACCTTCCGGCAACCCTCCGGGCCAACCGGATAGAGCACTTAATGATACGTTCCTTTCAGCATATATTCAACGGACTGACCAGGACCATAAGCTTCCCGGAGAGCGCTGGTAGGCCCGCCGCTCCTACGATAAACTAACCCCGCTATGCGCCTGTAGCTCAGGGGATAGAGCATTGGTTTCCTAAACCATGTGTCGGAGGTTCGAATCCTTCCAGGCGCACTTTCTAGCCGGGCGACATCCGATTCGATCAGCTCGTCAGTTTTTCCGCTCCTCCGGCATGGGCGCTCCCGCGCGGGCGCAGCCGGTGCAGTTAGCCTCCTTGGAAGTAATGATCCACGCCTCCTCATCCACCGGCCTGCCGCAGTACGTCTCTTTCATCTGGGGTTTGGCTACATGCACCCTGCCAAGCCCGTTAGCCTGACGTATGTTCACCTCTGTCCCTCCGCAATCTGTTTCATCTCATCCCTCGTCAGCCGCCACTGTCTGGGCTTATCGTTCAAGACACATCTCCTTGGAAAGATCCAACATCAATACAGTTTTACACGATCTGAGCTTCGTTTAACTCGTCAGCGTGGATTCTTGCTCGTATACAGTGGTGTTCCTATCGCTTAAGGCGTGGGAGTTTCCGGTTAGCTGCTTTTCGTGGCGGGCTCGATCGAGGTCGATGTCCGCGAGGATTAGAGCTTCCTCGCCCGCGCTGCCGAAAGCGAGGATTCCTCCGGTCGTGTCTACTATGAGGCTCCGGCCCAGGTAGCCGTCTTCGATCCGGTTGGCGGCGGCTACGAAGACGCGGTTCGCGTTGGCGTGGGCGACGGCGTGGACGTTTAGCATGGTGAGACCTCCCCGCGCCGGTCTTCGGGGAACCAGGCGTCGTAGCAGATGAGGACTCCGATCTTGCCGAGCGGAGTGTCGAAGACCGGCAGATCGTACCCCGGCTCGTAGAGCAGCTTCTCCGTATCCCAGAGGTGGGTCTTCCGGTAGCTCCCAGAGTAGTCAGGGCCGATCACGGCGGCGGAGTTGTACAGTTCGTCTCCGTCATGCTCCAGGAACCCGCCGACTATGTGGATGCCGTGCTCCGTAGCGGCGGTCTTCCAGGCTTGCGGGGTTGGGCCGTCGGAGGATGGTTCGGCGAGCTGCAGGGCGTGTTCGCGGGAGCGGAACCCGCCGCCGGAGTTTGCCAACTCGGGCAGAACCACGAGGTCCGTGCCTTCGGAAGCAGCCTGCCGGATAGCACGCAAGGAGCTTTCCAGGTTGGCCTCGGGGTCTCCGTCGCGGATGGCGTACTGGGCGCAGGCTACGCGCACGCTAGAGCCCATCCTGCCGCAGGTGCTCTACTTCGCCCTCGTACAGTTCGATGGTCCCGTCCCGCGTCTTCAGCAGCAGGGCGCCCTCGGTGTTCAGATCCACGGCGACACCTTCCAGAGTCTCGCCGAAACGTTGCACCCGCACCCGGTTGCCGAGGGTGCAGTTCAGGGCGCGCCAGTCGTTTAGAACGGCGTCGAAGTTCTGTATGAGATCCAGCTCGGCTCCGAGGTTCGAGAGGATGGGTTTCAGGAGTTCCAGGAGGTCCACGTCGCGGCCAAGCTCGGAGCGGATGGTGGCGACTTCGCGGTCGGGGACTGCGAGGTCCTCCGGGTCCAGGTTGGCGTTCAGGCCGATGCCGAGGATGACGAAGTCCAGACGGCGGCGGCTCTCACCCGGACCGACGCGCTTGGCGGCGACGGGCACGCTCTCGGCGCTGGACTCAGCCAGGATGCCGCATATCTTCTTTCCATCGACGAGCAGGTCGTTGGGCCACTTGATGCGTGCCTCTACCCCGATCTCCCAGAGCGCCTTCGCCACCCCGACGGCGGCGGTCTGGGTTATGCGCGCTGCCAGGGCGGCGTCGAAAGCGGGGCGGAGGACGAGCGACATCCAGAGTCCGCCCTCGGGCGAGCCCCAGAGCCTGCCGAGCCGCCCCCGGCCGCCGGTCTGGACGCGGGAGATCACTAACGTCCCGTGCGGAGTCCCGGCGCGGGCCAGCTCGCGGGCGCGCTCCTGCGTCGAGCGTAGAGCGTCGTGAAGCTCCACGACGCGCGCCAGCGGGCTGCCGAGCGCCTGGATAGTCTCCGCGTCGAAGTCCTTCGTTAGAACCCCATCTCTTCGAGTGTCGCCATCTCTCCGAGAACTCGGGCAGCGGCCTGGACTAGCGGCACGGCGAGGAGTCCTCCGGTACCTTCTCCGAGGCGCATCCGCAGGTCGAGGAGGGGGCTTAGTCCGAGTTTTTCCAGGGCTATCCGCGCGCCGGGTTCGGCGGAGAGGTGGCCGGCGATCATGTAATCAACTGAATCGGTCGCGAGAGCGTGGGCCACCAGGGCGGCGGAGTCCGAGATCACACCGTCCAGGATGACCGGCACGCCGCACGCGGCGGCCATCAGGACCACACCGGCAAGCGCCGCGTGCTCTAACCCACCGAGCACGGCCAGGACACCTAGAGGGTCCTCCGGGTCCGGCCGGTGCAGTTCGAGGGCTTCCCGTACCACGCTGGTCTTGAGCATGAGCGTCTCATCGTCTATGCCGGTGCCGCGACCGGTGACTT
The DNA here is from genome assembly GCA_038198445.1 of Rubrobacterales bacterium. Taxonomy (GTDB): domain Bacteria; phylum Actinomycetota; class Rubrobacteria; order Rubrobacterales; family Rubrobacteraceae; genus JACDDK01. The sequence goes on from JBBPZZ010000096.1 coordinate 7,334, forward strand.
CTTTTGCGTCGCGTCCGGTGAAGGCGGCGATGAGGCAGGCGGCGGGCGTGGTGTTGCCGATGCCCATATCGCCGGTAACGAGCAGGTCAACGCCGCCGCTCTCGATCAACTCCTCGGCCACGCCAGCGCCCGCCATCACCGCCCGCGCCGCCTCCTCCCGGCTCATCGCCGGTCCCTTGCTCAGGTCGTCCGTCCCCGAACGCACCCGGGCCCGCCGGAGCAGCGGATGATCCGGGACCTCCCCCGCCACCCCGATATCCAGCACGCTCACCCGCGCCCCGACGGTCTTCGCAATGGCATTCACCGCCGCGTCCCCGACGCAGAAATTTCCGACCATTGCAGCCGTTACTTCCTGCGGCCACGGGGAGACGCCCCGCGCGAGCACCCCGTGATCCCCAGCAGCCACCACGACCGCCGGACTCTCCGCCACCGGCGGCGTAACCTCCCCGGCCATCCCCGCAAGCCTCACACCCAGGTCCTCCAGCCGCCCCAGGCTCCCCGGCGGCTTGGTCAGCGTGAGATGCCGCTCCCGCGCCGCCTCCATCACGGAGAGGTCTCCGGCCACTACCTCTCCGGCAAGCTCACGCACCCTATCTTCTAAAGCCATGCCAGTCTCCTAGTGATGGTGGTGGTCGTGACCGTGATGATGCCCGGTTTCGTCGGGATGGTAGTGAGGCGTGGCCGGAGCGCCGACCTTCTCCTCGAAGCCGGGCAGCGCGACCCGGTGGACACACACGTCGCAGTTCATGCGGATATCACCCCGAACGGCCTCCGTGTAACGCTCTACGAGGAGGTCCGCCACCCGCTCGTGCGGCCCGAAGTAGCCCGCGTAACGCACTTCCACGTCCGGGTTGTCCGCGGCGAAAGCCTCGCTCTGCTCGCGGATGCGCTCCTCCAGGACGCCTGTGAACAGGAAGTACGAGAAGACCACGACGCGCTTCGCACCGAGCCTCTTGCAGCGTTCGAGTCCGTCGGCCACGGCCGGAGGGGTCATGCTCACGTAGGCGCTCTCGACCAGGGGGTACGGGCGTCCTTCATAGAAGAGACGCGCCGCCTTCGAGAGTTCCGAGTTCGCGTCCGGGTCCGAGGAGCCGCGTCCGACGATTAGGACCGCCGTATCTTCCTTCTCGTCTCCGGAGACAGCGGCGGAGATCCTGGCGTCCATCAGCTCGAGCAATTCCGGCCGGATGCCGAGGGCGCGGCCGTACTGGAAGTCCATGTCCGGGTGGCTCATCTTCTCGCGTACCAGGGTAGCCGGGATGTCGTCCTTGGCGTGTCCGGCCGCCAGGAGCATCAGTGGCACGGCGGCGACCTTCTTCGCCCCGCCCCCGGCGAGACGGTCCACGCACTCGGAGATGGGTGGACGCGAGAGTTCGATGAAGCCGCCCTCCACGGCGAGGCCGGGGTTTCGGCGGCGGACGAGATCCACAAGTTCGTGGAACTCTTTTGCGCCGCGTGGATCGCGGCTGCCGTGGCCCACGATCAGGAACGCTGGAGACTCCTCACTCTTCTTCCCGTTGGCCCTGGTGGTGATATCCACGATGTTCCTCATATCATTCCTCCTCGTAGTAAATAAGCGCGTTCAACGCCGCCGCCGCTACCGCCGACCCGCCTTTCGGTCCACGGTTGGCTAACGCAGACAGCCCACTCTCCAAGAGCGAATCCTTCGATTCCGCCGCCCCGACGAATCCGACCGGCAGTCCGACGACCAGCGCGGGCCGCACGTCCATCTCCAGCAACCCGAACAGCGCCGTCGGCGCGTTCCCGACGACCCATACAGCCCCCTCGCCCACCTCATCCGCCGCGACTCGAAACCCGGCGGCCGAGCGAGTAATACCGGGCTTTTCGGACATTTCGCGGGCACGAGGGTCCGAAACGAAGCATCGCGTCTCGCGGGCGGTTATACCGGCGGCGACCATACCTACATCGGTGATAACGGGCGTATCCGCGCGCAGGGCTTCGAAGCCTCGTTCCAGAGCGGCTTCGTCGAGAACGAGGCTTTCCGCGTACTCCAGGTCCGCGGAGGCGTGGATGACGCGCTCGGCGACGGCGCGGGAGAGCGGCCCGAGGTTCGATAGGTCCACCAGTTCGCGCATTATCCGGTAGCTCTCGGTCTCTATGGGATGTATACGTCTCACGAATCCTCCAGCAGGACTTCTATACAGGCCGAGACCGGACAGACTTCGGCGCACTCGGCGCATCCCGAGCAGCGGTCTTCGAGGACGATGAGGGGCGATCCGTAGTCCCTGGGAGCCGGTTGGATCGCCTTCTCCGGGCATGTCCTTATGCAGTTTCCGCACCCCGCGCAGGCATCCGTGACGGCGAATACGGTCTTCATGACAGGTATCCACGCGGCGTAACCATGCGGCCCGCCACCAGCTTCGTCTGCGAATTTCCCACGATCACGACCGTCAACATGTCCACGTCTTCGGGACGCAGAGAGGCGAGGTCCGTCAGGGAGACGATCTGTATAGGACGGTAGGCGTCCTTCACGATCCCGACCGGCGTCTCCGGCGGACGATGCTCCAGCAGAATGTTCTTGACCTTACCAAGTTGCCAATCGCGGCCTTTCGAGCGAGGGTTGTAGAACGAGATGACGAAGTCTCCGAACGCGGCGGCCTGTACTCGGCGTTCGATCACCTCCCACGGCGTCAGCAAGTCCGAGAGGCTTATGGAACAGTGGTCGTGACCGAGCGGGGACCCGAGCAGCGAAGCCGCCGCATGGGCCGCCGTGACGCCCGGAACCACCACGACGTCCACGTCCTCGCCCGCAAGCTCCAGCGCCGGTGACGCCATCGCGTACACGCCCACGTCGCCGCTGGAGACGAGCGCGACGCTGCCTCCGGCCCGAGCCTCTGCGAGCGCCTTCTCCGCCCGTTCGATCTCATCCCCCAGAGGCAGCGTCAGAACCTCCGTCCCCGGTCGCAAGAGATGGCGGATACGGTCCACATACTGGGCAAGCCCGACTATCAGTTCAGAAGCGGACAACGCCTCGCGGGCGAGCGGAGGGATCAGGGCCTCATCCCCCGGTCCCAGGCCGACCAAATGCAGCCTTCCCCGCACCGGCAACCTCCCCACTGCGACCGTCGCGTTCTTCGACTTCCGCTTCTCTACCAGAAGCTCCGCGCCGGAGGAAAGAACCGCCGCCTCCGAGACGCTCGGAGTACCGACCGCGTCCTCGACCACACGCGAGGGGTTCGGAACGCTGACCGCCGCAAGCTCTTCGGCGGAGTGGAAACGGAGTGGGACGCCGAGCTTTCGCGCCGTTTCCAGAAGTCCCGCCTCATCTGACTTCACGTCGATGGTGGCGAGTGCGGCGAGACTCTTTCTGGAGAGCCCAGCTTCCCCCAGAGATGAATCGAGCAGGCCGAGGATCTCTTCGGAACTCGCGCCCCGGCTGCATCCGACACCCGCGATGAGCGAGGGTGTCCGGTAGACGACTGCTGGACGAGGCGGAGCGGCTATACGGTCGGAGATCAGGATGAGAGGCGGCTCCAGTTTCTCCGAGACAACGACGTTCTCCGGCAGCGGACCGAGCGGCCAGCGCCTCTCGGAGACGAAGTTTACCCGCTCCCCGGAGATGAGAGCCGCACCGACCTCCGCGACATCCGAGTCCGCTTCCAACGCAAACCCGAGTCGTTCGCCTAGCTGGTCGAGGGCCGGGACAGCCAGAGAATCGCTTGCCGTAGTGATAACCGGCTCGGTCCCGAGGGTGTCCGACACGCGCCGAGCGAGCGCGTTGGCCCCGCCGTCGTGGCCTCCGGCGAGCGCGACGGCGAACCGTCCG
>JBBPZZ010000097.1:0-37707 GCA_038198445.1 Rubrobacterales bacterium
GCGTCGGCGGTCAACTCAGAGTTGACGCTGCTCTACTGGCAGGTGGGACGGCGGATCTCGCGGGAAGTCCTCGAAGGCGAGCGGGCGGAGTATGGCAAGCAAATCGTCCCGTCCCTCTCGCGGCGGCTAACCGCCGAGTACGGACGCGGCTGGAGCGAGCAGCAGCTCCGTCACTGCCTGCGCCTCGCGGAGGCTTTCGCGGACGAAGAGATTCTCTACGCGGTGCGTAGAGAATTATCCTGGACTCACATCAGGACCTTGATCTACCTCGACGATCCTCTCAAGCGCGACTTCTACGTGGAGATGACCCGGCTGGAGGGTTGGTCATCCCGGCAGTTGCGGGAGCGCATCGACTCCATGCTGTTCGAGCGCAGCGCCATCTCCAAACAGCCCGAAGAGACCATCTGCCACGAGCTGGAACGGCTACGCGCCACCGGCCGGCCCACGCCGGATCTTCTGTTCAAAGACCCATACGTGCTGGACTTCCTCGGACTGAACGACCGGTATCTGGAGAAGGACCTGGAAGATGCGGTTCTGCGGGAGTTGGAGCAGTTCTTGCTGGAGCTTGGCGCGGGGTTCACCTTCGTGGCGCGACAGAAGCGCATTCAGATCGACGACGACGATTTCTATATAGATTTGCTTTTCTATAACCGTAAACTCAAACGACTGGTGGCTATAGACTTCAAGCTTGGCAGCTTCCGCGCCGAGTACAAGGGCCAGATGGAACTCTACCTGCGATGGCTGTCCAGGCACGAACAGGAAGCCGACGAAGCCTCTCCGCTGGGTATCGTGCTGTGCGCTGGCAAGAAGCAGGAGCAAATCGAGTTGCTGGAACTGGATAAAAGCGGCATCCACGTGGCCGAGTACCTGACCATACTGCCGCCCCGTGAGACGCTGGAGGCCAGGTTGCATCAATCTATCGAAACGGCGCGCAAACGACTGGAAGGTAAGGAAGGCGGAGAATGACCTTGTCTCGTCTCACTGCGGTCGAGCAAAATCTGCTCGCTGACGAGGAGATCATAGCCCTCGAAGGCCGGCGGGAGAAGACGCGCCGAATCAAGCGGGGAATGATGCAGGAGCTGCTCACCGGGCGGACGCGGCTCGTGTGAGTCGCGCCGCTCCCTTCGAGATATAGCGTGTTACCATGTGAACCGCACGGTTCGCGTGAAACAGGAGGTATGGTGTGAGCGGAAGGGATCGGGTGTCCATCGAAGAGCTTCGCAGGTCTCTTGGGAGTGTTGCCCGTGAGGTGGAGGGAGGAAGTTCGATGGTGGTGGAGCGTAGGGGCCAGGAAGCCTTTGCCCTGGTGCCAATGAGACTGTATAGATACCTGGAAGAAGAGCGTAGGAAGCTCCTAGAGGCCACGGGGCGGGCCAGGGAATCCTTCTCGGACCTCACCGTCGAGGAAGTGGAGGAACTCGCCGCCGGGAAGCAAGAAGACTCTTCCCCGCGAAGCGCGACCGGCTAGACTTTGAGGGTGGTCGTTGACGCCAACGTGTGCGTCTCGGCTGTGTTGAGCGGCAAGGGCAATCCGGCCAGGGTCCTGGATCACGCCTTCGAAGACGGACCCCACGACTTCGAACTGTACGCTCCCTCGCGGTTGTTCTCGAAACTACAAGAAGTGCTGGCCCGCCCGAAGATCGCCCGCGGGATCGGATGGAACTCCGGGGAGATCGAAGTCTACGCGCACCGCCTGCGTCTGGCCGTCGAGGAGATCCCGCTCGAAGACGATGCGCGAATCCCGCGGTACACCTCCGACCCCGAAGATGACCCGTACGTCCACGCCGCCGTGCTCGCGAGAGCCGCCTACCTCATAAGCGGAGACGAGGACATCCTCGGCATGAAAGACCCTCCGGTGCCGCCGGTAACCCCGGCGCAGTTCGTGAAACTATGGGACTCCAACCTCCTTTGAGAATCTCCGAACACTACCGATCGACTGTTCCAACATTTCACCGAGCGCCGCCAACCAAATGATCTAAGTAAACATTCAGGCATCGTTAGCTGATGGCACATGGTAGTATAAGTGCCACACAGACTATTCAAGTGTCAGTGAGTTTGAGAGGGAGTTGAGGTTGAGAACGGGATCGGTGGTCCGGATAGGCCCGCAGGGACGTATCGTAATTCCGGCGGCGGTTCGTGAGGAATTGAGTCTCGGTGTAGGCGACGAGCTCTCCACGCGGGTCGAGGACGGATGTCTCGTTCTGGAGCGCCGGGAGGATGTGGCGCGCAGGTTACGGGGACGGTATGCCGCTATCGCGCCGGATAGAAGCCTCTCCGAGGAGTTGATCTCCGAGCGCCGTAAGGAGGCCGAAGCCGAGGCGCGAGATGCGGACGATGTTCAGACCGATGGTCCGGCGGGTGTTTGAGCCGGGTCGGTGGAGATTGTGTGCTCGACGCTTCGGCTCTGCTCGCTTGGCTGCGGGAGGAGCCGGGGGCGGAGAACGTAGATCGCGCCCTCGATGGAGCAAGGATCTCCGCGGTCAACCTCTCGGAAGTCTTGCGGAAATCCCTTGCGGCGGGTCTTACGCTGCCGGAGACGTCGCCGCTCCCGGAGGATCTCGGTACGCTCGGTGTCTCAGTAGTTGCTTTTGGGACTCGCGAAGCCGGAGTGGCGGCGGAACTGTGGACCGTTACCCGCTCGCTAGGCCTCTCTCTGGCCGATAGAGCGTGTCTGGCGACGGCGATCTGCCTGGATAGTCCGGCGATGACCGCGGATCGGGGCTGGGAGGGGATCGAGTGGGAGGGGTTGTCCGTGGAGCTTATCCGCTGATACCGCCACAATAAGTTACGGAGAGTTTCAGAGAGGAGTAAGGATGAGCGACGTCGGCCAGATCGAACGCAAGACTCAGGACCGCGTGGTGCGGATGTTCACCGACCGTCTCGGCTACCGCCCTCTCGGCAACCGCCAATACCGCCCCGGCAACAGCAACATCGAGGAGGCGGACCTGCGGGCGTGGCTACTGAAACGCGGCACGAGCGAGACGCTCATCACCCGCACCTTGCACCGGCTCGGCCAGGCGGCGGCGCTCGGCGAGAGCCGGAGCCTCTACACCGCCAACCGCGAGGTCTACGGCCTGCTCCGCTACGGGGTGAAGGTCAAAGAAGCCGCGGGCGAGCCGAACCAGACCGTCCGGCTCATCGACTGGGAGAATCCCGAGAACAACGACTTCGCCGTCGCCGAAGAGGTGACCGTCCTCGGCCACTTCACCAAGCGCCCGGACGTGGTGTTGTACGTCAACGGCATCGCGCTCGCCGTGCTGGAGCTAAAACGGTCCACCGTCTCCGTCGGCGAGGGCATCCGCCAGAACATCGGCAACCAGAAGCCGGAGTTTATCGAGCCGTTCTTCACGACCCTGCAACTCGTGATGGCGGGCAACGATACCGAGGGCTTGCGCTACGGGACCATCGAGACGCCGGAGAAGCACTACCTGAAGTGGCGCGAGGACAAGGTCGCCGCCGAAGGTCTGGACGAACAACTAGCCCAGCTCTGCGAACCGGGACGGCTGCTGGAGGTCATCCACGACTTCATAGTCTTCGATGCCGGGGTAAAGAAGGTCTGCCGCCACAATCAATATTTCGGGGTGCGGGCGGCCCAGGAGCGGGTGCGGCGGCGGGAGGGCGGCATCATCTGGCATACGCAGGGCTCCGGCAAGAGCCTTACGATGGTGTGGCTCGCCAAATGGATAAGGGAGAACATCCCCGACTCGCGGGTGCTCATCGTCACCGACCGCACCGAACTGGACGATCAGATAGAGAAAGTCTTCAAGGGCGTGGACGAAGACATCTACCGAACGCAGAGCGGCGCGGACCTGATCTCCAAACTAAACGCTACCGAGCCGTGGCTGCTCTGCTCCCTGGTCCACAAGTTCGGTCGCACCGATGGCGACCAAGACTTCGCCCAGGAGCTAAAAGACAGCCTGCCCCACGACTTCGAGGCTAAAGGCAAGCTATTCGTCTTCGTGGACGAGTGCCACCGCACGCAAGCCGGGAAGCTGCACGAGGCCATGACCGGCATCCTGCCCGCCGCGACGTTTATAGGCTTCACCGGCACGCCGCTCCTGAAGTCCGACAAGCAGAAGAGCGTCGAGATATTCGGCACCTACATTCACACGTACAAGTACGACGAGGCCGTAACAGATGGGGCGGTGCTAGATCTGCGCTACGAGGCGCGGGACATAGACCAGTCTCTAACCTCTCCCGAAAGGGTGGATCGGTGGTTCGAGGCGAAGACCAGCGGGCTCACCGACGCGGCGCGTATGCAGCTAAAGAAGAAGTGGGGGACGATGCAGAAAGTCCTCTCAAGCCGCGACCGGCTGGAGAAGATCTCCGCCGACGTCCTCTTAGATATGGAGACCCGCGACCGACTGATAAGCCACCGGGGCAACGCGATGCTCGTCTCCGGCAGCATCTACCAGGCCTGCAAGCTCTACGAGATGTTCGCCGGAACCGACCTCGCCGGAAAATGCGCCATCATCACCAGCTACGACCCCGCCCCAAGCGACATCACCGGCGAGGAATCCGGCGCGGGACTAACGGAGAAACTCCACCAGTACGCCGTCTACCGCCGCATGCTCGCGGACTACTTCAACGTCTCCGAGGACGCCGCCATGTACCGGACGGAAGAGTTCGAGAAAAAAGTCAAAGAGACGTTTATCAAAGAGCCGGGCCGGATGCGCCTCCTGATCGTGGTGGACAAGCTCCTGACCGGCTTCGACGCTCCACCTGCCACCTACCTCTACATAGACAAGAAGATGCGCGACCACGGTCTCTTCCAGGCCATCTGCCGCGTCAACCGCCTTGACGGCGAAGACAAAGAGTACGGCTACATCATCGACTACAAAGACCTCTTCAACAGCCTCGAAGGCGCCGTAGCGGACTACACCGGCGACGCCCTCGACGGCTACGACAAAGAAGATGTCGCGGGCCTGCTGGAGAACCGCCTGGAGAAAGCCCGCGAGCGCCTGGAAGAGACTCGCGAGATCGTACGCGTGCTGTGCGAGCCGGTGCGGCAGCCGCGAAACACCATAGATTACCAGCACTACTTCTGCGCTGAAGATACCTCGGATAAGGAAGCCGTCCGCGCCAACGAGCGCAAGCGCGTCGCACTGTATAAGGCCGTTTCTTCCTTCGTGCGGGCCTACGCCAACCTCGCCAATGAGATGCCCCAGGCCGGGTACACCGCCGGACAGGCGGCCGCCGTCCACGATGAAGTCGTCCACTACGAAAAAGTCCGTCAGGAGATAAAAGTAGCCAGCGGCGACTACCTGGACATGAAGAGCTACGAGCCCGCGATGCGGCATCTTTTGGACACCTACGTCCGGGCCGAAGAGAGCGAGAAGATCTCCACCTTCGACGAGTTAGGACTTGTGGATCTGCTCGTCAATCAAGGGAAAGACGCGCTGGAGAATCTCCCCGAGGGAATCCGCGAAGACGCCGAAGCTATGTCCGAGACCATAGAGAACAACCTCCGCAAGGTCATCATAGACGAGCAGCCGGTCAACCCGAAGTACTACGAGAAGATGTCCGAACTACTCGACGCCCTCATCCGTCAGCGCAACGACGACGCACTGGACTACAAGACTTACCTGGATAACCTGGTGGAGCTCGCGAAGAAGACGAAGAACCCATCCGGCACGGGAGAGTATCCCGGAGCGTTGGACACGCCCGCCCGTCGCGCTCTGTACGACAACCTGGGCCACGACGAAACTGTCGCCGTCCGGGTGGACACCGCCGTTCGCTACACGCGGAAAGACGACTGGCGCGGCAACCACTTCAAGGAGAAGGAAGTGCTGAACGCCGTGCGCGAAGAGTTGGGCGAGTACGAGACGCGGGCGGAGGAAATCTTCGAGATCGTAAAGAACCAGCGTGAGTACTAGAAGCCCATCCATAGAAGTTAGCGGCATCCGGGTGGAGGTCGTCCGAAAGCCGATCAAGAACCTGCACCTGAGCGTCCACCCGCCGGAGGGCCGGGTGCGCGTCTCCGCGCCGACCCGCACGGACGACGAGGCGGTGCGGCTAGCGGTAATCTCTAAACTACTTTGGATTCGTCGCCACCAGCAAACCTTCGCGGCCCAACCCCGACAGTCCCCGCGCCAGATGGTCGGCGGCGAGAGCCATTATTTCCTCGGCCGCCGCTACCGTCTGCGCGTCCTCGAACATACCGGCCCGAACAGGGTCGGACTCAAGGGCAACTCAGAGCTAACCCTGAGTGTCCGCCCCGGCACGAGCCGCGACAAACGCGAACAAATATTAAACGACTGGTATCGTCGGCACATGAAGACGGTAATCCCGGGTCTCATCGAAAAATGGCAACCGATCATCGGCGAACGGGTCGCCGAATGGGGCGTGAAAAAGATGAAGACCCGCTGGGGTACTTGCAACATTCGGGACCGCCGCGTCTGGCTAAACCTCGAACTCGCCAAGAAAGCGCCGCATTGCCTGGAGTACGTCCTGGTACACGAGATGGTCCACTTGCTCGAACGCCACCACAACGACCGCTTCAAGGCGTTCATGGATGAATTTCTGCCGCAATGGCGGCTATATCGGGACGAGCTTAACCAGGCGCCGCTCGCTCATGGCGAGTGGGTGTATTGACGACAGTGGCTAGGCTTCCCGTGCCGCCTTAGAGCGAGCCGTTCAATAGCCCGCGCACTGCCGCCTCGCGCATCGCCGCGCTCACGTCTATGATGAGGGGGCCGTCCGGGTCGACGCGGACCTCGACCTCGTCGACCGCTCCGATCTCTATCTCCCGCTCGCCATCGAGTGCGACGCTGCCGACGCCGGGTGTGAGCCGTACCGGCGCCCCAGGCTCGACGCGGTTCACCTCCTCCACCCCGACCGGGACGACGAGGCCGGGCGCCAGAGGAACGGTCAGGACGGTATCGGCGTCATCGGGCGCCACGAGGCGGATGTGCAGGCCGTGAGGGGCGTCGCGGGAGGTGGGGTCGAGGAGTCCCGCGATGGAGGAGAGGCCCACCGCGTCGGGGCGGGCGCTCGAGACCACGATCTCCGATATCCCGCGCGGACGCCAGAGGGCTCGGGCGCCCACGAAGCGCTCCGAGTTCACGGCCACGTCCACGAGGGCGCAGTCGTGGTGGGCTTCGCCGTTCAATCCTACGCGCAGGATCTTCTCGCGGCGCAAGGCCGCATCGCCGACCTTGCCCGTCGCCACCAGGCCGGTCGCTATGCCGGCCACGGTAGCCTCGCGCATCTCCGGGAAGGCGTTGTTGGTGCCGGTCGAGAGTGTGCAGAGGGGTACGTCAGCAGCGCAGTGGCGGGCGACTATGCGGCTGGTGCCGTCACCGCCGAGGACGACTACCGCCGCCACCCCGCGGCGCTCCATCTCCGCCAGGGCGTCGATGGTGTCGCGGGCGGTGTGCCGGACTTTCATCTCGATCAACTCCAGCTCCGGCATCGGTTGGTGCGCCGCCGATGATGATGAGGCCGCCCTGAGCGTCCGCTCCAGGCTATCGTAGAGACCGGAGGCGGCGGGCATCATCAGGACGCGCTCCACGCCCACGGCTGCGAGACCCACCATGAGACGATAGACCATGTTGCCCTTCTCGGCGTTGTCGAAGACCGAGGCGCCCGAGACGAGCCTCCGTATGTCCCGGCCCGAGGCGGGGTTGGCTATGACGCCAACGGTCACTGCCTCGGACACGGTACTACTTGTCCTGGCTATCTAGGAACTCTCCGATCAGGCGGTTCGTTTGTCCCGCGGCCTCCATCTGGGGCATGTGTCCCGTGTCGTCGAGGATCTCGACGCGGGCGTTCTCCGGCACGTTCTCCGAGTGGGAGACGGGGACCACCTTGTCTTCGCGCCCCCAGACCACGAGCATCGGTACCTCGACGTTGGAGATGTCCGGGACGTCGGCCTGCTTCCCGCCGGGGAAGAGCTTGTCGGCCGTCTTCCGCAGGGCCTCATCTACTCCATCGAGGCGCTTGAACTTGATGACGTCATTGACTAGCTGGCGGTTCACCAGATCCTGGTCGGCGAAGAGGAGCGTGAGGGCGTTCTTCATCTCCTTGCGCCGGTTGGCGGCGATAAAGCCCTCGATGTAGTCGCCGTTGATCTCCTCCCCGAGACCCGCGCTCGCTATGAGCGCCAGCGACTGAACCCTCTCCGGGTGCTTTATGGCGAGCGAGCCCGCCACGGCCCCGCCCATCGAATGCCCGAAGACGTGCGCCTTCTCTATCTCCATCGCGTCCATGAAACCCGCTACGACATCCACGAGCGAGGCGAGGTCGCCCTCGCCAACGTCCTTCGAGGAACCGCCGTGTCCGGGCAGATCCAGGGCGTACACGGTGCGTTCCGGGGAACCCCCAGCCAGTGCCTCCTGGTTGAAGACCCAGATGTTGATGTCGCCACCGAAGCCGTGGATAAGGAGAAGCGGGGTACCCTCTCCCTCGCCCATCTTCAGGTACTGGATGTTCTTGCCACCAACCTCGACAGTCTCTGGTGCGGGGCCGCCGGCTTCCTCTTCCTCCGGGACGAAGGTCGCCTGAAACTCCTCGACGTAGGCGTCGATCTCCTCGTCCGGCACGGAGGCGTCGGCGATCACGCCGAGCAGGCCCCCGACCGGGAGCACGTCGCCCTCTTTAGCGACGCGGCGGCGCAGGACGCCGGCTGCGGGGGCTTCGATGGAGTTGTTGATCTTCTCGCTCTCGACCTCTATGACCTCGTCGCCTTTGTTTAGCTCCGTCCCCTCTTCCACGAGCCACTCGACGACGGTCCCCTCGGTCATCGAGAGGCCCCACTTGGGCATGCCAAGCTTGACGAGCCCTTCCGCTTCGCTCACGAAGCCACGCCCTGCCCGACGGTCTCGCGCGCGGCGTTCGCCACCTTCTCCGGGTCCGGGACGTAGAGGTCTTCGAGCGACCCGCTGAACGGTGGCGGGGTGTGCGGGGCCGTGACCATCCGCGGAGCGGCCTTGAGGTGCTCGAAGCAGTTCTGGGCGACGAGCGCCGCTATGTCCGAGGCCATGCTGCACCGCGGGTTGGACTCGTCCACGACTACCAGCCGGCCTGTGTTCTCGACGGACTCGAAGATCGTATCCGTGTCCAGCGGCGAGAGCGTCCTCGGGTCGACGATCTCGGCCTCTATCCCGTCGCTGGCTAGATCCACCGCCGCCTGTTCGGCCATCGAGACCATCCGACCTATGGCGACGATGGTCACGTCCTCGCCCTCGCGCACTATCTCCGCTTCGCCCAGAGGTATGGTATAGGGCTCTTCGGGGACCTCGCCCTCGACGGCGTACAGGACCTTGTTCTCGAAGAAGATCACCGGGTCGTCGTCCCGGATCGAGGCGATCATGAGCCCCTTGGCGTCATAGGGGTTCGACGGCACCACGACCTTGAGGCCGGGGATGTGCGTGAAGATCGGGTACAGGCTCTGGGAGTGCTGGGCCGCCGCCCGGATGCCGGCGCCGTACATGGTCCTTATGACCATAGGGGTGACGGCCTTGCCGCCGAACATATACCGAAACTTGGCGGCCTGGTTGTAGATCTGGTCGAAGCAAACCCCCATGAAGTCCACGAACATCAACTCCGCGATGGGCCGCAACCCGGAAGCCGCCGCCCCCGCGGCACACCCCATAATGGCCGATTCGCTAATGGGAGTGTCGAAGATCTGGTTCGGGAACTTGCCGTACAGCCCCTTCGTCACGCCCATTACACCGCCCCAGGCGTCCATCTCTCCTGGACTGCCCGTACCGCCGATGTTGTCCTCCCCAAAGGTGACGACCGTCTCGTCCCGCTCCATCTCCTGCGCCATCGCCTCGTTGATCGCCTGCATGTACGTTATCTTGCGAGCCACTTGTTTTCTCCCTTCATCGAAAGGTTGCGGACATCTGTCATCGGGTCGAAGGTCTGTAGGTGCCGAAGCTCCACTCGTATCCTTCAGGGTCCGGGATGCGGTATCTCCGTGCCCCGGCATCCCGAGATGGCTTTTCCCGGAACCAGAGCTACCCCTAGTAGTTTACGTAGACATCGGTGAGCAGCTTGTCGGGGCTGGGGTCGGGGGCGGCTTTAGCCTTTTTGACGGACTCGTCTATGAGCGTTGCGACTTCCTCGTCTATCTTGTCGAGGTCGGCCTCGTCGACGAGGTCCGCGGACGTGACCCGCTGACGGAAGAGCATGAGGCAGTCCTTCTCCTTGCGGACGTTCTCGACCTCGTTCTCGCCCCGGTAGGTCTGGGCGTCGCCCTCGAAGTGGCCGAAGTAGCGGTTGACCTTACACTCGATCATGGACGGCCCGCCACCCGACCGCGCGCGCCGGATAGCCTCGCCAGCCACCTCGTGAACGGCGAAGAAGTCGTGTCCGTCCACCACGACGCCGGGCATCGAGAATCCGTCGGCCCTCTTGGCGATGTCTATGCCTTTGGACGAGAACGTCTGGGCCGTCGCCTCGGCGTAGCCGTTGTTCTCGATCACGAAGATGACCGGCAGATCCCACACCGAGGCCATGTTCATGGCCTCATGGACCGTGCCCTGGTTGGCCGCGCCATCACCGCTGAAGGAAATTGCTACCTGATCCGTGCCCCGCACCTTCGCCGAGAGCCCGACACCGCACACCAGCGGCGGCCCGCCACCGACGATGCCGTTCGCCCCGAGCATCCCTTTTTCGAGGTCCGCGATGTGCATGGAGCCGCCCTTGCCCCGGCAGATACCCTCGTCTTTGCCGTAGATCTCCAGCATCATCCCGGTAACATCGCAGCCCTTGGCGATGGAGTGTCCGTGGCCCCGGTGGGTACTCGCTACGTAGTCGTCGCCGTCGAGGTGCGCCATGAAGCCTGCGGCGATGGCCTCCTCACCGGCGTACAGGTGTACGAAACCGGGGATCTCGCCCGTGGCGAACTCCGTGTGCAGCCGCTCCTCGAACTCCCGAATAGTCTTCATCGTCTGGTAGGCGTCGAGCAGGGCCTCCTGGTCCAACTCGCCGTGACGTTCACGGGCGCCGGCAACTTCCGTCATGGGTGCTCCTTTCCCCTAAGTTTTGTAGCAAAAGACACGATATATGGTGGTGAAATCCGTGTCAAGAACTAAATCTTCTCTCCTCTCGATATCGCCTACGAGAACAGGACACCGCCGTCGATCATGACGGACTGGCCAGTCATGTAGTCGGAGTCTTTCGAGGCCAGGTACGAGACGAAGCACGCCACGTCCTCCGGCGTCTCGACGCGGCCCAGGGTTATCAGTTGCGAGAACTGTTCGAGCGCCTCTCCCTTGCCCAGCCCCATGTAACCGCCGAGTTGCTCGTCGATCAACTCCCACATAGCGGTGCCGACGATGCCGGGGCAGTAGGCATTGACCGTGATGCCGTGCTCGGCCCACTCCTGGGCCGCAGCCTGGGTGAGCCCCCGGACGGCCCACTTCGAGGCGGAGTAGTGCCCCAGCATGGCAAAGCCCTTGTGGGCGGCTATCGAGGCCGCGCCGATTATCTTGCCGCCGCCTCCCTGCCGGATCATCTGCTCGGCGGCGGCCTTGTAGCACAAAAAGACCCCGCGGAGGTTCACCGCCATCAGTCCATCGAAGTCCTCCGGCGTGACCTCCAGGAGCGGCTTCACCTGGGCTATGCCGGCGTTGGCGACCATGACGTCTAGCTGTCCGAGCTCGTCGGCGACGCTCCCGACCATCCGCTCGACCTCGTCCGGCTGAGAGACGTCGGCGATGATCGTGGCCGTGCGTTGGCCCGCGGCCCGGATCTCCTCGGCAACACCGTCGAGTTGATCGCTGTTCGTCCCGATGTCGTTTACCGCCACGTCCAGCCCATCTTCCGCCAGCCGCAGGGCTATCCCGCGCCCGATCCCTCGGGCCGCGCCCGTAACCAGGGCAACCCTGGCCGAGCCATTGCTCTCCATCGTCGAACCCCTTTCCTTCGGTTGTCCCTGCCCCAGACGAATGGTGTGCTCCGGTCGTGGTCCGTGTCAAGGTCGAGAACCTAAATTTCCAGCATGGCAAGAAAATATCGAAGGGTTGTTGCGCCTGGGTTATGCTTCTGTTAATAGTAAGATTAATTACGAGCATCAGGGTGTTCGGGAGAGGAGAATAGATGGCTGAGTCGCCTGTCGGTATTGGGTCGATAGATCAGGTCGCCGTGGTCGTGCGCGATCTGGATGCTTCGATGGAGCGTTACGTTAGCGAGTTCGGGATCGGGCCGTGGAGCGTGTACACGTTCAGCCCGGACTGGATCCAGATGACCTTCCGCGGCCGGGAGCAGGGCTACACGATGAAGCTGGCCCTCGCCCAGGTCGGAGACATGATGTACGAGCTTATCGAACCCGTCCAGGGACCGAACACTTACGAGGAGTTCCTGAACGAGCACGGCGAAGGACTCCATCACCTCGGATACTTCGTGGATGACATAGACGCGGCGATAGAAAGTATGGAGAAAGCCGGCTACTCGCTCTTGCAGAGCGGTCGCGGTTTCGGGACCAACGACGACGGCGCGTACGCCTACTTCGAGACCGAGAGCGCCCTCGGACACATAATCGAGGCCATCGAGATGCCGCCGGAGATGCCCCCGCCGGAACGTACCTACCCGGAATAGGTACAAGGAAATTAGCTGAAAGGAGCGCTTTATGAAAGCCGCTGTGTTTCATGGACAGAAAGACATAAGGCTCGAAGACGTGCCGGAACCCGAGATCCGGGCCGGAAGCGTGAAGGTGAAGGTTGACTGGTGCGGCATCTGCGGCACCGACCTGCACGAGTACCTGGCCGGCCCGATCTTTATCCCGCCCGAAGGTAGTCCGCATCCCATCACCGGCGAGACGCTGCCGCTCACCCTGGGACACGAGTTCGCCGGAGAGGTCGTCGAAGTGGGGGACGACTCTGACGGGGTGAACGTCGGGGATCAGGTCGCCATAGAGCCCGTCTTCCGCTGCGGCGAGTGCGCGGCTTGCAAGCGGGGCGCGACCAACCTCTGCGAGAAGCTCGGGTTCTACGGCCTGATGGGTGGCGGTGGCGGTATGTCGGAGTTCGCCGTCATACCCTCGTACATGATCCACCGGATGCCGGAAGGACTCTCGACTGAGCAGGGCGCGCTGGTCGAGCCCATCGCCGTCGGCCTGCGCGCCGTGCGCCGGGCCGGGTTCCAGGAAGGCCAGAGCGCCATCGTGTTCGGTGGTGGCCCCATAGGTGCTGTTACCGTCCAGTGTCTGCGGGCGAGCGGCGCGGGCCAGATAATGGTCGCGGAGGTCTCCGAGGCCCGCAAGAACAAGGCCATAGCTCTTGGCGCCGACGTGGTCATAGACCCCACCGAAGAGGATGTCGTCGAACGGGTGCGCGAGCTAACGGACGGCGAGGGGGCGGAGCATTCGTTCGACGCCGCCGGCATCCAGGAGACACTACAGACTGCACTGCATTCCACCCGCAAGGGCGGGAATGTCACGATCATCTCTATCTGGGAAGGTCCGGTGCAGATCAACCCGAACGACATCGTTCTCGCCGAACTGAATGTTCAGGGCACCATCTGCTACACGCCCGAGGACTTCGCGGACACCATCTCCATGCTCAAGGACGGCAGCATCAAGACCGAGGGGATCATCACCGAGAGGATCCCCCTCTCTGACGTCGTCAAGGGCGGCTTCGAGGAACTGGTGGACCACAAGGACCGCCACGTCAAGATCCTCGTCAACTCGGCAGAGTAACGCCGCTCCCGTAGAGAAAGGAGGAAGATATGGAGATACCCAAGGCCATGATCGTGGAGCAGATACGAAGCCGCAGTGGAGCCGAGAAGGCGCAAGAGGCGGACAGGGAACTTCCTGACAAGGTGGACACCAACACCGACGCCGAGTTGCTCTCGAAGTACGACATAGATCCCGGCGAACTACAGGACACGTTCAAGGGACAGTCCCCGACCGCTGGTTAGATCCCCGAAAACGAGCCGTTAGAGAGAGCCGTTCGGGAGAATCGTACCCGGCGGCTCCTCTAACGCCTTGCATCACCTGCCAACGCCGGAGCGTAGAGCGGGATGAACTGGCTAGGTCCAGCCTTTGCCTTCCACCTCGTCCGTGTGCTGGCCGAGCGCCGGCGGAGGACGCCGCACCGGGAGCCGCTCGCCATCGAGAAGAACCGGCGAGCCTAGCATTTTCACGGTTCCGGCGACGGGATGCTCCACCTCTCGCAGTATCCCCGAACCCAGGACGTGCTCGTCCTCGAACACGTCCGCGAGGGTGTTTACCGGCCCGCACGGTATCCCGGCCGACCGTATCTCCCCGGTCCACTCGTCGGCGGTCTTCTTGCGGAACTCCTCCTGCAAGACCTCAATCAACCCCTCGCGATTTGCCACACGGTCGGGGTTGGTGGCGTAGCGCTCGTCTTCGGCGAGGTCCGGGCGTCCAACAGCCCGGCAGAGCGCCGCGAACTGGGTGTTGTTGCCGACGGCGACCACGAGAGGTTTGTCCGAGGCTTCGAAGGTCTGGTAGGGGACGATGGACGGATGGGCGTTGCCGATGAGGCCGGTATCGTGGCCGGAGATGAGATACTCCTGTCCGCGGTTCGCGAGCCAGCCCAGAGTCGATTCGAAGAGCGGCACCTCGATGCGCGCGCCGTCGCCGGTTACGGAGCGGCGGTGTAGCGCCGCCAGAATGGCGTTCGAGGCGTACATGCCGCACATGATGTCCGAGATAGCGACGCCGACCTTCGTGGGCTCCTCGCCCGGATGGCCCGTGATGCCCATGACGCCCCCGCGCGCCTGCACCAGGAAGTCGTAGCCGGGCCGGTCTTCGTCCGGGCCGGGACCGAAGCCGGTTATGGAGCAGTAGACGATATCCGGGTTCGGTTCCTTTAGCGCCTCGTAGCCGAGGCCGAGCTTTTCGAGAGCGCCCCGCCGCCAGTTCTCTATGACCACGTCGGCGTTCGCGGCGAGCTTCTTTACCTGCTCCAGACCTTCCGGCGTCTTTATGTCCACGCCGATGGACCGCTTGTTGCGATTGACGGCCAGGAAGTATGCTGACTCTCCCTCCGCGAAAGGCGGTCCCCAGTGGCGGGTGTCGTCGCCGCGTTCGGGGTGCTCTATCTTCAGGACGTCCGCCCCGAGGTCGGCCAGCACCATCGTCGCGTAGGGGCCGGCCAGGACGCGGGAGAGGTCCAGCACGCGGACGCCTTCGAGGGGTAGCATGACGCTATGCTCCGGATCTGCGTTTAGGACTCATGTGGATAGTTCTCCCTTCTCTCGGTCTCCACGCCTCCAGTATAGCGAACGCCGGTCGTTTCACGGGTCCGAGTCTGTAGCGCCTGATATAGTCTCGCGCAGTGTATTCGGAGTCGAGAGTAAGGAGTGGGATGCCGCGGATGAAGGCGATCTTGGTGGAGCAATTCGGTGAGCCGGAGGTGCTCCAATACGTGGACGCGGAACGGCCCTCGCCGGGTGACGGCGAAGCCCTCATCGAGGTCAAGTCCGCAGGTATCAACTACGCCGACACCATGCGCCGCCGCGACCAGTACGTCGTGAGCCAGGATCTACCTTTCGTCCCCGGCTCCGAAGTGGCGGGCATTGTGGCCGAGGTGGGGGACGGCGTCGAAGACGTCTCTGTTGGAGACCGGGTAGTTACCCTACTCGGGACTGGCGGATATGCCGACTACGCCGTCGCTCCGGCGCGGAACCTCATCCCAATGCCCGACGGCTTGAGCTTCGACGAGGCGGCGGCCATCCCGCTTCAGGGTCTCACCGCCTACCACTGCATAAAGACCTCCGGCGCTCTCAAAGACGGCGAGAGCGTCCTCGTCCACGCGGCGGCCGGCGGGGTCGGTACACTGGCCGTCCAGATGGCGAAGCTCCTCGGCGCGGGCAAGGTTATCGCCACCGCGAGCACCGATGAGAAGCTGGACCTCGCGCGCTCCCTGGGCGCGGACGTGCTCATCAACTACACCGAGGACGACTGGCCCGAGAAGGTCCGTGAGGCGACGGACGGCAAGGGCGCGGACATCATCCTGGAGATGGTCGGCGGCGACTTCCTGGAGAAGAACCTGAAGTGCCTGAACGTCTTCGGGCGGATGGTCGTCTTCGGTGCAGCGAGTGGGGAGCGGGGCAGCATCATGCCCGTCGCGCTGATGAAGCGCTGCCACGCGGTCGTTGGGTTTTACCTGCCCCAGATCATGAGCCGCCCGGACCTCTTCGTTCCGAGTCTGCGGGAGACGCTCGGCTGGATCTCCTCCGGCGACCTCAAGCTAACCATCGGAGGCTCCTATCCGCTCGAAAGAGCCGCCGATGCCCACGCCGACCTCGAAGGCCGCAAGACGACCGGCAAGCTGCTCTTGAACCCCGGTAGCGGCGAGTAGCGGCTCTTTCCAAGAGGGCGCGGCTCCCCGGCGCGGCGTTTCCTGGCCGATGGACCCGCTGGCGCCTCCGGAGGCTGGCGGCAATTATCCGCGCTGAACTGCCGAACCGGCCCGGATTTACTCGTCCGTCTCGCCCTCGAATACGGCGAACACCGCGCCCCGCGGGTCGCTGACGACGGCGATCGTGCCCCCTCCCGGCTCCATCGGCCCGGCCAGCAGCTCGCCGCCCAACTCCTCGACCCGTGCCACGGCCTCGTCGCACGCGGTCACGATGAAGTAGGGGAGCCAGTGTGATGGAGCGTCGCCATGTCGCTCCGCCATGGGCATGAAGCCGCCATTCATCCAGTCAGCCTGGTTCTTTATCGTCATGTAGACCGTCGCCCCGTCCTGCTCGATGGGCTCCACCTTCCAGCCGAATAGCGCCGAGTAGAAGGCGGCCGCCTTCTCCGGGTCGCGCGTCTGCAGCTCGTTCCAGCCCAGGCAGCCGGGGTCGTTGACCCGGCCCGCGCCGATATGATCCCGCGGCTCCCACACGCAGAGCACGGCACCGCCCGGATCGGCGAATACCGCCATGCGACCGGCATCCATCACGTCGAAGGGCTTCTCGAACACGTTGGCGCCGAGTTGCTGCGCTTCGGACGTGGTTTCGTCGGCGCTCGTGACGGTGACGTAGTTGTTCCAGTGTTCCGGCTGCTGGTCCTGCTGGACTATCGCCGCCACCGCGTCTCCCTGAACGTGGCACATCGTGTAGACGCCGCCGCCGGGGATCTCGCTGTCCTCGAACTCCCATCCGAACAGACCGCCGTAGAAGGCTTTTGCGCCGTCCGCGTCGCTCGTCGATAGATCAACCCAACTGAAAGTACCCGGCTCGTAACGCGTCCTCTTGCCCATGCGCCGCTCCTTCTCCTCGCTCCAAATGCAACACCGTAAATCTACGAGAATCGCCTTGATTTCCAAGTAGCAAAACCGTCTATAGAGCGAGCGCGGGCAAAGAAAAAGGCGGGGATCCCTCCCCGCCCCGGATCACGTTTTTCGATAGGCCTAGATCACGGAACTGGAAGGCCCGCCCGCTACGTAGATCGTCTCACCACTGATGTACGAGGCGTCGTCGGAGACCAAGAACGACACGACGTTGGCGATGTCGTCCACCCGACCGAAGCGCTTGAGCGGGATGTTCTTGGCGAACCGCTCCTTCATGTCGTCCATCGTCATGCCGACGCGCTCGGCGGCCTCCTTGGTCATCTCCGTCTCGATCCAACCCGGCGCCACCGCGTTGACGTTGACGTTGAACCGCCCGAGCTCCAGCGCGAGCGTCCGCGCCAGCGCCTGCAAACCGGCCTTCGCCGCCGAGTAGTTGGCCTGGCCCTTGTTCCCCAGCGCCACTATCGAACTGGTCATCACGATCTTGCCGTACTCCTGCTCGACCATGTACTTCTGCGCCGCCCGCGAGCACAGGAAACTTCCCTTGAGATGCACGTCCAGCACCTTGTCCCAGTCATCCTCGCTCATCTTGAACGAGAGGTTATCCCGGAGCAGACCCGCATTGTTGATCAGTATATGGACTGTACCGAAGCGGTTCGCCACCTCCTCGAAAGCCTTCTCGACCTGCTGAGAACTGGATACATCGCAGGCCACCGCGATAGCCTCCGCTCCCGCCGCCTCGATAGCCTCGACCGTCTCTCTGCAAGCCTCCGCGGAAAGATCCAAAACCGCGACGTTCGCCCCATCTTGAGCCAGCCGGATAGCCTCCGCCGCCCCAATACCTCGAGCCGCGCCTGTCACGACCGCCACACGCCCACTGAGTCTTCCCACGGATCCACCTTCCTTGCTAGACATACGTTCCATCCCAAGCCAAAAAGCGCCAGAACAGTTACATAACTGTTAATTGTATACGAAGTGAATATAAGTGTCTAGCACAGATATATGCAGAAAGGTAACATCCAAAGGATTGCACGAGGGAAAGTATAGCTTATGGTACTGGGCTGGTGGTGTCCTGGATCACCCTGTTCTCCACGGAGAGCAGCTAGAGAGTCATCCTACCGCGCCCGCGGGGGGGTTACTCTCTACTTTAAGGATAATGCTACATGTAGATGCCGCCGTTAATGTTGAGGGTCTGGCCGGTGATATAGTCGCCATCTTCGACCAGGTATCGGACGGCGCGGGCGACTTCTATTGGGTTACCGATACGGCTGAGAGGTATGCGGGCTTTGATCTTCTCCCTTACCTCCTCGGAGACCGCGCTGAACATGTCCGTCTCCATGAAGCCGGGGCAGATAGCGTTCACGCAAACGTTGTAGCGCGCCAACTCTAGCGCCGACGCCTTGGTGAAGCCGATGATCCCAGACTTCGCCGCCGCGTAATTTGTCTGTCCGAAGTTACCCGCCTGACCCACGAAAGAGCTGATGTTGATGATCTTGCCGGACTTCTGCTCGGTGAACCCTTCCAGCGCCGCCTTGACCGTGTAGTAGCAACTGTTCAGGTTCGTCTGAACGACCTTGTTCCAGTCCTCTGGACTAAGTTTTTTCATCGTCTTGTCTATCGTGATGCCGGCGTTGTTTACGAGGATGTCCACCTGGCCGAACTTCTCGATCGACTGCTCGATCAGACTCGCTGCCTGCTCCGGGTCCGACACGTCCGCCTGTATAGCTACCGCGTTGTCCTCTCCTAGCCCCTCAACCACTTCCGCGGCCGGTCCCTCGCTGTTCGCGTAGTTGACTACGACCTTCGCGCCACCTCCTCCCAATTCCTCGGCAATAGCCCTCCCAAGACCCCTACCGGCTCCCGTCACCACGGCGACAGATCCTTCTAAACTACTCATCAAATTCTCCTTCCCCACTATATGGTCCCTTCCTATACCTAAGTCTAGCGGCAGGTAAAATTTAGAGCAAACTAGATACAATATGCACATATGCGCCTAATGAGACGGTTCTTCCCGAAAATATATGCAGATCTCACCTAGATGAGTCTTAAGATTCAAGGCGCAAAGAGTTACAATGTCAGAAAGTAGTCTGTACCATTTGACACTGCAGCATATATATGTAAAATGCACATAGAGTATGGAAGAGAGCATTATGAGCCAAGAGGAACAGAAATCCGGTCCCGAGCCCCGCGGCCCTGAAGGTAAGGGTGCGGAGGCGCGTCCGAGGAACTGGCTGGTGCCGGTGATCTTGCTGTCTCTCAAGGACTGGAACTCCTACGGCTACGAGCTAATGGAGCGGGCGTCGGCCTTCGGGTTCGAGGCGATGAACCCGGGGACGTTGTACCGGACTTTGCGGCAGATGGAGAAGGAAGGCATTGTCGAATCCACCTGGGAGACTTCCAGGGGTGGTCCGGCGCGCCGGATGTACACCATAACGGATGCCGGGAAGACCTACCTCGACTTTTGGGCCAGGTCTCTGGAGCAGTACCAGCAGACGATGGACAATTTCTTCCGGCTCTACACGGGCAAATCGCTGCGCCCGGATGAGGAGAAGAAGAAAGACGACGTTTAGTAGCAGCGGCAAGCAAGTTCGCGGGAAAACCGCGAGAAAGGAGTTGGCGATAATGGCTAACAGAGATAAGGCTAACAAGGCGGCGGAGCGGCTCGCGGAGACCACGCGGGAGTCGTACCTGACGGTCGTGGATCACACCGTCGGTCTGCAGGAGCGCAACGTCCGCTTCGCGCAGAACATGGTCGATGGCTCCATCAAGGAGCTTCGCTATCAGGCGGAGAGCAACCGGGCGATGACCCAGAAGCTCGTCGACCGGGCCGAGAAGCAGCGCGCCGCTTTCCAGACGCTGGTCGAGGAATCGGTAGACGCTTACATGGACTTCGTCTACGCGCCCTTCTCCTACTACAAAGAGGGCCTGGAGGCCGCCAAGAAGGCCGTCAGGTAAGGGAGTTTATTGTCTTCGGAGCGGGTTTCTTGCCCGCTCCCTTTGTTTATGGATGACTCTGAGGGGTATCTATAAAAGTTCGTCAGGTTGTAACTGTGAAAGGAGATTCTAATGGATGAGAAGCAGCAAAAGCAGGTAAACAAGGCGGCGGAGAATTTCGCCAACGCGATCAAGGAATCCTATCAGGCGGTCGCGGATCGTTCGGTATCGGCGCAGGAGCTAAACGCGCAGCTTACGCAGGACTTCTTCAACGGCGTCATCAACAACCTCAGGACCCAGGCGGACAGCAACCGGGACTTGGCGCAGGATCTGATCGAGCAGCAGCAGAAGCAGCGTGAGGCTTCGCAGGCTCTCGCCCAGGAGTCGATGAACGCCTACACGGACTTCCTGAACTCCATGTTCTCCTACTACCAGGGGAATCTCGAGCAGGCGAAGAAGAGCGCCCAGAAGTAACCAGGCTAGAACAAATGTTCGCGTGAACTTGAGGGTCGGGCCAAATGGTCCGGCCCTTTTCTATTTGGTGTATCCTTTTACAGATAGTAGCGGGGCAGCGGGAAAGGAGAAACATGAGTTTTGGCAATGGAAACGGCAACGGTACGGAGATAGTTATCTCTACACCTCTCAGGACGGCGATAGGCACCTTTGGCGGTAGCCTCAAGGACGTTACGGCCACGGACCTCGGGGCGACGGTTGGCAAGGAGGTCATCTCCAGGTCCGGTGTCTCCGAGGACCAGGTGGATCAGGTCATAGTGGGCAACATCCTTCAGGGCGGCCAGGGCATGAACCCCGGTCGGCAGGTCGGCATAAAGAGCGGTCTCCCGGTCGAGACGCCCGGCATGACGCTGAACAGGATGTGCGGCTCGGGCCTGCAGGCCATAGTCTCGGCGGCGCAGGAAGTTGCTCTGGGCGACGCCGAAGTGGTGCTGGCCGGCGGTATCGAGAACATGGACCAGGCGCCGTTCATGCTTCCCAAGGCACGCTACGGTTACCGGATGGGTATGCCGAGCGTCGAGATGTACGACAGCATGGTCTATGACGGCCTGTGGGACGTGTTCAACGACTACCACATGGGCGTTACGGCGGAGAACATTGCCGAGAAGTACGGCGTTAGCCGCGAGGATTCCGACGCCTACGCCGCTCGCAGCCACCAGCGGGCCACCAAATCAATGAACGAAGGGTACTTCGAGGATCAAGTCGTCCCGGTGGAGGTGAAGCAGAAAAAGGAGACCGTTCAATTTACCCGCGACGAGCACGTCCGCGAGGGGGCGACCGCCGAAGGTCTCGGCAAGCTGAAGACCATCTTCAAGAAGGAAGGCGGCACCGTTACCGCCGGAAACGCTTCCGGCATCAACGACGGCGCGGCGCTTGCCCTGGTCACCAGCGCCAAGAAGGCCGAGGAGTTAGGGCTTCCGGTAGCGGGCAGGCTCGTATCGGCCGCCGTCGCGGGCGTCGATCCATCTTTGATGGGAGCGGGTATGATCCCCGCCTCCCAGCTCGCGATAAAGAAGGCCGGCTTGAGCGTGGAAGACCTGGACCTCGTAGAGGCTAACGAGGCTTTCTCCTCTATAGCCGTAGCCGTCGGACGCGAGCTTGGCGTACCAGAGGAGAAGCTCAACCCGATGGGCGGCGCGATCGCTCTCGGACACCCCATTGGCGCGACCGGCGCGGTACTGACTGTCAAGCTCCTGCACGAGCTCGCCCGCACCGGCGGCCGCTACGGTCTCGTTACTCTGTGTATCGGCGGCGGCATGGGCATCGCGGCGATCTTCGAACGCGTGTAGGCTAGAGGATAAAAACTCCGAAATGTATCATGGCGTTCGGGGCGTAGCATCACGTCCCGGACGCTTTTATATTACCGGGACTTCGTGGAAGAGGGCGACACTCACCATTCTCTCTTCACCGGCTCTGGTCAAGCGGGGCGCGGCCGCGATGGTACTCGGAGGAATGCTGGGGGCCTCGGCGGTCATCCTGAACGGTATCGCGTTGTATCGCGCGTTTGCCGAATATCCTCCGACGGCGCTGATGGTCTACGGGGAAGACCCGCTTGCCATCGTGGCCGCTTTCTTGCAGGGAGCGCCCGTGTGGATGTTGCTCTGTATTGGCCTGTTTGGGATGAGCGGGATTTTGTCCGATTCCCGCGGGTGGCCGCTCGGGGTGGCGCTGGCGGGCGCTGGCGTCATCGCGGCAGTGACCGTCTTGCCGTTGGCGTGGGTATTGATTCAGGACGTGACTTCCAGGTTGGCGGACAGGACGTTCCTGCTGGAAGACTTGACGTATATGCCGTGGTCTCCGGTCGCGCCGTGGCTCTTAATCCTGGGCTTCACGTTGTTGGGTGTCGCAGGCTTTTGGATGCGGGAGGCCGGCCGCTGGAGGTTCCTGGTCCCTGCCGCGTGCTTCTTGAGTTCCCCTCTGTCAGGCTTTCTGGCTGTCCTGATCTACCGTTTCGGCTTGCCGCGCGCCGAGTGGCCTGTCGATCTCAATCTAGAGATAATGTTCTGGGTTCCCGCGGCTATCGCGAGTGTATTGTGGATAGTTATCGGCTGCGTAATGTTTGGCGCGAGGGAGAGAGAAGCCGGGCGTCTCGCTAAAGAGCGCCGTGCGACGGAGAAAGAAAATCTGATAAAGGCGCGCCGTCTCTACGAGAAAGCGTGGGGTGGAGGAGATCTCTCCGTAGTGACAGACCTTGCCGCCGACAACTTCTTCGACCATCGCCGCCAGCGACCCGGACCCGACGGGTTTAAACAGGCCATCATGGACCTTCACCGCGCTTTCCCGGACCTGCGTCTTTCAATCGAAGAGCAGAAAGCCGAAGGTGATACCGTTACGACCCGCTGTGTCTTCCACGGCACGGATCTGGGCGGTGTGCTCTGGTACCCGCCCACGAATCGGCGGGTAGCCTTCACCGGAGAGTACACGGATCGCTTCACCAACGGTAAGCTCGTCGAGCATCGGGGAGACACGGATATGGCGAGCCTGCTGGAACAATTGGACCTGCCCGCCGGCGGGTAGCCCGCAAGCAAAACGGGTTGGACTCCCCTCAGGCGGCTTCGCCGGGATAGAATGTTATCTCGATGTGTTCGATTCCATCTTCCCAGCGCTGGCGCTCGGGGAGATCGAGGCTGCGGAGCAGGTGCAGCATCCCGGTGTTCTCGTGCATGACCAGGGCATGGAAACGCCTGATGCCCCGCTCACGGGCGGCTTCTATGAGACGCCGGGTCATACCGAAGCCCAGACCCCGGCCCTGAAAGCGGTCTTCTATGAGGGCCGCGTACTCGGCGGAGGTTGTGCCGCCTTCGCGCTCGTAGCGGACCACGCCCACTATCTCTTCCGGCTGTTCGGGATCGAGGGCCACCAGCGCGTACCTGTCCCTGCCATCCACCTCGGCGAAGCGCCGGGCCTGCTCTTCGGATAGCTCCTTCATGGGACCGAAGTAGCGCAGGTAAACCGAACGCTCACTCGACCGCCCAACGAGCCGCTGGAGCGCCGCTGCGTCACCCGCCCGAACCTCGCGCACCGTCACGCATACTCCATCCCTCAAGGCTAGAGTTCCGTATCCTTCTACCTCAGACATCTCAAATACACTGATGGATAGTTTGTATATATATGCAAAGAGCACATAAGAGATATTCTATCTTGTCGGGGCAGGATCACAAAGTCTCCGGTGTGAGAGACCGCACCGACGGGTTGCATTGTACGTGCGGCTAACGGCCTTTGGGAGTCGCCAGTCCGCGGCGTATGAGTTGGAGGAATTGGTCCTGGGTGACTTCCAGGTATTCGGCGAGTTGTTCGGGGCCGAGACGGCCGGACATCGCCTGCTTGATGGTTTCGCGGTTGGTTTCGAGCATCTTCAGGGCGTGTTGGTGGTCCTGTTCGAGGGAGCCGGTCCAGGTCTCGCGCGCCTCCTGTAAGGCTTCTCCGAAGGTCTTACCTTCGAGGACGAGGGCGGCTAGTTCCGCGGCCTTGTAGGTCGGGGTGGCGAGGCGTCGTTCGGTGGGGGAGACGAGCCCGACGGTAGTGTTGAGGCTAATAGCGTAGCGGAGTAGGCTGGCTATGCAATCAGCCTCTTCCCGAGAGACCCGGAGTTCCGCTTTGGGTGTTGCTTCCGTTCTTTCCTCCACTACGTCTCCCTCTTTCCGCGAGTCTTAGGTGGATTTTAGACGTTATTCGCGTGGGATTCCATACCAAGGGAAGGCTGAGATCAGGTAGACTTATTCCATGAGCGGGGCGCTAAGGATGAGGAGCAGGGGACGTTCCCGGTCGGATGCTCCGAGAGCAGTGTGGTTTGGTGTTTTCGCGGCGGTGTCAGGGGCCATCCTGATAAGCATTGGGGTGCTGTGGCTGGTCTTCTCTTCCGGAACCGACGTGGGAGCCAGCGACGGGGTGCCGGGCGCGCTTATACGGCTTGCGGGGCCTGCCGGCGTCGCGCTTACCACTGCGAGCATGTTCGGAATGTATGCCTTGCTGGTGGAGGTAAGAGAGCCCGCGGCCATCCTGGTGGGCATGTTCGGCGTGCTTGTCGCCGCGTTGTCGCTCATTGCCTTGATCTGGATAATTACACACCAGCCGCCGCTCGCGGCTTCCTCGGCGGGTACTGAATCTTCGAGGTTCTTGGCGGCTTCTTCGCTCGTGGTCTCCTGGATAAGGCCCATCGGGATACTGGTCTTCGGACTGGCAGCGGTGCTGGCGGACCTGAGAGGCCCTTGGGAACATGTGTTCTTCACGCTCGGCGTGCTCGAAACCCCTATGCCCGCTCTTTTACTGCTCCATCTGACCGGACCAACCGTTACCCCTGGATGGCCCGTGCTCGTGTTCGGGTTGCCGGGAGTGCAGCCGGGTCTGGTGGGCGCTTTTTTCTGGCTGATCCTCGGCTATGCGCTATTTATCTCAGGCCAGGACTTAAAGCGCCGCCGCGGCAGACGCCGGAGCGGATACAGAGGGTGGTAGCCGGCTACCTGGCTTGCTCCTCGGCCCTCTGAGCCGAACCATCTTTCCCCGGTTCGGGGTTCTCCGGCGGACGGTAGGAGAAGGCGCGGTGGCCGGTTATGGCCTGGCCCACGATCAGGGTGTTCACGTCGTTCGTACCCTCGTAGGTGTAGACGCCCTCTATGTCGGCCATGTGCTCCATCACCCGGTAGTCGAGCAGGATGCCGTTGCCACCCAGGACGTCACGCGCGAGCGCGGCTATCGTGCGGGCCTTCGCTATGTTGTTCATTTTAAACATCGAGACGGTCGCCGGGTCCAGGTCTCCGGTATCCTTTACGCGGCCCATATGGATTGAGAGAAGTTGGGAAAGGGAGATCTCGTTGACCATCGTAACTAGCTTCTGCTGCACGAGCTGAAAAGACGCTATCGGGGATCCAAACTGCGTCCGCTCTTTCGCGTAGGCGAGCGCCGTCTCGTAGCAATCCATCGCCTGTCCGAGACCGTCCCACCCCACGCCGTAGCGCGAGTGCGTGAGCACGGAGAGCGTCGAGCCGAGGCCCTTTGCTCCCGGCAGCCGGGCGTCTTCCGGGACGTGGCAGTCTTTCATGGTTATGTGCGTCTGCCAGGCGGCGCGCTGGGAAGCCTTGCGGGGGAGGACCTCGGCGTGGAAACCGGGGTTGTCGCCTTCGACGAGGAAGCAGGAGAGCTTGCCGTCCTCCATCCTGGCCCAGATGACCGCAACGTCCGCGAAGGATGCGTTGCCGATCCACTTTTTCTCTCCACTTAACACGTAGCCGCCGTCCTCCTCGACGGCTGTAGTATCCAGGGAGCCGGGATCGCTCCCGGCGTCGGGCTCCGTGAGGCCAAAGCAGCCGATCTTCTCGCACTTCGCCATCCCCGGAAGCCACTTCTGTTTCTGCTCCTCGCTCCCCAGCTCGTGAATGGTCGCCATCGCCAGACCGCTCTGGACGTGTAAGAAGGTCGAAAGGCTCCCGGACCCCCGCGCTATCTCAGCTATCGCCAGACCGTAGGCGACGTTGTTCCATCCGGCGCAGCCGTACTCCGGGGAGTACGCGCCACCCATAACGCCCAACTCCCCGAGACCCGGCAGCAGGTCGAACGGGAACTCGCCTCTATCCCAATAATCCGCCGCTACCGGGATCACCTCTCCGTCCACGAACTCGCGTACCGTGTCCCGGACCTGCTTCTCCTCCTCCGACAGCAAGCGATCCGAATCAACAAAGTCAACGGCCCGCGTTCCACGCCGGGTAATCTCAGGTGTAATGGTGATTTCGGACTCCTCCCGCTCGGCTCCTCGGACGCCGCGCGGCATCCCTTCGCAGTCAAGCATAAGTTCTCGCAATGCCGCAGTCAATCCTCCGGTGATAGCGTTCACCCGCCTAGCTTGCGTTCGGAAACGTCTGCAATACAATACACGAGTGTTATACGTGTATATTGCACATAAGTGAGTTTAACACTCAGTCACCACACGAAAGTCATATCTCCGAGGATTGTGGTCACGCGATCAAGGTTCCGGGGCAGTCCTATTGGGGCTGATTGTGTTTCGTTCCCGGATATTTCCCAGGGAATCCTCTCTGGGAAACGAGATGAGAGTCGAGGTGAGCAGTTCATGCCGATGATGATCACCGAAGATACCAGCATAGACTACGATGTCCAGGGTTCGGGTCCTACTTTGATCCTGATAAACGGCCTGGGCTTCGGGCGCTGGGCGTGGTTCAAGCAGCTTCCGGCCCTCTCGCGACACTTCCGCACCATAACTTTCGACATCCGGGGCGAGGTGGACCTGAAGGATGGCGTCTGCAGCCTTGTGGACGAGGTGGTGGCGCTCCTGGATCACCTGCGCGTTAGAAAGGTTCACGTCCTCGGCACCTCGCTCGGCGGATTCGTGGCGCAGAATCTGGCGTTGAAGAGGCCTGACCTGGTGGATCGGCTGGTCCTTGTATGCACGAGCTACGGTGGCAGGGGACCGGCGACGATGTCGCCGCAGGCTCTGGCTACGATGCTCGGTTTTGGCTCTTTCACCCATGAGGGTGCGGTTCGCCAGGGACTGGAGGCGGCCACCTCCGACGCCTACCGGGCCGAAAAACCCGAGGAGTTCGACCACATCCTGCATGCCCGTCTCGCGGACTCGCCGCCGCTGGTCTCCTACTCGCGCCAAGCAATGGCCGGGGCGCGGTTCGACGCCTCCAGCGAGGCCGAGAGCATCTTCGCTCCTACCCTCGTCATTCACGGTGCCGAGGACCGTTACGTGCCGCTGGCGAACGCGGTCGCCCTGGCCGAGGCCCTCCCCGAAGCCGAGCTAAAGATCCTCGAAGACGCGGGCCACCTGGTCTTTATCGAGCAGTCCGCCAAACTCAACCGGAAAGTCATCTCCTTCCTGAAAGCCGGAGAAAAGCCGAAGAAGCGCAGTGCGAAGGATCCTCGCCGGGCCTCCGCGACTCGCGAGCGGAAGAAGGAAGGGCACTACGATAGCCGGGTCGCGGCTCGGTGGAGCCTGGCGGGCGGCAATCTCATGGATCGAGAAAAAGTGGAGACAGATCTTCTAGCAATCGGTCTCCGTGGGTCCTGAATGACGTGTGGATCAACGTGTCACGCAAGTAGCCAACGGGTACACTGTGAAACGGGACACACGAGCGAATCAATCTTGTACATGGTCAAAAAGAAAGGGAGCATAACGTGAGCGAGAGTAGAACAGGCAATGGCGGGTCTCAGAGTCCGGGCGCGAGCCCGATGGCTCCGTTCGAGATGTGGTCGGAGTGGATGCGGGTGAATATGGGCGCGATGACGGCAACGCCGGGTGCGAGCGTTCCCTGGCTCGCCTCTCCCGGCGTCTCGACCGGCGATGAGACGAGCCATCTGCCTCAAGGAGCCGTGGCGAACGACCCTCTGCTCTCGGCGATGGAGAAATTGTGGGACGCCAACCCCATGCAGAACGTGCTTCCGATCAACT
Organism: Rubrobacterales bacterium; assembly: GCA_038198445.1. Classification (GTDB taxonomy): domain Bacteria; phylum Actinomycetota; class Rubrobacteria; order Rubrobacterales; family Rubrobacteraceae; genus JACDDK01. The sequence goes on from JBBPZZ010000097.1 coordinate 28,048, forward strand.
GGGTCGAGATCTCCAAATCTCTCCAGACCCTCTGGGCGCGCGAGATGTCCGACCCGCAACGCGCCTTGGAGCGCGCCACGGACTTCAACGCGAAGCTCTTCGGCGCGACGATGGAGGCCTGGCGCGATTCCGCGAGCCGTTTCTGGGGCCTGCCGACCGAGGAGAAGAAGGAAGAGGGGCGGCCGGACAAGCGTTTCTCCGCCCCCGAGTGGGAGTCGAATCCCTTCTACCAGACGCTCAAACAGTCGTACCTGCTCGCCTCCGAATTTTTGTTGAGAGAAGCCGAAGAGACCGATGGCGACGACACAAAAGAGCAGCGTCGGCTGAAGTTCCATCTCCAGCAGTTCGTGGACGCGATGGCGCCGGTCAACTACCTGCTCACGAACCCCGCCGCCCTCAAGCGCGCGGCGGAGACGGGTGGTGCCAGCCTCGCCGAGGGGACCCGGAACCTGCTCGCGGACCTGCAGGAGGGACGGTTGAGCATGACCGACGCCACGGCCTTCCAGCCGGGCGAGAACCTGGCGATAACGCCGGGCAAGGTCGTCTACCGCAACGAGCTTATAGAGTTGATCCAGTACGAGCCCCAGACCGAGAAGGTCTACGAGAAACCGATCCTGTTCTTCCCGCCCTGGATCAACAAGTACTATATCCTCGACCTGACCCCGAAGAACAGCATGGTCAATTACCTCGTGAACGAGGGTTACACGGTCTTCATGACCTCCTGGAAGAACCCGGACGCCTCGATGGAGTCCACGAAGTTCGAGGACTACATGACGAAAGGCCCGCTCGCGGCGGTCGAGGCCGTCAAGGACATAACCGGCCAGGAGAAGGTCAACCCGGTCGGGTACTGCGTCGGCGGGACGCTGCTGGCGACTACCATCGCCTGGCTCGCCGCCGGGGGTGACGAGAATCCCTTCCACGCCCCAACGTTCATGGTTTCGTTGCAGGACTTCACGGACGTGGGGGATACCGAGGTTTTCATGGACGAGCCGCAGGTTGAGTTCATGGAGCAGCAGATGATGGAGCGCGGCTACCTGGACAACCGCAAGATGGCGAACATGTTCAACCTGCTGCGGTCGAACGATTTGATCTGGTCGAACGTCGTCAATAACTACCTGCTCGGTCAGAAACCGCCGGCCTTCGACCTGCTCTACTGGAACGCCGACGGCACCCGGATGGCCCGCGACGCCCACGGCTTCTACATCCGCAACACTTATCTGGAGAACAACCTCATAGAGCCGGGCAAGGTGGAGATCCTGGACCGTCCGATAGACCTCGGGGAGATCAAGGGCGATATCTACGCCGTGGGCGCGGAGAAGGACCACATCGTACCCTGGCACTCGGCCTGGAAGGTCGGCCAGATCACCAACGCCAAGACCCGATTCGCGCTCGCCAACAGCGGTCACATAGCCGGAATGATCAACCCCCCAAGCAAGGGCAAGGGTAAGCACTGGGTAAACGAGTCCGGCGACGCCGGCTCCGCCAAGACCTCCGAGGAGTGGCGCGCCAACGCCACCGAGCACGAAGGCTCCTGGTGGGAGGACTGGACCAAGTGGCTCCAGCCCCGCTCCGGCAAGAAGGTAGACCCGCCCAAGATGGGCAGCAAGAACTACGAACCGATAGAGGACGCCCCCGGCACCTACGTCAAGGAAAAATAAGCACCGGTAGCACAGATAAGGGGGGCGAGGCTATCATAGCCTCGCCCCCCTTTGTACAAGCGCTGAACGTTGGCGCAGCATGGCTACGAATCCTGTAATCTGCGAAGTACATGACCCAAGAGCTACCCCATCCCGAAGCCCTTGAGAACTTTGAGGGCGCGTACATACCAGAGAGTAAGATTCACGCCTACGCGCTGCGAGACCCTGGCAAGAGAAGACCCTTCGAAGCACTGGGTTTCAGCGAGAAGGCGGGCAACTGGGAGCTGCTACGCGACGCTATATTGGAAAGATTGCCCAAATACCCGGCCGTTCTCGACAAACAAGACGACTACGGAATTACCTACGAGGTTGTCATACCCGTGATCGGACCTAATGGTAAGGAGGCGCCTATAAAAACCTATTGGATTCGTGACTGGGGACAGAAGTTCCCGCGACTCACCACCCTCTACATAAACACCAGGGAGTGGAGGCGTTGGGAACTAGAGAGGGAAGAGGCTGATGACCCTTGGGTTTGACTTTCTACAGCCAGTTAGGCAAGAACTAACCCTTTTCTAATCTCGGGTGAACGTGACGAGAAGTCGTGTGTTTGCTCTCGTGTCGATTCGTTCGAGTCTTGGGGCTGTTCACTATGCTCAAAAAAGTTTGTGTCTACGAAAACATCCAGAAGGTTTTCGAGGTCGCTAGAGTAGGTAGCCAAAGCTCTAGTCTGACCTATAGGGTCAGCATACTCGACTAGCAGGGCAGGGCTAGGCTGTTCGAACGCTTCGATCACCACTCCACGGTCGCCAGCCTTGATACCAGCTTCTTCTATATCTTCGGGAGCCGCGACTTCATCCAAGACTTTATGCTCCAGACCACGAATATATGGCTCGATATCCTTTCGCGCTTCCAATTTTGCTCGCTCCGCATCATCCCAGAAATACAAATAATTGAGGTCGCAAAAAGCCAGACGAGTCCACGAAGCTTTCCAGACGATCTGTCCCGTATCAAGGTCAGCTTTTGGCGCGGGCTTATCGAATATGCCGGCTACGCCCGTACCCCATTCTGTTTCGGTCGGCAAAACGTCGCTAATGTCTTCTCCGTCACTCACGAAACTTATGAGATCATTCACCGGTGAGCCAGGAAAGGTTATGAACTCAAAGATGTCTTCCGTAGCATCTAATCCGGAGTCAAAACGAATCAGGATCTTCTCTGTACCTGTTTGCGAGATAGTGATCTTCACCTCTATGGGAAAATGAACGACGATTAGCCCGTCCTTGCCACCTATCGAAACAACTCTCTTGTAACCTTTGAGGAAATCAGGCACAGCTTTATGGAAGAGGTCAGGCCTCTCCAGGCTCTTACGGAGTTCAGAGAAATAGGTGTTGTAGTATTGTCTGATTTGTTCCGGGAGCCTTGCAAGCTGGGAACGCAGATCCTGTTGTTCTTTGCCGTTCATCTTGCAATAAGTTTACTCTAATCCCCCGACTTCGTTTGATCTACGGCTCCTTGCGTAAATGACTGTCCAGCAAGAATGACTCGAACTCACAAGCCTATCAATGCGAGTGGAGCACGAGTCCCACGACAATGTTGCGAAAGACATAAGAAGAGGGGCGGGCCGTTAAGGTGGCCTCGCCCCTCTTGGTTGTGGATTCTATTCTTCTCTTACGCGCCGGAGCGTTCGGCTAGCCAGCCGCCGATCTTGGGCCAGAGACCTTTCTTGGCGCCTCGGCCGGTCATGAGGCCGACGTGGCCGGCGTCGAGGACGAAGAACTCCTTGTCCTCGCTCCCGACGAGGTTCATGGTTGCCTCGGCCTGCGGGAGGGCGCAGATGTGGTCTTTCTTGCCGGCGATGTTGAGGAGCGGGACCTTGATGTTGGAGAGGTCCACACGGCGGCCTCGCAACGTTATCTCGCCCTTCGAGAGCTTGTTCTGCTGGTAGAACTCGGAGATCCACTGCCGGAACGTCGCACCGGGGAACGGCGGGCCGTCGTTGACCCACTTGTTCATCGCGAGCCAGGTCTCCATCGGCTTCTCCTCGAAGATGCGCTCCCACATGTTGACGTAGGTGCCGACGTAGTTGGTGATGGGCTTGAGCATCCGGTTTCCGGTGTCGATGAGGTCGCCGGGGATGTTGCCGAAGGCGTCGGCGAGCAGGCCGGGATCCATGTACTTCTTGCTGGTGAAGAGGCTGTAGAGGCCCATCTCACCCTCGGGGAAGTCTACGGGGGCGGTCAGCAGGACGAGGTTCTTGAGGTGCTCCGGGAAGAGCGAGGCGTACATGGTGCTCATCGTGCCGCCCATGCAGTAGCCGAGCAGGGTGAACTCGTCGGAGCCGGAGTGCCTCAACACCTTCTTCACGGCGCGCGGGATGTAGTCGAGGACGTAGTTCTCGAAGTCGAGGTTCTTGTCCTCGTCGCCCGGAACGCCCCAGTCGAGCATATACACGTCGAAGCCTTCGCCGACCAGGTACTCGATGAAGCTGTTGCCCGGCATGAGGTCGAGGATGTAGGGCCGGTTTATGAGAGCGTAGACCATCAGGATGGGAACCGGATGCTTCTTCTCGGAGGCCGGGGCGTAATGGTAGAGCTTGGCCTTATTCTTGGTCCAGATCGTCTCCTTGGGGGTCTGGCCGGTGTCGGCCTGGGCTCCCTCGACGACGATTTTCATGCCCTTGCTGTACTTGTCGAAGAAGTTTTCGACATCGGCGGGTACGACGCCCTCATGCGTGGTTGGCGCTTCGCCGTAGTTGGCGGTCTCCGTCATCTAGCTGTCTCCCTTCTTCCTCACGTCGTCCACCGTGACCTGACCGTCCGCCCCCGAGCCGCTGACGGTCGCCAGATCGACGCCCATCTCCAGCGCCTTTCGCCGGGCGGCGTCCGTGGCCTTTACTTCGACGGGAGAGCCGTTGGTCTCCGCTACCTGAGCGACGCTCTGAGATCCCCCGTTCTGGGTATTGTTCTCCAGCACGGCGAGCAGACGATCCAGCTTGTTTTCCACGCTGTCGAGGCGGCCTTCGAGCGTCTGTACGGACTCGGGGCTGGCCGCGCCAGGCCCCGCCTCCGTGAGGCGATCCAGGGTACTCTCGATGCCGCCGATGCGCTCCTCCAGCGAGGCGACGGCCTCGGCGGTCGCCGCGTCGGCGCTGGTCTTCTGGATCCCCTTCAAGGTCGTTTCGAGCGCCTGCACGGACTCGGCGGTGGCCGGCTCGGCGTTGCCGTACTCGAAGTCTTCGAGTACCTCCTCGATACGGTCGACCTTGTCTTCCAGGTTGACGATGAGGCCGGCGACGCGCGTTATGTCGGAGCGGACCGGGAGCTGGAGGTTCTTGAGGTACTCCTCGGAGTTGCGCTTGTAGACCTTGTAGAAGCTGGCGTAGTTCTGCAGGAAACGGCTGGAGGGCTCCAGGAACTCCTCGCGCTCGATGACGTCGCCGACGAAGTCCGAGAAGGGACCGCTGGTGGCGTTGTACCACTGGGTGGCGAGCTGCAACGGGTCGGTGGGGGGGCTCCCGGCGGCCAGCAGGTTATTCTGGGCTTCTTCGAGCATCTGCATCCAGCGCGGCATTATCTCCATAGCGTTCTGGCCGAGCTCCGCGCCCTTCTGCAGGCTATCCGTGGCCGCCTCGGACCACCGCTGCCAGAGGTCCTGGACCGCCGGAGCGCCGGAACCACCGTTGGACGCGGCGGGAGAAACCCACGGCATCGTCCCCATCATCCGCTGCTGCATCTGCCGCAGACCTTCGAACCACTGCCGGTAAAGGCCGGATGGGTCCATGTAGTTGCCTTGAGCACCGCTGGACATCGCCGGAAACATCTTCATGCCCGTCTCGTACCACTTGCGCCACATCTGCGTCGGGTCCATTACGGACGGCGCTTCTCTCTCCTCCGTCAACCGAAAAACCTCCTTGTCAAACCTTGTCTAACCTACCGCGCGATTTCTCATGGCGTCATCACCCTGACGGTATCCTGACGCCTCTTACGAGAATTATACTAAGAAACAGGATTTATATGTTGTGAGCACATACTGGAGCGCAGGATAGAGTGCGAGCCGGAGCGCAAACGCCTCCAAAAGAGGTTCGGCGGGACGATTTGAGGTTCGGTCGTAGGTTCGGCCGCAGTCTCAGGCGCGCAGTTCGCGGCGGAGGAACTTGCCGGTGGCGGTCTTCGGGAGTTCGTCGCGGAACTCGATCTGACGCGGGTACTTGTACGCGGCCATGTTCTCCTTGCAGTACTGGATCAACTCTTCTTCCGAGACCTGTTCGCTCTCCTTGAGCGCGACGAACGCCTTTACCGTCTCGCCCCGGTACTCGTCCGGGATGCCGACGACGGCGGCCTCTTTCACGGCCGGGTGGGTGTAGAGGACATCTTCGACCTCGCGCGGCCAGACTTTATAGCCGCCCGCGTTGATCATGTCCTTCTTCCGGTCCACTATGTAGAACCAGCCTTCTTCGTCCATTATCGCCACGTCCCCGGTCAGGAAGTAGCCGTCCTGGAAGGCTTTCTCCGTCTCCTCCGGCTTGTTCCAGTACTCGGCGAAGATCATTGGTCCCTTGGCGGCGAACTCGCCGGGCTCCCCGACCGGCACCTCTTCGGAGGGGTCTTCGATCTTCACGAGACGAGCCTCGCAGTTCGGGACCGGGACGCCGACCGCGAGGGCGCCGCTGGCCTCGTCCACGGGGGCGTGCGTTCCCCACGGCACGAAGTGGGTGGGAGAGTTGCTCTCGGTGAGGCCGTAGGCGTTGTGGATGTAGACGCCGAACCTCTTCTCGAACTGCTCGGGGATGCTGGGAGCTATGGGCGCGCCGCCGCTGTAGCATTTCTCCAGGGATGAGAGGTCGCGGCTCCCGGATTCCGGCGCGTTCAACAGCGAGATGAATACCGTGATCGCCCCGATGGTCATCGTGGGCCGCCACTTCTCGATCAGACGCAGCGCCTCACCCGGGTCGAAGCGATGGAACAGCACCAACGGGACCCCGGCGAGCGCCGCGAGAGCCACGTGTCCCACTATCCCCGTGATGTGAAAGAGCGGCGCCACCCCGAAGACGGAGTCGTCGTCCCCGATCTGGATCCAAGTCCGGTAGACCTCCGCGTTGAACGCGATGTTGCTGTGCAGCTCGACGGCCCCCTTCGGCTTGCCCGTCGTCCCGGACGTGTAGACCAGGTACGCGACATCGTCCGGCGCGACCCGTGTGCGGGTTTCGGACCCATCCGGCGCGTTCGAGACAACCTCCATAAAGTCTTCCGTCTCATCGAACCGTAGCTTCTCGGCGCCCGCGAGGGCGCTTGTCTCCGATGCCGCGCCTTCCGGGAGAAAGTCCAACTCGTTGCCGGTGACCACGCGCTCCACCGGCGTGTTCGGCACTACCTCGCGGGCGATGTCCCGGTACAGGCTCCCGAGACAGACGAGCACCTTCGCCCCGGAGTCGTTGAGGTGGTAGTCGAGCTCGCGGGCCTTGAGCATCGGGTTGAGCGGTACGACGATGGCGCCACGCTTCCAGGCGCCGTACTGGGCGATGAGGAAGTGGGGGTTGTTCTGCGTGTAAATGGCGACCCGATCCCCCTTCTCCACGTCCCATTCCGAGAGCCGGGCGGCGAAGGCCTCGGCCATCCGGTTCAGCTCGGCGAAGGAGATTGTGGCGTCGAAGTAGCGGATGGCGTCGCGGTCCGGGACGCGGACGGCGGATTCCTCGAAGAGGTCTATCATGCTCTTCTCGGGTGGCGGCAGTTCTTTCGGGACATAGGCCGCGTAAAGGTCGAGCCACGGCTTGCTCTCATATACAGAGGACGACATATGAAACTCCTCACTTCCGAACTATCCACTTTCCCAGTGCTTGTATTGTTTCTGGCGTGCCGCTCCGTGTCAACCGGGAGCAGGGACGCGCGGGTTGCCGCAGGCTGGAGGCGCGGTTAGCATGAAGCTTGGGAAACTGGACGGAAGGGGTAGATACTGATGGGTGTGCAGCGAGGTGGCGGCTCGAATTACGAGACCATCTTCACGCTGGAAGCGACTCCGTTGAAGTACGGACCGGGCGCTTCCGAAGAGGCTGGCTGGGAGTTGAAGCGGATGGGCGTGAAGCGGGTGATGCTCGCCTCGGACCCTGGAGTGGTAAAGGCGAACATCACGGGGCGCATCCAGGAGCAGATCGAGGCCGAGGGGATCGAGGTAGAGGTCTGGGACCGCTCCCGCGTGGAGCCTACGGCGGACTCTTTCCAGGCGGCGGCGGATTTCGCGGTGGAGGGCAATTTTGACGGATTCGTCGCGGTCGGTGGCGGATCGAGCATAGACACGGCGAAGGTATCGGACCTCATCGCCACGCACGGCGGCGAGATCATTGAGTACGTCAACGCGCCCGTGGGCGGTGGCAAGAAGCCACCCGGCCCCCTGAAGCCGCTCCTCGCTATCCCGACGACCGCCGGCACCGGCGCCGAGGCCACGACGGTCGCCATACTGGATATCCCGGACCAGAAAGTAAAGACCGGCATCTCGCACGCGTACATGCGTCCGAGCCGTGGAATAGTGGACCCGCTGCTCACCATGACCATGCCCTCCGAGGTAACGTCCTCCTGCGGCCTGGACGTCGTATGCCACGCGGCAGAGTCCTACCTGACGAAGCCGTACAACGAGCGTCCGAAGGTGGAGAATCCGGACGACCGGCCGCCGTACCAGGGAGCGAACCCGATAGCGGACATGTGGTCCGGCAAGGCTCTTGAGTACGGCGGCAAGTATCTGCGGAGGGCCGTCAAAGACGGCGAGGACGTGGAGGCTCGCGGGGCGATGATGCTCGGGGCGTCGCTCGCGGGGATCGGGTTCGGTTCGGCGGGTGTCCACATCCCGCACGCCTGCGCCTATCCCATAGCCGGCCTCAAGCACGAGTGGCAGCCGCCCGGTTACCCCGAGGACCATCCGTTCGTTCCGCACGGTTGGTCGGTGATCGTGACGGCGCCGGCCGCGTTCCGGTTTACCTACGACGCCATGCCGGAGCGGCACCGGGAGGTCGCGGAACTCCTGACGGGAGAAAAGATCAAGGACCACGACGAGAACACGCTGCCGGAGATAATTATCCAGCTCATGAAGGATGTCGGCGCCCCTAAGGGTGTTCGGGAGCTGGGCTACAGCGAGGATGAGATAGACGACCTCGTGGATGGTGCGATGAAGCAGCAGCGCCTGCTCGTCGGGTCTCCAAAGGACGTTACGGAGGAAGATTTGGCGAACATCATCCGCGAGTCGATGGAGAACTGGTAGATACAGGCCTGCGCCGGTGAGGCGACAGCGAGTGAGCATGCTGTTCCAGCGGAGTGACAAGAGACCGCAGGCGAACGGATTGCCGGCGGACAGGAAAGGAGATTGTAGTGGCTGATGACTTGAGGCTATACATGATGGAGTGCGGCAGCCTGAAGACCCAGGTGCAGTTCATCAAGATGAACCAGGGGCTCGGGGACCCGTATGAGATCCCCGTTCCCTTCTTCCTGATGACGCATCCCCGCGGCAACGTCCTCTACGACGGCGGCAACGCCCTCGAAGTCGCCCAGGACGCCCGCGGCCACTGGGGAGCCGTCACGGACGCCTACCAGCCGGTGATGAGCGAGGACGATTTCGTCGTCAACCAGCTAGAACGGCTCGACGTTGACCCGGCTTCGATCCGGTACGTTATCCAATCCCATCTGCACCTCGACCACTCGGGGGCCATCGGCCACTTCCCGAACGCCGAGTACATCGTGCAGCGTCGGGAACTCGAATACGCCTTCACCCCGGACTGGTTCCAGAAACCGGCCTACATCCGCAAGGACTTCGACCGGGACGTGAGGTGGCTCTTCCTCGACGGCGAACATGACGACGGCTACGACCTCTTCGGAGACGGCGCGATTAAGACCCTCTTCACACCGGGCCATGCGCCGGGGCACACCTCGCTCGTCGTCGACCTCGAAAGCGAGGGGCCGATGATGCTCACCGCCGACGCCTGTTACACGATGGACCACTACAACGAGACGGCGCTCCCCGGCCTCATTCACTCCGCCGCCGA
>JBBPZZ010000098.1:0-17452 GCA_038198445.1 Rubrobacterales bacterium
CTGCCCGCCTTTTCGACGTGAGCCTCTCCTCGGTAAAGCGCTACGTCAGGATAGCGAGCAGTGGGGAGTCCCTCGCGCCGAAGAAGAGGCCCGGCGGAACCCCGAAGGTGGACGAGATAACCAAGGGGCTCTTAAACGGGGCCTGCAACCCGGGCGGCGCGTCGCCCCAGGGGAAGAAGGTCATGATGGTGCCGGGGCTGCCCGCGCCGTCGCCGTAGTAGAGGTGATAGGTCTCCGGGTCGTCGAAGTTCACGGTCTTCTTTACCAGCCACAGTCCGAGTACGCCCGCATAGAAGTCCACGTTGCGTTGCGGGTCGCCGGAGATGGCCGTTACGTGGTGGATGCCCGTGGTTTCGGCGTTCATCGTGTAGCTCCTCTCATTGTTCTAACCGGCCGTGGGACGTTCAAGAGGGTACAGGTTCCCGGAACTGGCGCCGATAGAGGTCGGCGTAGAGGCCGTTCTTTTCGAGAAGCTCCGTGTGAGTGCCGCGCTCGGCGATACGGCCGTCCTGGACGACGAGAATAACGTCCGCGTTCCGGATGGTGCTGAGGCGGTGGGCGATGACGATGCTCGTGCGGTCCTTCAGCAACGTGTCGAGGGCGACCTGGATCAGGGCCTCCGTGCGCGTGTCTATGTTGCTCGTCGTCTCGTCCAAAATGAGGATTCGCGGATCTGCCAGGATAGCGCGGGCAAACGAGAGTAGCTGCCGCTGCCCCTGGCTCAGGTTCCCGCCGCCTTCTCCGAGATGCGTCTCGTACCCGTCCGGCAGGGCGCTAATGAAGCCGTGGGCGCTCACGGCGCGGGCGGCGTCTTCGATCTCTTCCGTAGTCGCATCCATATTGCCGTAGGCGATGTTCTCGCCGATGGTCCCGGAGAACAGGAACGGCTCCTGAAGGACCGTGGCGATCCTGGTCCGCAGGCTCTTCCGCTCCACCTCGCGCACGTCGCGGCCGTCCACCCGCACCGCGCCCTCCGTAACGTCGTAGAAGCGGGGGATAAGGTTGGCTATCGTGGTCTTGCCCGCTCCCGTCTGGCCGACCAGCGCGACCGTCTGGCCCGGTTCGATCCGGAAGTCTACGTCGCGCAGCACGGGCCGGGCCGGATCGTAGCCGAACGTAACGTGCTCGAACTCTATCTTTCCGTCTACTGCCTTGAGTTGGGTGGCGTCCTGCGGATCGGATGGTTCGGGAGGCTCGTCGAGGATATTATAGATGCGCTCGGCTCCGGCGAGGGCGGATTGGGCCTGGGTGTAGACCTGGGAGGCCAGTTGGATCGGGCGGAAGAACTGCTGAACGTAGATCAGGAACGCAGTCAGTATGCCGACCGTCAGCGTGCCCGTTACGACCAGATAACCACCGAAGCCTATGACGACGGCGGTGGCGAGCGTCGAGAGCACGTCGATAGCGGGGGAGAAGGCCGAGGTGATCGCCACGGCCTTCACGTTCGCGGCCCGGTTGGCGGCGTTGCGCGCCCGGAAGCGTTCGATGTTCGTCTCGGTGCGGTTGAACGCCTGCGCCTCGCGGACGCCTACGATCTCTTCCTGAAGCCCCGCCGTTACGTCCCCGACGGTCTCGCGTGTCGTGCGGAAAGCCTTCCTGGCCCGGCGGGCGAAGAATACGTTCACCAGGAGCATGACCGGAATTATCGTGAAGCACACCAGTGCCAGCCGCCAGTCGAGGAGAAGCATCGCTATGACTATCCCGATCAGGCTGAACAGTGAGCCGAGTAGCTGCGTTATCCCCTGCGAGAGTAGCTGGTTGAGGGTGTCGACGTCGTTGGTGACGCGGCTCATCAGGTCACCCGCGGGACGGCGGTCGAAGTATCCGAGGGGGAGCCGCAGGAGCCTGGCGAAGATGCGCTCCCGCATGTAGGCGAGGATACGTTGGCCGATTGAGCCGACCTGACGGATCTGGCCCCACGACGCCAGCGATCCCGCGACGTAGACCACCAGGAGCAGCGCCATCGTCCACAGAAGTCCGGCCACGTTGCCCCGCAGGATGAACCGGTCTATGGCCCGGCCGATCAACCACGGACCTCCCGCCTGCGCCACCGCTCCCACCATGACGAGTCCCAACGCGAGGAACAACTGGCGGCTATAGGGCCGCAACTCGGCCAACAGGCGCCGGGCGGTCGTGCGACGGTCGCCAGCGCGTTCCTGCGGAGCACGGGCTATCGACTCGATGCTTCTCAAGCGCGCTCCGGCGGCGGGTCCATCCGGTGGATCATCCAGTCCTTGCCGCTGGTGCGGAAGATCGCGTACCTGCCCGTAAACTTCTCCCCGCTGAAGGTGACTATGACCTTGTCCTCCCCGAACTCGTGGCTCTCATACGTGCCGCTGTCCCAGGTGCTCTTTCTCACCGCGCCGGGGACGCCTTCGACCGGCGTGGCGTCTTCGTAGTCGAGGTGGGAGAGGGCGTGGTCCTCCACGTGGACGGCGAGGCGGTTTTGCTTCGGGTCCATCGGCACGCCCTTCGGGACCGCCCACGAGACTAGTACGCCGCCGCGTTCGAGGCGCAGGTCGAAGTGGTGGCTGCGGGCGTAGTGCTCCTGGATCACGAAACGCGGCATCTACGGTTTGACCATCACCTTGATCGCCTCGCGCCCGTCCATCGCGGCGTAACCTTCTGGGACGCCTTCGAGGTCCACCGTCAGGTCGAGCACCGGCGAAGGATCTAGCCTGCCTGCAACCACGTCTTCGAGCAGTTCGGGGATGTAGGCCCGAACCGGGGCGACGCCGCCGCGCAGGGAGATGTTCTGCCCGAACAGGCGCCAGCGGTCCACGACGTGGTCGTTGTGCGGAACCCCGACGTAGCCGACCGTACCTCCGGGACGGGCGACGGCGATGGCCGTATCCGTGGAAGACTTCGCGCCCACGCACTCCAGGACCGACTCCGCGCCGCCGTTCGTCATCTCCATGACCTCGTTTGCCGCTTCCTCGTCGCGGCTCGTCACGATGTCTGTTGCTCCGAACTGGCGGGCGATCTCCAGCCGCTCGTCGTGGTGGCCGAGCATGATGATCCTCTCAGCCCCCAGCCTCTTCGCGGCAAGCACCGCGCACAGTCCGACCGCCCCGTCGCCTATAACCGCCGCCGTCCCGCCCTCAATTACACCGGCCGCAATAGCGGCATGGTGGCCCGTCCCCATCACGTCCGTCAGGGGAAGCGTGGCGGCGAGGAGCGCGTCGTCGCCCTCGATCGAATCGGGCAGCTTCACGAGCGTCCCGTCGGCGAACGGCGCCCGCACCGCCTCCGCCTGTCCGCCGTCGTTGTCCCGCCCCCAGGCGGAGCCGTTGACGCACGAGGTCTGCAACCCCTTCTGGCAGAACTCGCAGGTGCCGTCGGAGAAGACGAAAGGCGCAATTACCATGTCTCCTACTTTGACGCTCTCGACCTCCGAGCCCACGTCCTCGACCACGCCCATCCACTCGTGGCCGCAGCGCGAGCCGGGGTTCCACTTCTGGATGCCGCGGTAGAACCAGAGGTCCGAGCCGCAGATGCAGGCGTGGGTGATCCTCACCACCGCGTCAGTCGGCTGCTCTATCCTGGAATCCGGGACGTCCTCTACCCGGAGGTCGCCGGGACCGTGGAAAACGGTTGCTTTCATATAGTGCTCCCTTCTTGTATCGAACCGTAACGCTCGTAGTGGACGATTTCGTCAAGCGGTTTGCGCGCCTGGCCGGCGCTCGTGCGCGGACGGCGCGCGGCTTCGTCCGGATAACCTAAAGAGATGGCGGTACGTACGACGCGTTCCGGCGGTATGCTGAGCAGGTCTTTTGCGGCGTCTCTGCCGGAGCCGACGATCCAACCGATGCTGGAGCCAACGCCGTGCGCTGCTGCGGCGAGCATGATCCTCTCGGCGAGCCGTCCCTCGTCGTAGGTCTCCTGCTCGGGACGCTCGCCAGCCATTACCAGAACGATGCCGAGCGTAGCGCCGGCCAGGTGTGCCGCGTAGCCTTCGAGGTTCGCGAGCGCCTGGAGCGTCTCCGCGTCACGGATCACGACGACCTCCCACGGCTGCCGGTTCGAGGCGCTGCCGGACCACCGGGCGACGTCCAGGATATCGTCCACTACTGGCTGAGGCACGGGGTCCGGGCGGAAGCTCCGCACGGCCCGCAGCGAGCGCAGGAAGGAGACGAGTTCTCTCGCATTTGCGGGGTCGTTCATCTGACAATCTCCTCGGTGGGGCCACCAGCGGCCCGCGCTGCCGGTCCGGCCGCTATCGGGACGTTGTAGACGGGAGAACCGGGCTGCTGCTTGCGTCCGCCTTCCCGGAGAGGACCTGTATCGACCGGCGCGAAACCGATCTCCTCGATGAGCCGCGAGACCACCGACTTAGTCTCCGCATCGTCTCCCGCGACGAAGAGGGCGAGGCGATCCTTCACCGGCGCGTTCCGTTGGCCCTCATCGCGGAGCCTCTCGTAGTACATGGTGTTGAACGCCTTCACCATCCGAGCACCGGGTAGCCGGCGCGCGATGTCCTCGCTCGAAGTATCGTCGCCGAGGTCTTCGATCTGGAAATCCGGCGTGTAAGGGTTCATCGCGTCCACGACGATCTTACCCGCCAACCGGTCCGGCTCTGGCAGGCCCTCCCCGCGCTTCGACCAGGGAATCGCCAACAAGACCACCTCTCCGAAGTCGGCGGCATCGTCCGCAGTCGCGGCATGGGCGTTCGGACCGATCTCGGCGACGAGCTGTTCGAGCGATTCGGGACCGCCCGAGTTGCTGAGAGCGACCAGGTGTCCGGCCCCCGCAAAGAGCTTCGCGGCGGTCGCACCGATATTCCCCGCGCCTATGATCCCTATATCCATGCTCGGTCCTTTCTAGCGGGAGTGCTTTTCACAGTCGAACTTCGGAGTTGTTTACCAGTTGCGAGCCGAGGATCTCGTTGTACAGTTCGCTGTCGCGCCGCAGTTCTTCGTGGGTACCCATCGCGGCGATTCGGCCCTCGTCGAGGACCAGGATCTTATCCGCGTCGCGCACGGTGCTTATCCTCTGGGCGATGACGAAGACGGTGCGGCGGCTATCTCGCATGAGTTGGTCGAGCGCTGTCTGTATCGCCGCCTCGGTCTCGGCGTCCACGGCGGAGGTGCTATCGTCCAGGATGAGCAGACGCGGATCTATGAGCAGGGCGCGTGCGATTGCTATCCGCTGCCGCTGCCCGCCCGAGAGCCCGATGCCGCGCTCACCGATTACCGTATCGTAACCATCAAGCAGCGCCTGGATGAACCCGTCGGCCTGGGCCGCGCGGGCCGCCGACTCGACCTCTTCCTGCGTCGCATCGGGTCTGCCATAGGCGATGTTGTCGCGCACGGAGCCGGAGAACAGCAGAGAAGTCTGGAGCACCACCCCGATCTGTCCCCGCAGCGATGAGAGCGTTACGCCCCGCACGTCGTGGCCGTCGAGGCGCACGCTCCCGCCGGTAACGTCGTAGAAACGCGGCAGGAGGTTGACCAGCGTGGACTTGCCGGAGCCGGTGGTGCCGAGGATGGCTACCGTCTGGCCCGGCTCGGCGGTAAAGCTGACGCCGCCCAGGATCTCGCGTTCGCTCCCCGGATAGCGGAAATGCACGTCGTCGAAATCTACCCGGCACGAGACGGGGGGCAGGGGCTCCGCGTCCGGCGCGTCTTCTACCCCGAGCGGCGCGTCCAGCACCTCGAAGACGCGCAGGGAGGAGGCTCCTGCCCGCGAGATGCCGGCTGCGAGGAAGCCTATCGTCAGTATCGGAAAGAGCAGGAAACCCAGGTACGTGTTGAAGGCGACCAACTCTCCGATAGAGAGACGGTTTCCTATTATTTGCAGGCCGCCGAAGAGGACTATAAGGAGGGTGCCGAGGTTGCCGAGCAGGAAGATGAACGGGAAGTTGTTCGAGAACGCCCGGATCGTCTGAAGGTTCTTGGAGAGAAGCTCGTCGTTCACGGACCTGTAGCGGGCGCTCTCGTAATCCTCGCGGGCGAAGGTGCGGATCACGCGTATACCGGTCAGGTCTTCCTGCAGGACGCTGTTCAGTCGTCCGAGCGTCTGTTGGACCAGCCGGAAGAGAGGGCCGATCTTTCGGACGAAGCGCAGTAGTAGCAGGAAGATCGCCGGTACTATCGCCAGCGCCACGAGGGCGAGTTGCCAGTTCAGGGAGATCAGCAATACCGTGGTACCCACGAGCATAATCGCGGCGGCGGCGAGTTGGACGATGCCCGAACCGGCGAACGTCCGGATCTGCTCCACGTCGCTCGTCAGGCGCGTCACCAACTGTCCGGTCTCGGCATTGTCGTAGTAGCTGAAGCCGAGGCGTTCGATCCTTGCAAACAGCGCATTCCGCAGGTCATAGGCGACGCCCTGCGAGGCTCGCTCCGCCAGATACCCCTGCAGGAACTGGAACAACCCTCGCACCAGCGCCGCCATCACGAGCCCGCCGACCGCGATGAGTATAGCCGTCAACCGTCCCGGCGCGATGCCCTTGTCTATGGCATAGGCGATGATTTGCGGCGTAGCCAGGTTCGCCGCGGATCCCAGGATCAGAGCCAGAAACGCCCCGAAAGCCTCGGCCTTGTACGAGCGCAGGTAGCCGAGCGCCCGGCGTACGGACGCAAGACCTCCCGAGAAGTCTCCCTGACGCTGCTCCAAACTTCCCTCAGCTTCCCTGCTGGGTAGTGTGGTTCGGTGAGATGACGATGACCACACGCTCGTCGCCGGGCTGATGGTACGGGTACTTGTCCATGCCGAGGTACTTCTTCGCCATCGCGTTGATGAAGTCCAGGTCCGGGTCTTCCTCGATGTCCACCACTTCGCCCCGTACTTCCAGGTAACGGTAAGGGTTCTCCGGGTCCACGATAGACAGCGCGATGCGAGGGTCACGGCCCACGTTGCGGTACTTCTGGCGCGTCTTGGTCTGGCTGAACCTGACGTGCTCGCCGTCCCAATCGAACCATACGGGGTTGTTCTGCGGCTCGCCGTCGGGGCCGATGGTGGCGACGTGGGCGAGGGCGGTGCTTCCGAGCAGGTCCTTGTACTCCTCGGGGATCTCGGCTTTACCGTCGTTCGTGGTCATTCGCTTCCTTTCATGGTGCGGTGGCCGACTCTGGAGATTCTATCCCGATGTCGAGTCGTCACGTTCCTTCGCGACGGCAGCCCGCACCGCCGGGACGACCTCATTCGCGAAGATTTCGACCTGCCGCTCGTGGTCATCGGAGGGCCAGTAGATGAACGTGTCCATACCGAACTCCAGTACGAAGCGGGTGAGTTGCTCGATCCACGTCGAGGCCGGACCTTCTAGCAGACCGTCGCCCCCGGCTCCGATCCTGCCAGACAGGTTGTAGACGCGCTTTATATCGGATGGCTTCCGATCCGCTTCGGCTGCTCCGGCATCTATCCTTTCGTGCAACTCCGCCAGGCGCTCCGGCGGCGCCCAGAACAGGGAGGGGACCCAGCCGTCGGCCAGCCGTCCTACCAGGTTCAACATCCGGGGACCGGCCGCGCCGAGCCAGATGCCTATGTCGTGAGCGGGACGAGGGCCGGGCCGCATACCGTTTAACGAGTAAATCTCTCCGTCGAACCGTAATGAACGCTCGTCACTCCAGACGAGTCGCATGACTTTTATAGCCTCCTCGACGGACTGAACCGCCTCACGCGGGCTCCTCCTCGGGCCGTCCATCGCCACGATAGCGTCCCAGAAAGCTCCCGCCCCGAGACCGATCTCCACGCGTCCCCCTGAGAGAACGTCCAGGCTCGCGGCCGATTTGGCGAGCATCGCCGGAGGCCGAAGCGGCAGGTTCGCCACGTCTGGGAAGAAACGGATGCGTCCGGTTACCGGGGCGAGGGTGGAGATGAGAGTCCAGGTGTCCAGGAACCTGCGCTGGTAGGGGTGGTCCTGTATGCCGAGAAGGTCCAGGCCCGCCCGGTCGGCGGCTTTTGCGATCCGGGCTGCCCAGTCCGGCGGGTCGGCCAGCGGCTCGACGCTGGTTCCGAACTCCAGTTCCCTTCCGTAGTCGCTCACGGCATCTCCTTTTTGACGTTGCCCTCCAGCCAGAGCGCGGCGAACAGCGAGATCAGCAACGCTACGATCAAGATAAGGAAAGCGTCGCTGAACGGCGCGGTATGAAGGGCGTAGAGCGGGTTTAGAGCCTCTGCTCCCGCCTCTTTTCGAGCGGCCAGGAACGCTCCGACGACCGCCGGTCCGGTTCCGCCGCCGAGGAAGAAGAGGCCGTTGAAGATCCCGAGTCCCGCCCCGACCTCCTCATCCGGAAGCGCGGCGGCTGCGGCGTTTACGTTCGGTGAGTTCGCCAGGGCGAAGCCGGCGCCCACGCCGAGCATGCCCAGGGTAACGATAATGGCGGATCCTCCGGCGCCGAAGGTCGAGATGGACAGCACGGAGAGCAGCATGACTATCAGGCCCGCTATTATGAGGATTCTCGCGCCTATCCTGTCGGAGAGGCGACCGGCTATGGGGGAGAGGATCGCGAGCGCGACCGCTCCCGGCGTGAGCACCAGCCCCGCCATTCCCGGAGAGAGCCCGTTTACCTTCGTGACGAGCAGCGGCACGAAGACGAGAGCCGAGACATTGGCGAGCATACAGAAGAACCCCACGATTACGGCCGCGACGTATGAACGGTTCTTGAACAGGGCGGGGGAGACGAACGGGTCCGCGACGCTCGTTATCCGCCAGGCGAAGCCCGCCGCGGCGAGGGCCGCGCCCGCGAAGCTTCCCCAGGACGTAAAGGAGGCGAAGCCCGCGACCTCTCCCTGTGTGATGCCGAAGAGGAAGAGACCCGCCGCAAGCCCGAGCAGGATGCCGCCGAGCAGGTCGAAGGTGTGCTTGCCCTCGGGGGTGTCGTCCGGGATCACGTACAGCACCGCCGGGAGCAGGAGCAGGGCCAGCAGCAGCGTCCCGTAGAACAGGAAGTGCCATCCTATAAGCTGCTCGACCGTCCCGCCAACTACCGGGCCGATTGCCGCGCCGATGCCGACGCTTGAGACGATCAAACCACGCGCCGGGCCGCGCCCGCCCGGCGGCAACACTTTCGCCACCGAGACGGCGGAGAGCGCCGGTATGGCGGCGCCTCCCGCCGCCTGCACGATCCGTCCGAATACCAGCACCAGGAGGCTTGGGGCGAAGGCGCAGATGAGGCTCCCGGCGGCGAACACCAGGAGTCCGAAAGCGAAAGCGCGTCTCAGACTGAAGATGTCCGCGACGCGTCCGTAGAGCGGGATGCCGACGGCATAGATCAGCAGATATCCGGTTATGACCCACCCGACTTGCGCCTCCGAAACCCCAAAGTCACGCCCGATAGTCGGAACGACGACGTTGACCATCGAGCTGTTCAGCACCGAGACGAAGACCGTCGAGACCAACACCAGCATCAGCAGCCGGGTGGAAGCCTGGTTGTTTTGTATCTTGCTCTGACTCAAGCCGCGACTCCGGGGGCGGCGTCGCGCCGCGCGTGCTCCCCCGAAACCAGTTTCCCGGTTAGATCGACGACTAGCCGCCCGATCATGTCCAGCCGCCCCGCATAACCTTTATCGGTGATGTCTCCGTTTTCGAACCGTTGCCAGGCTTTCGGTATTCCTACCATCAACGGCGCCACGATGCTGCGGAGGGCGTGAACGGCGTGAACCATCGCCTGGTTGGAGTTCGCCGCCGCTTGATCTCCACCGGCGGTCGAAATGAGGCCGACCACCTTACCATCCAGGTACGGGCGCTCGTCCCGCGCCAGGAACTGGATGAAGTCCAGAGCGTTCTTGGTCACACCCGCCAGCGTGCCGTGGTAGGCGCCCGTGCTGATGAGCAAGGCATCGGCGCCGCGCACTGCCTCAATAAGACGCTCTACCTCCGGGCCGAATTCACCGAGCGGCTTGCCCGGTTCGTACATCGGGAGGTTTAACTCCCTGAGATCCAGAAGCTCGGTCTCGGCGCCCGCATCTTCCGCCGCTTCGAGCGCCTTTCGTAGCGCGCCCAAACTGGTCGAGCCTTGCCGCATCGTTCCGCCGATGCCAACTACCTTCAAGGGTTCGTTTTTGAAATCCATCCTCGCCTCTCTAAAAATATTCGATCAAAATCTGTTGTCTAATTATCGCCGAAGTTCGGGTCCAGGTTGCTCCGCACCTTCGTCAGGAGCCGGTGTAAGGTTTGTCGCTCCTCGTCGTTCATCCCCGCGAGCGTCTTCTCTTCGGTCCGGGTCCAACCGCGGGTGACGGGCTCTTCGAGGGAACGTCCTTTTTCGGTGAGGTACACGCGGAAGCTGCGGGCGTCGGTGGGATCCGGTCGGCGTTCGACGAGGCCGCAGTTTTCGAGGCGGCGGAGCATTTTGGTGATCGTCGGCGGCTCGACCCCGAGACGTCCGGCCAGCTCGCCGCCTCGCAGGCCGTCCTGAAGCCACAACTCTAACAGGACCATCTCCTGGCCGGGGTGGAGCCCGAATTCAGAGAGAAGCCCTCCGATGCTGCTACGGTGAGCCTTGCAGACCTTCGCCAACATGAAGCCGGTCGTCTGCTTTATGGAGCTTGCCCGGATCACGGTGTTCTCCGTACGCGCGTCGCGCATCAAGTAACCGACCGGCTGTTCGGCTTGTAGGCGTCGGAGTCGATACCCCATCCGACGATGCGCTTTGGGAAGATCCGGATCAACTCTTCCGAGAAGTCCTCGACGACCTGACCACCGCCTTCATTGTGTACTTCCGCCTTTCCGCGTATCTCGATACCCCGCGGTCGCCAGGGCGGCAGCACGTCGTCGACCACGAACGCCGCCCGTCCTGTAGCCGCCACGTCACGGAACTTCTTGCTCTTCGCCATGTTGTGACCGCCGATGTCGATAGTACCCAACTCCGCGTTGTACCTGAAGCCCACGGGCATCACGTGAGGCTCTCCTGCTTCGTTCACCGTGGCTAGACGACCTAAACGCTGCTCCGTGAGGTACTCGATCTCTTTCGAGGTGAAGTTGCTCATGCGCGCTCCGCCTTCCCGCGCCGTCAGCCGCTCGTAGTTGAGCCTGAAGAGGTCCAGGGCTCCATTCACATCCTCCTCGTCCTGGATGCGGTAGCTGACCCACCCGGTCTGCGGCAGGATATGATGCACCTGTGCCCTCCCCGATTCGACCAGCTCCTTGCGAACCCGAACCGGGAACGGGAGATCCGCCAGCCTGTCACCGTGCAGGTGCCCGATCTCATGCCCGTTCACCCGAAATTCCACCCCGTTGAACCGGTGCGGCTTCTCTTCGACTCCCTCCCAGCCCGTCACCTCTCGCTCTATTATCTCTCTTATGCTCTTCATCTCTTCCTCCTCTTTCGCCGACATTGCTTAGCCGGCTAAGTAAATATTACTACCAACGTTGTGGATATCAAGTTCTGTCGCGCGTTCGCGAATCCTCTCCTTCCGTCTATGTGCCTGTGTCATTCAGGATGCGAGGAAACGGTAGATCTCGCAACGGGCGAAAGGATGGTCTTCTTCTGTACGGAAGTACAGGTTTCGCTGACGAGCTAAGGTGAGAGGAGAACCAGAAGGATCGAGACGGTAAACATAGAGACGATGGTGGAGAGGAGGATGGCGCTGGATGCGCGTTCGAGGTAGGTGTCGTACTGGCGGGCCACGATAAAGACGTTGGCGGCCACGGGTAGAGATGCGCCGAGGATGGCGACGGTTGACCAGAGTGGCTCCACGTCGAACACCTGGGTCGTTGCGAACCACATCACGGTTGGATGAATCAGGAGTTTAAAAGTGCTCATATAGGAAGTCTCCGGAAGGCCGGATGAGAGTGGACGGCCGACGAGGGTGGCGCCGAGGGAGAACAGGGCGCAGGGACCGGCGGCATTGCCGAGAAGGTCGGTGAATTTGGTGATCGGGGTGGGGAGGTTGAGGGCGAAGGCGGAGATCAGGACCCCGGCGAAGATCGAGATCACGAGCGGATTCCGCGCCAGCGCCGATGCTACCGAAGCGGCGACCTTCAGCCATTGACCCTGGACCCCGCGATCCGACTCGATAACCGCGATGGTCAGCGGTATGAAGATAGTCGCCTCTATCGTCAAGCCGAGCAGCAGCGGTATCGCCGCCTTGTGACCGAATGCGGCCGACACCAGCGGAAGTCCCATATAGCCGGTATTACCGAGCACCGCCGCCGCGCCCAGCACCGCGGCTTCTCCCAGCTTCACCCCGAACAGTAGCCGCCCGATAACCGCCGCGAGTACGAAGACCACGAGGCCGACGCTCAGGTAGGCTGCCATGAAGGGCGCCTTGAATATGTCCGCCAGGGGAGAGGTCGCGGTGAGGTTGAAGATAAAGGCCGGCAGCGCGAAGTAGAAGACGAAGGTGTTCACGCCCGCGACGGCCGCCGGGCTCAAGAGCCCGAAACGTCCCGCGCCGTAGCCGCAGAAGATCAGGGCGAAGAAAGGCAGCGCTGTGTTGAAGATAACCTGCACGGCCCGCACATCTTACAGGTCCGGGACAACGGCTTGCTGGCATGAGAGCAGGACACGGATGTTCGGAAGTGTCATTGACCAGCATAAGGCGTCACTGTCGGCTAAAGTCGATGCATACACCTGTCGATACTATAGGTTATGGAATACGTTTGGAGCTTGTACGGACCCTGGATGAGGTTGATGCTGCAGATTGGCGTACCCGTACTTCTTCTTGCAACACCCGCCGTTTTCCTCTTCGATCCTGGTTCAGTCCCGAGGCGCATGGCGCGAAAAGTTGCGGCATTTGGCGCAACGCTGATACTTCTTGCCGTGATATTTTATATAGTGATTCTCACGCTTGAAAGTGCCTTCTCACCATTTACAGGCCCTTAACTTCCAACACTAATTGTCGATGTACTAGAGCCTTGAACTCCAGGAATGGAGCGTACGGCAAGATGCGTTACGAACTTGCGGGGTGAGTCATAACCCCGAGTATCGTGAACGAGCCGTTCTAAGACGCTACCCGAACTCCCGCTTCCGGGACCACTTCACCGACCACTGCCGCGGGCGCACCGCGTCGTTCTATCTCGTGTACCAGCGCGTCCCGATGCTCAGACGGGACGGAGATGAGTAGTCCGCCGCTGGTCTGCGGGTCGAAGAGCGGTAGCAGGTCTTCCGCGGTCACGCCGTCCGCCGCGACCTTGTCGCCCAGATACTCACGGTTGTTCTTCAGGCCGCCGGGATAGCAGCCCTCAGCGGCGAGCTTCACGGCGCGCTCCCAGACCGGAACCTCGCTCCGGCGGATAACCGCTCCAACGCCGGAGGCGTCTAGCATCTCAAGGAGGTGTCCGAGGAACCCGTAGCCCGTGACGTCGGTGGCGGAGGAGACCCGTATCTCGCGTAGCGCGGCGCCAGCGACCTTGTTCAGGGTGGCCGCCACTTCGACGGCGGCTTCGATCTCTTCCTCCGAGACCAGTTCTCTCTTGAGCGCGGTGGTCAGGATGCCGAAGCCGAGAGGTTTGGTGAGCACCAGCGCGTCGCCGACCTTCGCCCCGGCGTTACGCACGACGCGATCCTCCTCCACGAAACCGGTGACGGAGAGGCCGTACTTGGGCTCCTCGTCCTGGACGGAGTGGCCGCCGAGCAGACGGGCGCCGGACTCGTCGATCTTCGAGCGGCCGCCTTCCAGGATCTCGCGCAGGATACCGAGGTCCAGCTTACTTGGAAAGCCCACCAGGTTCATCGCCGTGATCGGCTCTCCGCCCATCGCGTAGATGTCCGAGAGGGCGTTGGCCGCGGCGATCTGACCAAACCGGTAGGGATCGTCGACGATTGGCGGGAAGAAGTCCACCGACTGCAAGAGCAGGCCGCCGCCGAACGGCACGTACCCGGCGTCGTCGCGGGTCTCCATGCTGCTCATGAAACCGTCCGCCTCCGAAGACGGTGAACCCGGCGTCAAGTCCGTAAGCACCTGCTCCAGGACCCCTGGAGCGAATTTAGACGCTCAACCGGCCTTCTGCGAGTATTTCGTCATCCTGATGCGTGTCTTCTCGCTCATGTCCTCCAGTATATCTTCGATCTATCGTTCTGCGCGGATGCAAACACCGCGTTCAGCACACCGCCCGGCTTCTTCCACCAGATCGTACAACGCTTGCCGCTCACGTTCGGGTAGCACGAGATGCTTGCGCGCCGCGCAGCGTGCCTCCAGTAGCTCGTGGAAAGCGGGATCCTCCTCGGACCGCCGCAGGCAGGCGGCGAGAGCTTCCTCATCTCCAGCCGGGTAGTAGCCGGGGTAGTCTTCACCTAGCATCCCGACGTTTCCCGGTATGTCGGACGCGACCACCGGCACACCGCCCGCCAGCGCTTCCGACACCGCGTTTGCTCCGCCCTCCATAAGGGAGCTTTGCACGAGCAGGTGGGCGCAGGTCAACAGTCTCCGCACTCGCCACCGTGGAAGCTCGTCCAGCCAGCGGTACCGAGGATTGTCCCGTATGTGAGCCTGGGCTTTTTCGGCGAACTGTTCGCTCGTAGCCCTGCCGACGTGGGTGATGCGGATACGCGAGGCTTCGGGGAGCAAGCGTGCGGCCAGGGCGGCGCGGAATGGGTCCTTCTCGGCCCGCAAGTTGCCTACGACGCATACTTCGAAGCGTCGTTTCGCCGGAGAACGGTTGGGAAGCGGCTCCGCCGACTGGTAAATGACCCGCGTCTTCGTGCGATGCCGCGCCTCTAATTCCGCGAGACCGGCCTCCTGTAGCACGATCAGGTGCGTGGCGAGGTCTAGAGACTTTCGGGCGTCTTTATCGACCCGGATGTCGCGGTAGAGGTCGGTCCCCGTCAGGACGACCACCAGAGAGTGGCCTGGGTGGGCCGAGGCGTAGGCTGAAATAGAGGCGTGGCCGCGGCGGGCGTGCAGGGCGATCATCAGGTCGGCGGGCTCCCCGTTCCAGGTCTCTCTCACCACGACATCGTGCGCGAGTTGCCGGAGGAAATGCGCCCAGCGCTCCGCCGTGGCCCGGTTGCCGTGACGGGACCTCGCCCCGGCAGGGGTTATAAGACAGATCCTCATACGGAGCGTAACGTTTTCATATATACGAATTTATACATGTTTTGTGTACGCTTTTGGTCCACGCATCAGATGATCTACGCTAACATGGATCATTGGAAGGATTTGGAGAAGATCGGGATGGAGGTTTACCGTGCCCATGCAACAGGACTTCAAGGAGCCGTCGGACGAACTCGTCGAAATGCTCACCGACAGCAGGAAGCGGACTCTGGAATTGGTGAGCGACCTCACGGACGAGCAGATGCTCGGGCCGCAATTACGCATCGTGAACCCGCCGCTGTGGGAGATCGGTCACCTCGCCTGGTTCCAGGAACGCTGGAACCTCCGCCGCCTGACCGACGAGAATTTCCGGGCCTCGAACGTCCTGGATCAGGGAGACGTGCTCTACGACTCGATGGAAGTGGCCCACGATACCCGCTGGGACCTGCCGCTGCTCTCCCGCGAGGAGACGCTCGCCTACATGCAGCGGGTCCTAGACCTCTCTCTTAACAAGCTGCGTGTCGAGGGACCGAACTCCGAGACGGACTACTTCATCCGTCTCGCCGCCTTCCACGAGGACATGCACGGCGAGGCCTTCACCTACACCCGCCACACCCACGGCCTCGCCGCGCCCCCGCTCTCCGACCACGACCCGAAGGTCATCGAAGGTCAGCCGGCCGGACCCCTGGAAGGCGACGTAAAGATACCCGGTGGCGAGTTCATGCTCGGGGCGACGCCCAACATGGGCTTCGTCTTCGACAACGAGAAATGGGCGCATCCCGTGGAAGTCGCACCGTTCGAGATGGCCCGCACACCCGTAACCAACGAGCAGTTCGCGGCCTTCGTAGACGACGGCGGCTACGAACGAAAAGAACTCTGGAGCGATGAGGGCCGGAGGTGGCTCCAAGCCACCAGCGCGCCACATCCGGTCTACTGGTCCAGGCGGGACGGCGTATGGTATCGTCGTCACTTCGCTAAGACGGAACTGCTTCCGCCGCACCAGCCGATCATCCACGTCAACTGGTACGAGGCCGGGGCCTACTGCCGCTGGGCCGGACGCCGCCTGCCGACAGAGGCCGAATGGGAGTTGGCCGCCTCCGCCGAGCCCACACCCGAGGGCGGTGGCGTCACGGATCGCAAGCGCCTCTACCCGTGGGGCGACGAGCAGATCACCCCGGAGCGCGCCAACCTCGACGGGCGTCTTCTCGGGCCGGTGGACGTAGCCGCCTTCCCGGAAGGCGACAGCGCGTTCGGGGTGCGGCAGATGATCGGGAACACCTGGGAATGGTGCTCGGACGACTTCGGCCCGTACCCCGGCTTCGTCCCCGACCCCTACAAGGACTACTCCGAGCCCTGGTTCGGAGATCACAAGGTAATGCGCGGCGGTTGCTGGGCAACCCGAGGCCGCATGCTCCGCAACACCTGGCGCAACTTCGCCATGCCGGACAGGAGGGACATCTTCGCGGGGTTGAGGACGTGTACCCTTTAGGCGAAGGACAACGTACTTATTTGGGTGCCTTTCGTTCTTCTTCGGATGGCTGAGGGAGGTCTCCGGCCTCGAAGAGATCCGACTCGACGATCCTGGTGAGAAGGTCGGCCCCATAGGGTTGCTCGGCGATGGTGGCTTCGAGTACCCATAGCAGTTCCAACAGTTCGTGGGTCATCTGGATGGTCCAGCGTTCGGGACGGATCTCGTCCAGCGGCGATGAGCTTCTGCCGCTGGGCTCCTTCATCCGGTAATCGAGCCAGGACTTGACCACCCGGAGCCCCGAGACCCCGAACTCCCACACCTCGGGCGATACCGGCCCCAGCTCGCCGTCTCCGACCCTGAGCGTCCATGACACCGGGTCGTAAGCGTGATCTTCCGGATAGCCCTCCGGCGTGTCCGGTATGGCACGGGCGACCTTTGCCTGACCGCGCGGAACGCCTTTCCCGCCGAACCGCTCGCCGTAGGTGTGCAGGTTGACGAGCCCGCGCCCGAAATCGGCGGCCTCGTGGAAGAGACCCGCGTCCCGCGTTACCGGGAGCCGTGGACCCGGCACCGCAAGCTCCTCGCCGAAAGACTCCACGTAGGCCGGGGTGGAGAGCAGCGCGTAGGCGTAGGCGAAGAGGTCTTCGACGGAGACTGCCTCGCCGTAAGCATCCGCGAGGGACTCCAGCAGCCCGCGCGCGACGTTCGGCTCCGTTGCCGCCGCGTCCCGCCACAGCGGGATCACGTCTTTGCCTCCGAAACTACCTCGGAAATGGTGTAGGTCAGGCACTTCGCTGGCGACGACGGCGGCTGGACCAATGCCAAGCACACCTGTTAGAAGGCTGGTCATGTAGAGTTGTTTGTCGCTGCGCGTCCGCCACAAAACGGGCTTCATGAAATCGCCGAGACGTGCGTCTCTTACCGGTAGTTTGTTGTTAGCGGGCATAGAGATAGAGCCCTCTCCCCGAAAACACGCGCTCAAGCAGCACTCTTAGCTCTGGTGGTGGGGGCTTGTCGGAGAACGCCTTCCAGTAGCGCCAAAGCATCACCCACGGCTCCAGC
>JBBPZZ010000099.1:0-14420 GCA_038198445.1 Rubrobacterales bacterium
AGATACCAAGGAACTCCGCGATCTCCCTCCTTGGGATGCCACGTTCCACGGCGGCGAGCACCTTCAGTCTGAGGTCCTTTGAGTATGCGTTCATGCTACATAGTGTCGCTGCCTTGCAGTTACTTTGCAAACCGCTCTAATGGTCCCGATGAGCGGCAACGGAAAATCCTGGAGTCCGCAGTCGAACGCGACCAGGGCCGCAGAGCCCACAAGGCACTGGATAACTCTGAAGCCGGACGTCAGGTAGCGCGCCGGCTTGAAGCAGCGGAGGAGTTCATCGAACTGTTGCGGGCGAATCTTGCAACCCACGAGCAGGAGATCTCATAAGAGCTCTCACAGCATGACCCTGCGCCAGTCCGAGTCAAGGCCCATGACAGCTAGAGTTCATAGAGTTCATTCATAGCTTCGCCACCCCCGCACGGGCCCGCTTCTCATCGGAGAGGGCATACTTCATCACCTGCGAGAGATCCGAGTGTCCCATAAGCTCCGCGAGCTCCCTCACCTGATGCGGATTCTCCTGCAAGTACCACGTCCCGAACGTGCGCCTCAGGTCGTGAGGCTTTATGTCGAGTTTCTTGATGGAGTTCTGCCGGACCCATTTGTATAGACGCCGCCGCACGGTGTTCTCCGAGACTCTACCGCCCTTCTCGTTGAGAAAGAGGTGGGGAGGAGCAGCAACTCCGGCCGCCACCAGCTCGTCCCGGACCCGCAGGTAGCGTCTCAAGGATTTCCTTAGCTTCGGGCTCATCGGCACGATACGCTCCTTGTTGCCCTTGCCCCGGGCAACCCTCACCTCCTCTTCGCCACGGGAGAAGGAAAGATCCGCCAGGGTAAGGGCTGTAGCCTCTTCTATCCGTAGACCTGCGTAGATCATCACCGAGAAAGCCGCGTGATCCCGGGCGGCCAAAACCCTTGCCACCGCCTGCTTCCTCGCCGCTTTCGGGGCACCAGCCTCTTCGACGGAATAATCCGATGCGCTAGTGTTTTCTGTTGCTTGCTTGGCGATAGGGGAGAGGAGCATCTCGGCCTCGCGTTTAGTCAGATAGGAGCGTTTCGGGGATCGCTGATGGAAGCGTACCTCATCCAGGTTCTCTATGAGATCTTGGAGCTTCGTTCTTTTAGAAATGGTCTTGAAGAAGCTGCGGAGTACAGCCAGGTGGCTCTTGCGGGAGGTGTCCGAGAGGCCACGCTCCTTGAGGTGGATTATGTAGGCTTCGACGTCGTCGGCACCCATATCTATATAGGGTGCGTCCACCGGAGTGCCGTCGGCTGCACCATTTTCACCACCGTCATCGCCGCCAAGTCGTGCTGCCATCCATCGCTGGAAGAGATCTAGCTTCTTGCGGTACTCGTCTATGGTCCTCTCGGAGCGCCCGCCGGCACGCTTGGCCGAGAGGAAGAAGTGGATAGCATATCCTAGATAAAGTTCACCAACTTCGTCCGCAGGCCGTTCGACCGCTTGTGTCCCAGTAGTGCCTTCCGTCTTCTCGCTCATCGTGTCCGTCCTCCCATTCCACCTACAGTGAAGATACTTGATATTATCTTACACGATAGTAGGGAGTGAATCACCGTAGATAAGCGGTTTGTGGTCGGAGTCGGGCGAAACGCGAATTATCTTACACGGATAGGGCCACATTTTCGGGGCTTTTCGAAGGGTGAAATGATGCCGAGGTAACCACGAACGATCGGAACCTTACCGGCAAAGACCAGTCCCAAAATAACTTCGCAAGTGGCATGATGCAGATAGATAAGGTCGAATTCCTCTCCGCTCAAGGAGCGGAGATCTGGCAGCGAAAAGACTGGGAAGCTTTCCTCCCTCAACGTATCCGCCACCATCCCGGGTTTCAAAGTGAACACGGCAACTTGGTGCCCTGCCCGCCGGAACCCTCGGCAAAGGTCTGCGGTATGAAGCTCGCTCCCGGCACGGTACTCGAGATGGTTGTTCGCGATCAAGAGCTTCATTGTCCTGCCCGCCTAACGCACGAAGTTTGGGCTCCCCCGCTAGCACGGTTCTTCCTGGCTTTCGGTGAAGAGGGGCGGCAAGCTGCCAGCAGAGAAAACCCGACAGATGATCGAGGTCGCCCATGTCCGACTCCCGCACCGTGCTGCCCGCTCCCGAGCTGCTTAACCTGACCGGTGTTCGCGTCACCGAAAGCGCCATCACCCTTGTCGCACGAACCGCATCGTGCGTAGCTCGTTGCCCGGTGTGCGGGAAGCGATCCGGAAGGGTCCACTCCCGGTACACGAGAACGCTGGCCGATCTGCCCTGGCAGGGAGTCCCCGCTACCGTTTGTCTGCACGCCCGAAGGTTCTTCTGCGCCCAGAGGGCCTGCGGCCGAGCGATCTTCGCGGAGCGGCTACCGGAACTCGTAGAACACTATGCTCGCAGGATCAAGCGTCTCAACGACTGGTTCACGCATGTCTCCTTCGCGCTCGGAGCCGAGGTTGGCGCCCGGCTGTTGAAGGATCTCGGAGTGGTAGTCTCCGGCGACACTTTGTTGAGCCACATCCGCTCGGCACGCCTTCAGGATCATGGGACGCCAAGAGTTCTGAGTGTGGACGACTTCGCTTTCCGTCGCGGGACCTGCTACGGGACTGTTGTAGTGGACCTCGAACGTCACACGCTGGTGGACATCCTGCCGGACCGTAGCGCGGACGCCTTCGCCCGGTGGCTCAGGGAGCATCCGGGAGTGGAAGTGATGAGCCGAGATCGCGGTGGAGAGTACGCCGAAGCGGCAAGGAGGGCCGCTTCTCACGCCGTACAGGTCGCCGACCGCTTCCAGTCTTCAAGTACCTCTACGACTCCGTGGAGAAGCTGGTGGAACACAACCGGCACGCCCTCCGCGAGAGCTCCGCGCCCGAGGACGGTATGACAGCAGGTAAGTCGAATACAATACGAGAGGAAAGCCGTTAGAGAGTTCGGAGCACATGCAGATCGTACCCACGAAGAACCTCATAGTCTCTCAGCGAATCGCCGCGGACCTGCTCGGCCGCAACGTGGGAGAACGCCTGCCCACAACGCTTCGATATCAAGAGTTGCTCGAGGTGGGATCCGGCACCGTGCAAAAAGCTCTAAGAGACCTGGAAAGCGTGGGCGCGGTGCAAACCCGAGCGCGAGGTCATCAAGGTACATACATTCTGGAACTTTGCGTGGACAAACTCTGGGCTATTGCCGGGCTGGGACCCGTGACGGGCGTCATGCCCCTTCCGAACTCCGCAGAGTGGGCTGGTCTCGCCACGGGGCTTCGATCGGAGTTCGAAAAATTGGGAATACCTCTTCAAGCACTCTATGTTCATGGATCGTACAACCGCGCGACGCTGGTAGCCGAAGGCAAGGCTGACTTCGCGATCCTCTCCAGGGAAGCAGCGAGCCATGCAGCGGCGCGGAAGGGAGAGTGGTCCACTCTCGACCTCGGGCCGTGGACTTACTATAGCGTTGACTCTCTCGTCGTACTCTTGCGACCCGGCATAGCGGATATGGATGGCTCTGCGCCTGCAGACGAGGGACAGAAAGCTCGTGAGATCCGCGTGGTCGGTATAGATCCCGATTCCTATGATCATCATCAACTCACCCTTGCCGAGTTTCCGGATGGGACGGGTCTAGAATACGTCCATTGCGCCTATCCGCATATTCCGGCCGCCGTTGCCGAGGGCATGATCGACGCCGCAGTCTGGAACCGCACGATGCTGGCCATCCCGCTGGAGCTGGTAGGGGCGGCGGTCAGGCCCCTACGGCACGCCAATGCCATCGCCTTGAGCCGGTCGCTGAACCGCGCGGTGCTCCTGAGCTGCGGGTTACGGCCGGAGGTCGCCGCGATCTTAGGGCGAATCGACCGGAGATCCGTGACGAAAGTTCAGGGCCAGGTGCTTACGCAAGAAATCTTGCCGATGTATTGATTTTGGCGTGCTTTGGAACGGCTAGACGCCTATCGCCCTGAGAATCGGTCCGAGAAGGCCCTCCTCTCGCACGTCGAGGACGTGATCCGCGTGGGCCTTGATGGCATCGGGGCTGTCCTCCGGCGCGAAGGACAGGTCCGCGAGGTCGAAGAGCGGCAGGTCATTCTCGCCGTCCCCCGCAACCACGAGCTTCGTACCGGCGGGCCTCCCGCCGAGCAGGGCCTCGAGGCCCCGGCCTTTGTCGACGCCGACCCGCGTGAACTCGAGCACCGTCGGTAGGGAGTAGGCCCGCTCCATCACCAGTTCCGCCGTCTTGGTCGCGAAGGCGCGTAGCGTCTCCGGAGACTGCGCGATGCACACCACCTTCGTGAGTGGCGCATCGGGGCTCTCCGGCGAGAACGGACG
Source organism: Rubrobacterales bacterium (assembly GCA_038198445.1). GTDB lineage: Bacteria > Actinomycetota > Rubrobacteria > Rubrobacterales > Rubrobacteraceae > JACDDK01. Next base: position 4,303 of record JBBPZZ010000099.1, read on the forward strand.
CGTCCTCAAAGAGAAGCGTCGCACCATCTGCCACCCCGCCTTGCTGGGCCACAGCATCCGCACCTCGTCAGTGCTGAACAACAGGAATGTCACCCGGGGAGAGGCGAGCATGGCCTTGACAAGAGCGTCACGGACGTCCGGTGCAAACGGATGCTGCGCGTGCAGTCTCTCGTCGGCTTCGTACACGGCCGCGCCGTTTTCTAGGACGAGCGGGAACGGGATGAGGCGATCCGCGAAGAGCCCGTGCCACCCGAGCGTATGCCGCACGGCGTGCAGCGGTCGGCCGGTGGCCGGAACCAAGGTAACCGGAGGCTCGCTCCCCAGGATCTTCACGTCGCGCGGGTGGATGCGACCCTCGCCGTCCACGAGCGTGCCGTCGAAGTCGAAGCAGATTATCGTATCTGGCACAGCAGCCTCTACGTCCGTCGCCTGCGGACAAGGTCCGCTAACTCGTGCATCCTCGCGAACACACGCTCGGTGTGGGTGTCGTCGAAGAGGCTCGTGTAGAAGAGCAGGTCCCCGTGGCTGAAGCGCTTTCGCATGAGGTGCGCGTTGCGGAAGGCCCACCGGGCCTCGGCCTCGGGCACGGGCACGTTGAGTTCCTCGAAGAGCAGCGGGTGACCGGCCTCGGCGAGCGCCTCGACGACGGCCTCGGGCTTCGGGACCAACTCGCGCAGGCGTACCTTCGCGTCGTCCCAGTCTTCGAGGAGGGCCTCGAAGCGCGATCGAGCCTCGCTCCAATCCCAGAGCTTTTGCCGGTAGTCGCTCCAGCACTCGTCGGCAATTGCGCCCGAGGGGTCGACCTCGGCGAAGGCGCTCCGCATGCGCTCCTCCATCTCCCCGAACGACGGGTAACAGGCGTCCACGTCGACCTTCTTGGGGTCGAGGTTCTCCAGCAGCCGGTCCCAGGAGATGGAGGCGGCGATGGTCGCGACGCCGACCTGCAGCCCGTGGCTGGCGACCGGGCGCCCGAATTGCTCGGCCCCCATATCCAGCATGTGGGAGACGACGTGCTCGTAGCCCGAGAGCGGGGAGGTCTCGCCGGCGAAGGTCATCGAGAGCCCGCCGAGCGCCAAGACCTTGGCGAGCACCTCCATGCCGACGGGTGAGCGGGCCCTGATCTCCTTCGCGTACGGGAGCGTGAGCTCCCTGGCGTCCTCGAGGACGTACCACGAGGCCTCCAGGTAGCCGGCTCCCGTCACGAGGTCGTTGAGGTACCAGTCGCCGAAGGAGACAAAGCCGGCGCTCATGTCGCCGACGCCGCCCAGGGAATACTCGAGGGGCGCCTCGCGCAGGACCTGCGTGTCGGCGACGAGCGCGTCGGGTAACCTGGAGGGCCAGGTTCGCTTCACTCCGTCCTTGGAGATCACCGCCATCCCCGAGGTGAAAGCGGGGGCGGAGTTAGCGGTCTGGCAGACCGCTAACGGCACCCGCCTCCCTTCCGGGTTCTCCTGCTGGTAGGTGAGGCAGGCGTGCTTTGCGATGTCCGTGATCACGCCAGAGCCCAAGGCCACGACCACCGTGCCGGGGCGGATCTCCCCCTTGACGATCTCGACCTCGCGGAAGTCCGGGTGGACGACGCCGTGCTCGTCGCCCGCCAGTTCGACGGGGCGCACCTCGCGCCCTCGCCGGCCCATCATCTCTCTGACCATCGGCTTCAGGTTGGCACCTCCCCGCGTCATGGGCGTCTCGTCCATCACGAGGATCACGTCCCCGGTCTCGGGCGCGAGGTCCCCCAGCACCGCGGGTAGTTCCGCGATCGCCTCCGGCCCGACCAGCACCCTAGTCAGTCCCAACTCGGGGATCTTGTCGCCGTCCTCCCAACCTTTCGCCTCCCTCTTGAGGCCCTCCACGTCGGCGGGGTCGTGGCGGAAGACCGGGGGCGGGGGAAGCACTTTCCTATCCGCCATCTATCCCTCGATTCTCTTCGGTCCGTACCGGCGGACGCTGCTCGTGGTACACGACGCGGAAGGGTAGCGGACGCGGTGGCCTTCGTGCCCCCGCGGCGTTCTTCGCGGCCTGTGGGATCAACCGTGCCTGCTCTGGAAACCGGCGAGCTTGTCGTACACGCCGCCCTCGGCGAGGGCCTGGTAGGTGCCCTTGAAGACCTCGTAGAGCTCGTCGTAGACCGCGTGGGTCTCCATGTCGGGCTCGTAGGTCGCGGTCCGGTTTACCATCTCGGCGCAGCCCTCTTCGACCGACGAGAACACGCCCGCGCCCACGGCGCCGAGGATGGCCGCGCCGATGACGGTGCATTCGCCCTCCTTGAGGGCGACCGTGGGCCGACCGTAGACGTCGGCCTGGATCTGGCTCCACACCGGGCTCTTCGTGGAGCCGCCGCTGATGCGCACCTCCCGGATGTCCACGCCCATGTTGGCGAAGGCCTGGAGGATGTCGCGCGACTCGAACGCCACCCCCTCCATGACGGCGCGGGCCATGGTGCTGGTGTCGTGGGCGAAGGTCATCCCGAGGAAGGACGAGCGGGCCTGCGGGTCGTAGTTCGGCGAGACCGACCCGGCCAGGTACGGGTGGAAGAGCAGCCCCTTGCTGCCGGGCGGCACGGCGGCGGCCATCTTGTTGATCACCTCGTACGCCTCGCCCCCCGTGAAGGTCTCGATAAACCGCGCCATGTAGCCGACGTTGTCCCGGAACCAGCGGTAGGAGCTCGCGGCGGCGGCCTGGAGGCCCTCGGCGATCCATTTGCCGGGGGCGGGGAAGGCGTGGGCCGAGCAGGTGATCTTTTTGTGAGGGTCGTACCTCGGGGAGTCCAGGTGGCAGATACTCACGCCCGCCGTGCCCAAGGTCACCTCGCACAAACCTTCCTCGATGACGCCCGCGCCGATAGCCGCGCACTGCTGGTCGCCGCCCCCGGTGCAGATCGGCATACCGACCGGCAGGCCCGTGCGTTCGTGGCAGTACTCGTCGATGGCCCCCACCTGGTAGGCCGAGGGCACGAGATCGGGCAGCTTCTCCATCGGGACGCCGAAAGTGTCGCACAGCTCACCGCTCCACTCGAAGCTCTTGATGTCCATGAGGCCGTAGAGGGAGCCGTTGGAGCGGTCCTGGAACCAGCCGTCGCGGGCGCCGAGGTTGCGGAGGAAGTACTCCTGGGTGGTCAGGATCTTGGCGGCCCTCTCGAACGTATCGGGCTCGTTGTCCATGACCCACTTGATCTTGGGCGACGCCCAGATGGTGCTCAGGGGCAGTCCCGTGATGTCGTAGTACGCGTCGTCCCCGATAGCCTCGCGCATCCACCGCACCTGTTCGCCGCACCGGGCGTCCTGCCACGAGATCCCCATGTTGTCGCGGAGCAGTTTGCCGTCCTCGTCGACGTACAGGTGCAGGGCCCGCTGCGTGGAGAGGCCCATGGACGCGAGGTCGTTCGGGGCCACGCCGCTGCGGGCGACGACGTCGCGGAGCGCCTCGTAGTTGGCCTCCATGAGCATGTTCACGTCCTGGTCGACCCAACCGGGCCGCGGGTAGACGCACTCGTACTCTCGGTAGCCCTCCGAGATTATGTTGCCCTCGAGGTCGTAGATCTTGGCCTTCACCCCCGTGGTGCCGTTGTCGAGACCGACGACGTACTGCTGCTCCGCCATGCGCTACTCCTCTCCTATCGTGGTTTGTCGTGTGCCGGGCTCGTCGTGCGGTTCGGGGTCCAGGCCGAGCTTGCCGGGGTTCATAATGCCGGCCGGGTCCAGGGCGCGTTTGATCCGACGGAGCGCGTCGAGGCCCGTGCCGTGCTCGGCCTGCATCCAGGGGGCGCGCTGCAGGCCGATGCCGTGGTGATGGGAGATCGTAGCCCCCGTCTGAAGGCATGCCCGCATGGCCGCCCTCCAACCGTCCTGGTAAGCGCACTCGGCCGCCTCGTCGTCGGCCTCAAGGGCCCTGCAGATCACGTACAGGGACGCTCCCTGCGGGTAGACGTGCGAGACATGTCCGAAGACATCGGGCATGTGCGGCCGGACGGCTTCGACCATCCGCTCGTAGGTCTCCTCCAGGCGGCTCCACACATGAGCGACCTCTATGGCTTCGGCGATGCCGCCCGATAGGTTCACCCTCTCCCAGAGCCAGGCGATCTCGAATCGATGCCGTTCCCAGTGCTCCGCGGGCTCCCGTCCGAGGTCCTCCGCACCGAAGCCTAGAGCTGTCTCGACGGTGATGCTCTCCTCAAGCTCCACCATCCTCCGGTTTCCGTCGAAGGCGATCACTAATAGCCATCTATTGGAGTCGTGCCCGAAGTGTTCCAGGGTCGGTCGTCCCTCGACGGGATCGTATAGGCGGACGACGGCTGGCCTGACGCCGCCCTGCACGACCCTGCGGATCGTCTCGAGGCCATCCTTGAACGAGGCGAAGGAGAGGGCGCGAAATGCTCGTACTTCGGGACTGGGCCACATACGGAGGGTGACGCGTGTGATCACGCCGAGAGTACCCTCGCTGCCGATGAAGAGCTGCTTGTAATCCGGTCCGCTGGCGCTGCGCGGGACGGTCTTGGTGTGTATAACCTCGCCGGTAGGCAAGACCACCTCGAGCCCAACGACCATGTCCTCGATATTCCCGTACAAGGAGGAGAACGTACCGCTGCCCCGGGTCGCCACCCAGCCTCCGACCGTCGAGATGTGGAGTGATTGGGGATAGTGTCCGGCGGTGAAGCCCTCGGCTTCCAACTTCTCCTCGAATACGCCGCCATTGAGACCAGCCCCGACGGTGACCAGCAGGTTCTCCGCATCCAACTCCTCAATCTCATCGAACGCGCCAAGATCCAGGCTGATGCCGCCCTTCGTCGGAACGGTGCCGCCCATCACGCCCGAACCTGCTCCATAAGGGACTACCGGGATGCCGTGGCGGGAGGCCCAGGCGAGTAACCTCGACACCTGACCGGTCGTCTTCGGCCGGGCGACGCCGGCGGGCATGGTTTCGTACTGATCGCCCAGCGGACGATCCTTGATGGATAGTACCCAACTGTCGTGTTCGTGTTCCCGGCGTGTTCTCGCGTCGGTCTTCCATTCGTCGTGCCCGAGCAAATCCTTCAACTCTTCCAGGGCCTCGGTGGGTATCTGTGCGGTGCTTCCGGGGACGTTGGGCAATGGGGTGTCCTCCATTCCGTCTTCAGGTTCCTAGCCGGCTCTGACGGAGCCAGTCGCTCGATCGCCGTACCGCCTCGTGCCAGCCGTAGTAGAGGCGATCGCGCTCGGATGCGTCCATGTCGGGCTGGAAGGTGCGGTCCACGGACCGGTGGGCGATAACCTCATCGCGGTTCTTCCAGACGCCCGTGGCAAGACCAGCCATGTATGCCGCGCCGAGGCTGGTCGTGAACTCGGCATCGCGAGGTCTTTCGACCTCGACATCCAGAATATCCGACTGGAACTGGAGCAAGAAGTCGTTCCCCGCCGCGCCACCATCGGTCTTTATGGCCTTTATCGGCACGTCGGAACCCTCACGCATGGCCTCCAGAAAGTCCTTGATCGAGTAGACGATGCCTTCAAGTGCGGCCCGCGCAAGGTGGGCCTTCTTGGTCCCGCGGTTGATGCCGATGATCAGACCGCGGGCGTAGCTGTCCCAGTAGGGCGCTGACAATCCGGTCAAGGCCGGGACCATGTAGACTCCACCGTTATCAGGGACCGAGTTGGCAAGATCCTCCGTCTCGGCGGCGCTGTCTATAAGCTCAGCTCCGTCGCGCAGCCACTGGATGGCCGAGCCGGTCACGGCCGCGTAACCCTCGAGCGCGTACGTGGTCCTCCCTCCCTCGCGCCAGGCGATAAGGCTGTTGATGCCTCCCTTGGGCACTACCAGCTCTTCCCCGACGTTCAGGTCCAGGAACGTCCCGGTGCCGTGGGTGCATTTGACCGTTCCTGCCTCGAAGCAACCCTGCCCGAACAACGCGCTCTGCTGATCGGCGAACACGCCGGTCACTGGAACGTCGGGACCGAAAAGCTCCCGGTCGGCGGCGCCGTAATTCGCACCTTCATCGCGCACCTCGGGTAAGACCCGCTCCGATACTCCAAGCTCCGCAAGCCACTCACTCCACCAGGAATTGGTGGTTAGATCGTAGGCACCGGTGACCGAGGCGTTGGAGGCCGATATGGCGTGGGTCGCGCCGCCGGTCAGCTTCCACACGAGCCACGAGTCTATGGTCCCGAAGGCCAGCTCGCCACGCTCAGCCCTGGCGCGCAACGCGGGATCGTTATCGAACCACCAGGCAAGCATTAGCGAGGAGTAGACGGGCGAGAAAGCAAGCCCCGTGTGCTCGTAAGCCTTCTCGCTCCATTCGGAGGCGAGAGCATCGACCATGCCGGCGGCACGGCTATCTTGCCAGACGATCGCTCGATCCACTGGTTCACCGGTGCGCCTGTCCCACAGAACAGACGTGGCCCGCTGGTTGGTTATCGCAACGGCAGAGAGCGCCTGGTCAGTTTCCCCCGCCTTCACCATGACCTGTTCGCAGACGCCCCTGGTAGCCTGCCAGATCTCCTCGGGGTCGTGCTCCACCCTGTCGGGAGCCGGGCTGTGCTGGGTAAACTCCTCATAGGCCTGGGCCAAGATCTCACTCTGGCGGTTTATGAGGACCGCCCGTGTTCCGGTCGTGCCTTCGTCGATGACCAGGATGTGCTCAGGCATACTCTCCTCCTTTATAGGGTTTCCTTTCCCGTCGACGAGCCCTGCGCTCGGCCCGGCTGACAAATTTGATCTCCGATCGTCTCGCCGCGCTACGCTCGCGTAGATGCTCCAGTACCATCTCGACCACGGCGGGGACCGACGCGACGCCTGGAGATTGCATTCCGGCTATGTCATAGAAACCGCTGATTCCCGGCGCGGGTCCGATGACGAAATCCTCGGAATATGTGGCTGCTCGTAGTCCAGCTCCCACCTCCCGCACGGCGTCGAGTGGGAAAGACGGAAGAAGCTCGGCTCCTTTTTCAAGAATCTCCTCGATCTCCTCGTTCGTGGAGATTGCTCGATACCTGTCCGCCTGCTCGACAGCACTCGGTCCCCCGACCATCGTTCCTCCAGGACGCGGCGTCAGTCCACCTCCCTTTGTGTAGGCGCGCGGTGGCAGCCCAACCGCACGCCTGAAAGGCTCTCCAGCTTCCTCGCTGAAGATCAAGAGCGTCCCCCGCCTTGGATGTATGGAGTACCGTTGACAGCCGGCCAGAGCCGCTATCTTATCCGCGTTCAATCCCGCCGCATTGACCACCAGCCTTGTCTCGACCTGCGCCGAGGGTGTACGCACCCCCACGACCTTGCCGTCCTGCACTTCCACGTCGATCACGGGAGCCTTGAGCACGATCTTGCCGTCGTGTTCCCAAATATCCTCGGCCATCGCGCGGGTTGCCTCTACAGAGTCTATGTAAGCCGCCGTGGGGGTCCACAGTGCAGCAATGACCCGGGGATTCAACCGTGGCTCAAGCTCCAGTGCGCGGCTGCCGTCGAGAATCTCCACACCGGGCACGCCATTTGTCCGCGCCCTATCCAAGAAGCGCCGTAGCTGGTCGACGTCTCTCTGATGGAGAATAGCCAGAAGGGATCCCGCCCTCAAAAAAGGGATGTCGAGCTCGGCCGCCAGGGTCGGCCAGAGCAGGTTGCCGCGCACGTTTAACCTGGCTTTGAGAGTGCCAGGCGTGGGATCCAGCCCGGAGTGGATCATGCCGTTGTTCCAGCTCGTGGTGGCACCGCCGATAGCCGCGCCCGCCTCCAGAACGAGCACGTCGTAGCCTGAGCGGACGAGCCCGCGAGCGACGGCCATACCCACTATCCCTCCACCGACGACAACGACACCCGCTTCCGTGGGCAGATTCCCAACGGGATGTTCAGCCAAAGGAGGAGAGTCTCCCTCGCGCTGATCATCCGCCCGAACCTCACAGATTAGGTTCGATAACCCCGGCTCGCCGGCCACGGCGTGACCGACCGTGATTACCTCCTGCCAAAGAGCGAGCCTGCCTCGCAAGCGCACCACATCGCCCGAAACCTCGACTTCTAGCTCGTCTGCCCCATCTACCGCCACCGATTCGAGAACATGGCGAACAGCGAGCGCGACCTCTGGCCTTCTAGGCGGCAACATGAGAGCAGGCTTTCGTAGGTATTTTAGCCCAGGCGAACCAGAGCACCGAGAAGCCTAGGGCCTCCGTAAGGAGAAGTGCGCACCATAACTTCACATAGTTTGCTGTTCTATGTGCCACTTGCTTCCCCCAGCCCGACTTGTGGCCATCAATACTCAGATTACTGCATATTGATACAATGGTCAAGCATCGGCGACGATTTTAGAGTTCTCGAGAGTCTTGGGCAGAGTAGGCTCACAACGGTGTTCGTAAAGGTTGATCCTGCTGGTTGAAGAGGCTACCGAGGAGGATCGTCAGAGTTCTACAACCGTTCCATGTAGTAAGAGAGCCTACAAGAGCCGATGTTCGCCGAGGCCAAGCAGTGGCACGGTATGGACCGGGTACGGCTCAGGAGGCTAGAGAGGATGAACACCGAGGTCCTCGTCATCGCCGCCGGGCAGAACGTGAAACGGTTGCTTGAGTTCGGGCCTCGGAGGCCGAGGACGATGACGCAGGCCTCGGCCTCCGAGGCCGCCCGGAGGGCGGTGCCTACGTCTTGTACACCGGCGCAGTGCGTTTCAACGACGCGTTTCTCAACACGCTGTGGGAAAATCGTACGGTAAGCATTACGGTGTAAATTGAACGGGCCGCGAGGCGCGGTCTTTCGTGGGCTACCTCGCTGACCCGTCGGGCTTGAGGTGGCGGTAGAGCGTCGAGCGCGACACCCCCACCGCCTGGCACACCTCGCCTTATGCCCTGCCTCGCCTCAATGCTTGCCGTGCTCCTCTCTACTGTAAACCGGTACCCTAGGGCGCCGGGACCGAGCTCCGCGCCCCGGGATACGGGTGCGTTACAAATACCAGACGGAGGCAGCCACCGATTCCGAAAGAGTAAGCAAGATGCCACACGAGTGGCTCGGACAAATCGGGCCAGGCTAGCGTAATATGCCCGATCGGTGTTCATACCTTCAAGGCTTATAGAGCCACCAAGCTTGCTAGACGCCTTATTCTACAGGGAGCGCTTGTAACCTCCCGAGAATCCTACATAACCCGAGTTGCCCCCTACTGAGTTAAACAATATCCTCCCGGTCGGAAGGCCGCCAAAACCTTCTCCGAAACCGGGAGGACATCATGGACGATACCATAATCACCACCTACTACCTCTGCGACGAGTTCCTGAAGGCCATCGGCTACCGTGACGACCCGCAAGTCCGTCTATCCACCGCGGAGGTGATGAGCACAGCTCTTGTCGTAGCCGCTTTCTTCTCCGGTAACATTGAGGCGACTCGCTCATTTCTTGACGAGTACGGCTACATAGAGAAGGCGATCTCAAAGAGCCGCTTCAACCGTAGGCTGCACGCCATAGACCCCCACCTCTGGCAAACGCTCTTCGATCTTTTGGCCGAAGCCTTCAAGCAATCCCAACCTGAGCAAACCTACGTGGTTGACTCCTTACCGGTGGCTGTGTGCGACAACATACGCATCAAGCGGTGCCGGATTTATCCCCGCGAAGAGCATGGAGAGACATTCCGCGGCTACATCGCCTCCAAGAGACGCTATTTCTACGGGTTACGAGTGCATTTGCTCATCAGCGGGACGGGCGAGCCGGTGGAGTTCTCATTGGCGGCGGGCTCGGAGGCGGACGTGAAGGTGTTCAAGGAGCTGGATCTGGACTTGCCCTCAGGCTCGACCATCCATGCCGACAAGGGTTACACCGACTACCATTACGAGGACCTCCTTGAAGAGGTTGGAATGAATCTCCTCTCTCAAAGAAGGAAGAGATCCAGGCGTCCGCACTCGGCGTGTACGGAGTTTTTGGCGAAGCCCATCCGCCAGTACATAGAGACGGTCTTCGGTGAGTTGAGCCGCATGTTTTCAAGGAAGATTCACGCGGTGACGTCCAGAGGCTTTGAGTTGAGGATCGTCTGCTTCCTTTTGGCTTTCTCCATCCAGTGTCTGTAAGGGGCAACTTGGGTTACATACTGAAATAATGGTGTTCGACCTATCCCTGGGAAAGGAAATCTCGCTCATGGCGCATCATGACATCTTCGAACTTGGAGACTTCGTCTTGCACCAGCGTGCG
>JBBPZZ010000100.1:0-12658 GCA_038198445.1 Rubrobacterales bacterium
AAGTGGGCTTAACGGTAGTGTAGGCATGAAAACAACAGAGAAGGAGAAACACATGCTGAATTGGTTCGCAAAGAGGTTGAGGTACATGCAGGAGGTGAGTCGGGACGAGAGAGGCTTCACCCTAATCGAGCTTCTGGTCGTCGTGATCATCATCGGCATCCTCGCCGCCATCGCCATACCGGTATTCCTGGCGCAAAAGCAGAAGGCGCTGATCGCCGAGTGCCGAAGCGACACGAGAAACGCCGCCGCCGCCGCCACTGCATACTCCGCTGATCAGCCAGACGGTTCGTATACTGGTGCAACGATGACCGGTACCGGCAGTCTTACGGATAAATACGGCTTCAGACAGAGCGCTAACACGACCACAACCATCTCCGGCACGCCCGGAGCCAATATTGCGTTTTCCAGCGCTTGCGGGGGCGGAGCTGGGACAGTCACATTCGACAGCGCCGTTGGCAAGGTTACTGGCCCGTAGCCTAAGGCAATATCTATGCTCTTTGGCGCCCCTCAAGGGGCGCTTTTCTTTTGCGTGCTACTCTTCGTCTTCGTCGGTGCTTACAACTATCGGCCCGAAGGAGGATTTGGCGGCGGCATACTCGCCCGCCTCCTCCAGCCGCCATCAGTCTTCACAACCATAGCCACAGCGTAACATTCTGGGCCATCCTCGGCGTCTCCGTCGCCATAATGCGGGTTGAGGAACAAGAGGAGACGCATCCGGCTTCGAGAGATCCTCTATAATCAGGGCCGAGAGTCGGCGTCTAGCTGTAAAAGGAGTTTAGACCGTGGCGGGCGAGACCATAAAGATAAACATCCCATTCGAGGCGCTCCTTGACTCCATCTCGGAGCTAAGTATCGAGGAAAAGACTCAACTTCGTGACTCCCTCGATAATCAGATAGACGCGCTCGAAGAAGAGCGGCCGGGGATCGAAGCAGAGGTTCGAGATGCTCGCAAAGCCTACGAACTGGGCGATTACATGACGATTGACGAGTACATCAGCCGGCGTCAATAAAAGGCCGCGGGTTGGAGAGCTATAAGGTTCTTATACCGAAGCCCGTAGAGAAGCAGCTAGACCGCCTGCCCGACAACATCCACAACCGCGTCATCCGGCAAATCGTTGCACTCAAAGAAACCCCTCGACCGCGCGGGTGCGTCAAGCTAAAAGGGAAAGATAATGAATACCGCGTCCGTATCGGCGACTACTGGGTACGGTACGAGATACGCGACGATGAATCAACTGTGCTGCTCCTATACTGCAAACATAGAAAAGATGTCTACAAAGACTGACTGATGCGCCTCGGGTGCTGGCCTACATATTCCAGCTACAGACCACCTTCGCCATCATCGTAACCGGCGTACCTTCCGGGCCATCTTCTGCGTCTCCGCCACTATAATGCGCATTCAGGGTCCGAGTTATCGGGGCCTCGTTGTGCTACACCTCAGGAGTTTTCTTCCGTGCGCCTGCCTTCGTCGGTGTCTACCACTATTAGCCCGAAGGAGGATCTGGCGGCGGTGCCGTAGGGACTGTAGGCCAGCATCTGTTCTTCTCTGCTGGTCAGGGTCTCGCCCCGTTCCAGCTTCTTCCAGATCTCGGCTATCGTATGCCTCTCGCTCTCCATCGGGGGGGTTCCTCCGGGTTTTGGGGCCGCGGCGCTGGAAGCAGACCATATATCGCGGACGTACCAGCGTCCAGTAAACGGGCCGCGCTTCCGGTGGTCGGGTAACGCGAAGCCGCGCTTTGGGCTCCGTAAGGCTTAGCACCCGGTGCGGGTCAAAAATAGGCCGTTTGGAGGATGCGCCACCTCGATGAAAGCGCCACAATATCTATACATGGGCGCGACGGAGATCAAAAAAGAAAACCGGACCAGGACTGCGGGCAAGTCGCGTACCGAGCCTCCGTGGAACGTCATCCTGCACAACGACTGGGATAACTCGATGCCGCGGGTGGTCATCATTCTCAGGCGGGTGATCCCCGGCATGACCATCAAGAAGGCCGCGAAGATCATGTACGAGGCCCACTCGAAAGGCCAGGCGCTGGTCAAGAGCTGCCACAGGGAACTCGCCGAACTCTACGAAGAGAGCCTCCAGAAAGAAGGCTTGGCGGTGAGCATAGAGTCAGCCGGCTGAACCCGGTTCCCGACGATCCTCACTTATCTAGTGAGACCCGGTGGTATAGAAGGGGGAATTCACGAAGGTTCATGCTCCACGGCCGCCAGGTCTCTACACCAAATATCGGCACGGATAAGAAAAAATTTTAGCGGACGAGAAGAATTGGCGCGTTTATTGGCTGGACGATAGGCTGGGTGAGCGTCGTTTCCGGCCGCTGCCCGGACCAATGGGTAGACCGTTCCGGCTACTACCCGCCGATCTCTGAAGGTCAGTACTTCGGTTCAGGCGGACTCAGCGCCCAGCAGCATCTGCCGGACATAACGTCCCTCGCGGTGACCGCGATAGTAAGCGAGCCGGTCGAGGTCCTGCCACGCGGTTATGTTGGCGTTTGCCGCGAAGGTGCCAGGCTGTCCGAAACGCCCGTCCTGCCAGCCGCTGCGGTAAGCCCGGCCCTCCCTGGAAACCTCGGCCGGCCGCACGGCTTGATCCTTGATCATCTCTAGCCCTCCTGCGCTCGTTTTATTTAACCCGTATATAACATAACGCTTTCACGGATGGAAGAGTTTTCTTAATAAATTTGAACAAAAGTTACAAAATCTCCAGATGTTGCGGTTTGATCCTTTTGTATCAGTCTATTTAGAGTTGGCCCCGTGAGAGGGCGCCGCGTCGCTTTATAAAGTACGCGAAGAGTGCGACCCCGAGGAGGAACGGGAGGATCAGGCCGGAGAAAACCGCCACGCCGGTCCAGAAGGCCATTGCGACTATGAGGCCGTCCAGGAGACCGGGAGGGCGCGAGCCCCGCCACCCGCCTCCGGCGGCCAGTAACAGCGCGGCCGCGAGCGTGCCGGAGAGCAGCCACCCGGCGTAGTTACTTAGAGGGACGCCGTAATAGAGACCGCCGGACGGCCAGGTCCAGAACCCGAGAGCCGCCGCGCCGGGGTCCAGGACTCCGTCAACGAGCGTCAGAAGCACCGCCGCCACGAGCGCGAAACTCTTTTCGGTGGAGGCTGCTACCGCGCCGATCACCAGCGGCACGTAGGAGACGGGCAGCAGGTACGGCACGAGGCCGAAGGCTTTCGGACCCAGGGCGTCGCCGTAGTGGAACTCGCCGTAGGGGAAGCCGGTGGCGACGCCCGTCGTCTCGATAGCGTAGGCGAAAGCCGAGAGGGCGAGCAGAGAGATCGCGGCGCGGCTCGTTCCGAGGTAGCGGAAGAGCGCCACACAGGGCGGCAGGGCTATGAGTAATGTGGAGACGTAGGAGCCGAGTCCCGCGCCCGGAACGTCCGGGAAGCGGACGGTGAAGTACGCGGCCCCGAAGAACAGGGCGGAGGCGAGGATGAGGAAGCGTAGAGTCCGAATCTTCACCGGCGTATGTTATCTCAGCCCGCGCACGCGCCGCTGGTATATTACGTCCGTGAAGCGTCTACTGTACATCTCGCGGCCGGTACTCTGGATCAACACCATCGGGACCGGGGTTATAGGGATGTGGCTTTCGGGCTACCTCTGGCATTGGGAGGCGCTGCCGATACTGCTCTGGCTGACGCTGCCTTTTAACCTCTTGATCTACGGCGTCAACGACGTCTTCGACCAGGAGACCGACGCCAGGAACCCTCGCAAGGGCTCACTCGAAGGCGCGAGGATAGCGCCGGATGAAGTCCGCCTCATATGGCGAACCGTCCTGGTGACGAACCTCCCTTTCCTCTTCTACTTCCTCATCTTCCTTCCCTTCCCCGCCACGCTCTGGATGCTCCTCTACGCTCTGCTCTTCCTCGGATACTCCGTCCCGCCGCTGCGTTTCAAGGCCCGCCCATTCCTCGACTCTCTCAGCAACGCGGCCTACGCATTCCCGCTGGTCTTCGTGCCGCTGGCGCTCGGCGAGTCTCCCCTCTGGCCGGCGGCGTTCGGGCTAATGGCGTGGAGCGCGGCCAAGCACACCTTCGACGCCGTACAGGACATAGACGAGGACCGCAAGGTGCGGATAAAGACCACGGCCGTCCGGCTGGGCGCGCAGGGCGTCGTGCTGTGGAGCGAGGCCCTGTGGGTTACCTCCACGGTCTGCTTCGCGTTCGTCAACCTGCCGGTCGCGCTGGTCAACGGGCTCATCGCGGGCGGGCTGTTGTACGCCCTGTACATGAGGCCCACCCCGCGCACGGGACGCAGGCTCTACAAATACTCCATCGCGTTCCCGTACATAGCCGGAACTCTGGCGGGCGTACAACTCGTGGCGGCCCTGTCGCTGGGAGCTTATCCGTGAGCGTCCCCGCGAGCGCGTCCGCGAAGCGGGTGGTCGTGGTGGGCGGTGGGATCGGCGGCCTGGCCGCGGCGGCGTTGCTGGGGCGCGCCGGATACGACGTAACGCTGCTGGAGGCGAGCGGCTCGCCCGGCGGCAAGAGCCGGCGCATCGAGCTGGACGGACAGCGCATCGACACCGGCCCCTCCCTCGTAACTTTCCCCGGCGTGTGGGATGAGTTCCTGCGGCGGTGGGATGCCCTGGGGGCGGGCAACGACGCTACGGAGGTCGCGGGCCTGAAGCTGCGGCGCATGGATGAAGTAGGCCGGTACTACTTCAGGGGCGATGTAGCGTCGCTGCCGGTCGAGAAGGGGCATCCCTGGCATGAGGCGTGGGAGCGGTTCGCGGATATCCACGGCGGGCTCGGTCCCGAGGTGACCCGGCTGCTCGTTGCGGACCCGGTGGACCGGGCGACGCTCCCCGCGTTGCGGCGGCTGTTGCGGACCTACGGCGCGCGGCTGACGACGCGGAGTTACCTGGACGGCCTGAAGTGGTTGCCAGAAGGCTTGCGGGAAGTCATCGCCATTCACACGCTCAACGCGGGCGTAAGTCCGCGCAGGACGCCGGCGTTGTACGCCAGTATGCCGGCGATCATGGCGGCGGACGGAGTCTGGGCGCCGGAGGGTGGAGTGTACGAAATCGTCCGTTCACTGGAGAAGCTCGCCAGGAGCGCGGGGGTGGAGATCCAGCTCGGGGAGCCGGTCCACGGGATCTCACCGGGCAAGGTCTTCACGCAGGGTGGCGCCCACGAGGCGGACGCCGTGGTGAGCGGCATAGACCCCGAGAGGCTTGAAGCCCTGATCTCACCGGATGAGGAGCACCGTTCTCCGGGCAAGCTATCGTGCTCGGGGGTGGCGATCTACGGTACGCTCCGGGAAGAATTACCCACGAGTCTCGCGACCTACAGCGTCGTGCTTCCATCAGACCCGTCAGCCCTCTACCGCGCCCTGGAGGCGAACCGGGAGCCGGATCAAACGATGGCATTCGTCAATTACTACCGGCCCGGAGAGGTCTACCAGAACGAAAAAGCGACGCTGGCCCTGCTCCTCACGGCCCCAGCCAACGGAAGGAACTACGACCTCGAAGATCCGTTCGTCGGGCGTGAGGTAGAGCGGGTGTCGCGAGAGATCGGTCTTCCCCATCCGGCGATGGATTACTTCGGCGAGCACGTAGTCCTGCACCCCAGGTACTTTGGCGGATGGGGCAGCGCGGGCGGGGCGCTCTACGGGGCGGTCCATCCGTTCTGGATGAGTGGACCGCTACACCGGCCCCGCTACTCCGGGCGGCGCAGGCCGTGGCTGTGGCGCGTCGGGGCGTCGGTCCATCCCGGCGGCGGCATACCCGCGGTGCTCGGCGGAGCCATGATCTCCACGAATCGCCTGTTGAAGAAACTTGGGAAAACGGGAGTAAGCAGATGATCCTCGAAAACCAGCGCGGCCTCTTCGACATCCCGGAGGAGGTGGCCTACCTCAACTGCTCATACATGGGACCGCAACTCCGCTCCGCGGGCGAGGCAGGCGAGAGAGCAATCGCAGGTAAGTCCCGCCCCTGGGAGATAACCCCGCGAGACTTCTTCGAGGACTCGGAGACAGTGCGCGGCCTCTTCGCGGAGCTAACCGGCGGAGACCCGGAGGGCGTCGCGATAATACCCTCCGTGAGCTACGGGATGGCCGTCGTCGCCGCGAACGTACCCGTCGAAGCCGGGGAGAGCATCGTCCTCTTGCAAGACCAGTTCCCCTCGAACGTCTACCCGTGGCGGGAGCTGGCGAAGCGCCGGAACGCGGAGGTCGTCACAGTGCCGCGTCCCGCCGGCCACGACTGGACGAGTGCTGTTCTGGACCGGATAGAAGATAGGACCGCCGTTGTCACCGTCCCGAACTGTCACTGGACGGACGGCTCCCTGTTGGACCTGACGCGGATAGGCGAAGGGGCGCGGGGGGTTGGGGCGGCGTTGGTGGTTGATGGGATCCAGTCGCTCGGGGCGCATCCGTTCGACGTCTCCGAGGTGCGGCCGGACTTCCTGGTTGCTTCGTCCTACAAGTGGCTGCTCGGCCCGTATGGACTCGGGTTCATGCATGTCGGCGAGGAGTTTCGGGATGGAGAGCCGATAGAGCATAATTGGATCAACCGCCGCGACAGCGAGAACTTCTCCGCCCTGGTGGACTACAAGGACGGGTTCCAGCCGGGCGCCCGGCGTTACGACGTGGGCGAGCACAGTAACTTCGTCCTGCTCCCGATGGCGATAGAGTCGCTGCGTCAAATCCTGGAATGGGGCGTAGATAACGTCTCCGGGACAATCGGAGAGATAACGGACCTCATCGAAACCGAAGCCGCCAGGCTCGGCATCGAAGCCGTACCGAAAGGGAAACGGGCACGGCACATGATCGGCCTGAAACTCGGCCCCGCTGCCCCGGAAGACCTCGCCGCCCAACTCGCCGCGCAAAACGTCTTCGTCAGCGTGCGGGGCGAAAGCGTGCGCGTCTCCCCGCACGTCTACAACACGGAGGCGGACGTACAGCGTCTCTTCGCGGCGCTGGAACAAGTCCTCTAGGCATCACCGGAAATTCGTCTGCCGTATACTGAGTCCCGTGGCGGCATCGCAATCCTTTTATTCAGAAGCCGCCGATTTGAGAGAGGAGTTCGAGACGTGCGTATTGGACTGCAGGTACCCAGTTTTACGTGGCCGGATGGACCGGATGGGATAGGCTCGAAGCTGGCGGAGATCGGTAAGACCGCCGACGAGGCCGGGTTCTACAGCCTCTGGGTAATGGACCACTTCTTCCAGATAGAGATAGTAGGCGCGGCCGAGGAGCCAATGCTCGAAGGTTACAGCGCCCTCAGCTACCTGGCCGGGGTTACGAAACAAGCAAAGCTCGGGACGCTCGTGACGGGCGTTCAATATCGCCATCCGGGTATCCTGATCAAAACGGCCACGACGCTCGACGCGCTCTCGGGCGGGCGGACCTACCTCGGGATCGGGGCTGGCTGGTACGAGCGCGAATCAAAAGGTCTCGGAGTGCCGTTCCCCTCTACAAGTGAGCGTTTCGAGCGGCTGGAAGAGGCGCTCCAGATCGCCCACCAGATGTGGTCGGACGATGTCGGACCCTACGAAGGCAAGCACTACCACCTCGCCGAGACGCTAAACAGTCCCCAGGTTCTCTCGAAACCGCACCCACCCATAATGATCGGCGGCTCTGGGGAGAGGAAGACCCTGCGGCTGGTCGCGCAGTACGCGGATGCCTGCAACCTGTTCGCGTATGGGGGTGCGGATGTGATCCGTCAGAAGCTCGACGTGCTGAAGGGCCACTGCGAGGACGTCGGACGCGACTACGAAGAGATAGAGAAGACCGCCCTCGGCACCGTCAACCTCGCCCCGGACGGGATGAGCGCGGAGGACGTGATCGAGTTCTGCCGCGAGCAGAGCGACGCTGGGATACAGCACATGATCTTCAACATGCCGAACGTCCACGACATAGAACCTCTCGAAACTATCGGAGAGAAAGTCATCCCCGCCGTAGCCGATCTGTAGCGGCCTCAAACTCGCGCCTGAGTATCGAGTAACGCTTCATGTCCCGGAAGGCGCCTTTTATTAGCTCGTGCTCGCGCAGGGTGCCTTCGCGGGTCATCCCGGCCTTCTCCATAACGCGCGCGGAGGCGGTGTTTTCGGCCATGCAGCGGGCTTCGATCCTGTTGAGGCCCATCCGCTGGAAGCCGAAACGGATCATGGCTCGCACCGCCTCCGGCATCAGGCCCCAGCCCCAGTAGCCTCTGGAGAGCACGTATCCCAACTCGGCGCGGGCGTGCTCCCGGCTGTAGTTCACGAAGCCGCAGGTGCCGATAAACCTCTCGTCGCCCTTGTAGACGATGCCCCAGTTGGGATCTCCGCCGGATTCGTAGCCCGCCAGGATGAGGTCGAGGAATGCCCGCGAGTCCTGGATGGAGCGGTGCGTCTCCCAGAGAACATAGCGTGAAACCTCCGGGTCCGAGGCGTAGGCGAATACGGCCTCCGCGTCGTTGGGACGCATCTTCCGCAGGACCAGGCGGTCCGTCTGGATCTCCGGCAGGTCCCTGAATATGGCCTCCGGGTTCCGCATCCGGGATGCGTCTATTCCTCGATGCTCACCCGTTCGATGCTGGACCAGGGCAAGAACTCGTAGCCCGTGGGATCTCCGCTGGGGTCCCGGATATCCAGTAGCAGACCGGTGTCGTTCAGGTCGCAGATGTAGCCTACGAGGTCGTTGCCTATCCTGGCCGATACGGAGACGTACTTCCCCCGAGCCAGGGCGCCGGGTATCTCCGGCGCGTTCGCCCTCGGTCCCTGGGATTCTCTACCCTCACCTTGCAAAAGCGCCTCCTTATACTCTGCCCGCTCTGGTGAAAGCTTACAGCAAACGGCGTCCCGGACAGGACCATACACCAGACTCAAGCTCTGGAGAGTGTCAATTATTCCCCAAGTTCAATGCTATCCCCCATGCACGACGTCTCGCAAGGGCGGCAGCACCGCAGGTACCTCGCGCCAGTCCGAAAATCCGTGGACGTCCGGTCTTTCGGCGAGTAGCTCACGGTTCCATGGCTGGACTTTCGCCGCCGCCCAGAGTCCGGCATCGGCCACGCGCTCGATGGTTCCGGGGCGGTCGTCGATCATGCCGAACGCTCCAAGTTCGCCGAGAACTCCGAGCTTGTCCTCGGTGGTAACGGTGAGCCCAATATCGGGACCGAAGTGTTCTTTCAGCCACGGTTCCAGGCGCGGCGTCATGGAGGCGGGGTCCCAGTTGTGGGTGATGAAGTGGATTCTTATGCCGTGTTTCTCCTGGATGAGGCGCAACGCCCCCGAAGCGTCGGGGTACGGAACGCGCTCGGCGACGCGCTCGGGCGAGAGGACGCGGTCGAATATCTTCGTCGTGGTCTCCTCCCCGTAAGCATCGAGTAGATGAGTCCAGGTAGCGATAGCCTCCAGGTCCAGCGTATCGCCGGTCGCTTCGAGGACCGCCTCGCGGACCCAGGACGACGTATCCCAGACGGTGGAGTCCACGTCCACGCCCAGCACGGGCTTCATTGGGTCCACTCTTCCAGCGGAATCGCCTCGGTCGTACCGGACTCGGGGTCCACGACGGCGTACTGGGCTCCGGCTTCCCGGGCGATACGGGCGTGTCGGCTCAGCCCATCGGCGTCTTCTATGTTGCCGAGCCGGTCCGGGAGGTTCAGGTGGACCGCGCGCTCCCTGAACACTCTAGCCCTCTCGGAGGAGCTGAAGAGTGCGGCGACGAGTATCTCGCCCTCGTTCGTCTCGACGGAGATCAGCGGCGCCTCTCCCCTCTCGTCGGAGAACAGGTATAGCGGGAAGGGGATCTCCCCCGACCGCACGGCTGCCTGATGGGCCACGTCTTCCGCGTGAAATAGCCCCGCCCCCTCCGCCGAGACTACGAGCACGTAGTCAGCCCCCGAGAGGGCGAAGACCTCCACCGCGTCCCAGTCCCTAAGCTCTCTTGGATCGAGGCCGGAGAAATCTCCCATGCTATGCCCGGCAGCGCCCACGGAGAATTCACCGGCAAGCTCTCTATCCGAAAAGATAGCGGCGACCGTCGCGGGCTCACCGCCGACCCTGGTCTCCTGGAACACGTCCCGTCCATCGAGGTCAACCAGTTTGAAGAGGGGCGGACGCGGCAGTTCGTCGAGAGATAGCTCTCGCTGGGACTCGCTCACGTTGTTTT
Source organism: Rubrobacterales bacterium (assembly GCA_038198445.1). Classification (GTDB taxonomy): domain Bacteria; phylum Actinomycetota; class Rubrobacteria; order Rubrobacterales; family Rubrobacteraceae; genus JACDDK01. The sequence continues at coordinate 10,109 of JBBPZZ010000100.1, forward strand.
AGAGCAGAGACTTGGGCCGGACGAGTTGCCGGGCCAGCGAGACGAGGTCTTCGGCGCTGAAAGGTTTACGCAGGACGCGGACAGAGCCGTGCGTCCGTTCCGCTATGGCCTTCGCGGCGGGGTCTTTCTTCGCGGCGGTGAGGACTACCGGGATCTTCGAGGTCTTCGGCATCGCTTTCAGACAATGGCACGCCTCGATACCGCCAACGTGAGGGATCGAAACGTCCAGTATGATCAAGTCCACACGGCGGCTCAGAGCCTCCTGCAACGCCTGCTGCCCGTCAGTGGCGGTCACGACCTTGAAACCGGCTCCGGTGAGGGCCTCGGTAGAGGTCTTTAACGAGAGGAGGTCATCATCGGCCAGCATTATTATGGGTCGTCCACGGTCCACGGCGAGTAATTCTACACCCGGAACGGATCTTGTGTAGCGTATCCGACGATAATCCTAAAATAAGTTAAACTCGATGGTGAAAGACGGTCGTATTCGTCACGTACCAGAGGTGAACTTGCAGCAGGAAAAGTACTTTCGACGGGGCTTCAAGATGCGGGGCGACGTGCAGCATCTCCTGGACCGGGACTACCGCTCCGAGGTGGTCGACCGCCTCCGCGAGAACGGCAACGTCTTCGAGACGGAGGGCCTGACGCTCAGGCTCGCCGACGAGTTCGGGTTCTGCTACGGGGTGGACCGGGCGGTGGATTACGCCTTCCAGACCCGCGGGAAGTTCCCGGACAAGAACATCTACATAACGGGGGATATGATCCACAACCCCTCCATGAACGACCGCCTGCGCGAGATGGGCATCCAGTTCCTCTCCGAGGGCTTCAACGGCCGTCCGGATGAGCTCGTCGACACCCTCGGTCCCGAGGACGTGGTTCTACTCCCCGCATTCGGAGCGCCCGTGGACTGGGTGAAAAGGCTGCGCGAGCAGGACTGCATCGTCGTGGACACCACCTGCGGATCGGTGCTCTCGGTGTGGAAGCGCGTCACCAAGTACGCGAAGAACGGCTTCACAAGCATCATCCACGGCAAGTACTACCACGAAGAGACCAAGGCAACCGCCTCCCAGACCCTCGTCGAGGGCGGCAACGGGAAGTACCTGATCGTCCGCAACCTCAAGGAGATCGGCTGGGTGGTCGATTTCATCCTGGGTCGGATGGACGCCGGGGAGTTAGAGGAGAAGCTGGCTCACGGCATGAGCCCCGGCTTCGACCCGGACGAGGACCTGAAGAAGGTCGGGGTCGCCAACCAGACCACGATGCTGATGAGCGAGACTATGGCCGTCGGCGAGGAGTTGAGGAAAGCGATTGTCGAGCGCTACGGTAGGGACGACCTGGAGGAGCACTTCCAGCTCTTCGACACCATCTGCTCGGCGACGCAGGACCGGCAGGACGCGCTCTTCGAGTTGCTGGAGAACCCGCTGGACGTGGTCATCACCATCGGCGGCTACAACTCGTCCAACACGAACAACCTGGCAATAATCGCCAAGGAGCGTGTCCCGCGGAGCTACCACATCGCGAGCGGCGACTGCATCCAGGGCGGCCTCATCCGGCACAAACCGCCCGGCACGCCGCTGGACGCCAGAGAAGAGATCGAAGAGAGCGGCTGGCTCCCCGAAGGACCCGTCCGCATCGGCCTCACCGCAGGAGCCTCGACTCCCAACTCCCAGATTGGGCTAGCCATCGGCCACATCCTGGACGCGCGCGGGCTTCCACCCGAGATAGCTCTGAAATAGAGCTCTCCTAAACCCCGATCTCGACGAGCTTGCGGGCTATGTCCGTGAACTCCTGGCCTTCGACCGACTTCGAGGTCAACGCCTGGGAGGTATTATCGTCGAAGGTGATCTGAACGGCCTCTTCCCCGGAAGCGCCGGACTTCGTCAGGTAGCTCCGCGCTGCAAGCGCTCCGCCAACTACCGCTCCCGCAAGCGCCAGACCTCCAAGTAACTTCTTCACGGCTAACTCCCCTCTCCAAGAGCCTTCTCGACCTCACCGCGCGCGTTCCGCATGTCGTAGAGCGCGAGCCCGACCCTGGCGTCGGAGCCGGTCGTCGCCGCGAGAGCGCCGCCGCCTTCCAGCCGGACCAGTAGTAGATGTCCTTCTTCCGTATTTATCCGTAGCTGCGAGGCGTGGCCCTTGCCGTTGTCACGGGCGGTCCTCTCGGCGAGGTTCACCAGAGCCGCCAGCATCGCCGCCGCACGCTCCCGGTCCACACTCGACCCATGAGACGAAGAGAGTAGCTCTCCATCCTTCGAAAGCACCGCGCAAGAATCAATATCCTCCGAAAGAGCCCGCAAGTCTCCTAGCAAGCGATCCAGATTCTCCGTCGTCTTAGGTTCTCCCTGCTCAACCATACACACATCTCCAGTTCCGGGATCCCTCCTGAGCCGCGAATTATAGCCGATGGAGTCTCTACACTCTCAACCCAACCATCAAAACTTAACAAGCGCCTCGCCGGATGGTATATTTGCGCCCCGCAAGGGCGATTAGCTCAGCGGGAGAGCGCTGCCTTCACACGGCAGAGGTCGCTGGTTCGAAACCAGCATCGCCCAC
>JBBPZZ010000101.1:0-4341 GCA_038198445.1 Rubrobacterales bacterium
CGCAGGAAGGAACGTTCGCTCTCCACGCCCCGCAGTTGTTGGAAGAGCGCCAACGTCAAAACCTCCGAGTCCGAGAGTTTCTTGAGCGACTCGTGGCTTCGCCACCTCGGGTTGAGGAGGGCGTAGGCGTCGTCCACGAGGCAGAACAGGACCGTGATCGCCTCTTCCAGGGACGCGAGGGCGGGAGTATGCTGCGCTTGGGCCATCCGAGGTTCCTTTCGTCGAGGGTTCGGATGGCCCTCGTTGTATCGTCAATCCACGCAACACGCATCTAGGAGATCCAGGCCGTCAACCTTCATGTTGACCGACTGCTTCTCGGGCTTTGTTGGTTTCAGCTCGACCAGGAAGTCTTCGAGATATTCGTGGATCTTCGGCCTCAACGTCCGGGCGGCGTGCTCTTGCTTGCCTGAAACCAGGTCTACCGGCACGACCACGTCGGCCTCGACCTGCGTCACGCGGCGGCCCGCCTCCCGCGCCACCTTCTCGCGCCACTCTTTCTGCGGGCGCATGTAGCCCCGGTCGGTGACGATGAGTGAGGCGTCTTCTCCGGCTTCGAGCGCCACCTCGTCCGGCGAACCTTTGCGGACGGCGAACTTTATGCCACTCTCTAGGAGCGCTTCTTCCACGTCTTTCAGACCTTCGAGCATGAAGGTGTAGTGGCGGAGGTTCGCCTCCGGGTAGTCAGCGGTCAGGCCGAAGACGACTAGCAGGCGTTGGCCGAGGTCGTTTGCCTGCTGTACCGCGTATTCGAGGGCGTGGTTGTACTCTGCGCGCTGGGAGGACTGCATCCAGTACAGGACATAATCTCCGTCCCGGACGTCCGCGTCGTTGAGATGTTGGATACGCTCTTCCTGGACCTCTTTACTCGTCTTCACGTCTCGTCCTCCATCGCTCGTTATCCACGGCAAGCATAAAAGAGGCGGCGGGAGAAGAATGGATGAGAGACTACAGTTTTCGCGCCGTTCGCAGACTCGCGGGTAACCGGACTCTCGCTGAGGTTCGTCAAAAAGGAAGGCCAAACCCGGTGAGAGAAGCGGTCCCGCGGGAAACGAGAACCGCCCCTCGTCGGGTCAAGCCTGGATCACCTGGCGGCGGCTGCTTCGACGCCGAGACCCTGGCCGACGCGGTCTCCCAGTTCCACGCGAGCGCAGAGTGGAGCTGCCCGGTCGTCAGACGCGAGGACTTCACAACCCTCGGATAGCACCTGGAGCTTGGAGTCTTCGAATTCGCGTGGCGCGGGGTGGTCGAAGAACACTACGTACCAACCATCCGCCGGCGAGACTCCCGACCATTGGCTCTCCGGGAGCTCTTCGTCGAACTCGCCAGTGTGGGTGAGCCCCACCCCATCGAGAACCTCATCGGTCTCTTTGCTCCTGACGGCGATCCACCCGCATGCAAATCCCATACCGTCCTCCCTCCCCAAAAGCCTGACCGGCGATCAGACCGCCCGCCGACACACCTGCTCGACAACGACCACCTTATTCACCGAAGCCTCGCTCCAACAATACAACATAGACTTCGTACGATCTAGTGGCCACCGGTATCCGAACCCACATCCCCAATCGCGGCGAGGGAGTAAGGAGCCCTCCTGAGCAGGCCACTAAAATAGGCCCGGTGAGGATGGCCGATCTCTCCTACAGGAAACTCGTCTGGGCTTCGACCTGGTACGGACTGCGGCTGGTTTACCCGGGGCTGCAGGTAGTTCGGGCCGATACGGTGGCGGCGGGTGTTGGGATAGCTGAATCCGCAACCCATGCTACTCCGCCCATCATCAATCTATTCGGGATAGCGGGGTGGGTTCCGGCCCTACCGGACGTTCGTTTCCGGCTCGAACCGGAGCGAGGCCGAGTTGAGGCAGTAGCGCTGGCCGGTCGGGGCGGGGCCGTCGTCGAAGACGTGTCCCAGGTGAGCGTCGCAGGCCGCGCACAAGACCTCGGTGCGCCGCATAAAGAACAGGGCGCGATCCTCTTCGGTGGCGATGTTCGCGTTTGTGAGCGGAGCCCAGAAGCTCGGCCAACCCGTGCCAGAATCGTACTTGGTGTTGGAGGTAAAGAGCGGCGTATCGCAGCAGATGCAACGATAGATCCCCTCTTCCTTATTGTCCCAGGTATCGCCGGTGAAGGCTCGCTCGGTACCCTTCATACGGGTGACGCGGTACTGCTCGGAGGTTAGCTGGTCCTGCCACTCTTCTTCTGTCTTCTGGATCTTTCTCGTCGTATCGGTCATGGTGAAATTCTAGCACGGAGGTTGCGGAGCATAGCGCTATTCATCCGTCTATTCCGGCACGCTCCGATGGCAGGTTTAGATGCATCTCAAGTTGACTCAGGGGATGTCTCTCCCAACCAAGTTTGGTGAGAAACTCACAGGCCAGGTCCTCGGGTACGATGGCCGGTATCGACCAGGGGCGGTTGGGAAACGCCGTTTCAAGCGCACGAACCCTTGAAGACCTCGTCAGGGCGGCGGCAACCTCGGCGGCGGTGCAATCGGATACAGACCGGTCCAGGGTATTCTCGATGTTCGACGGCGTCGTATCTACAGGCTACGCTCCGTACCAAGCACGGCCGTGACCTGGCTGGAGAGTACGCCGCCGTTGCCATGAACGAGCGCGACGCTTGCATCCTCAACCTGCCGCTCACCGCACTCGCCGCGAAGCTGCCGGACGGCTTCGATGATGAGGAGCAGTCCGTACATTCCAGGATGGTTGTACGAAAGCCCGCCGCCGCTGGTGTTTACCGCAAGCTCCCCACCGGGAGCTATGCGCCCACCGGAGACGAATGCTCCACCCTCTCCCTTTTCGCAAAAACCCAGATCTTCGAGGAACATGATAGTGTTTATCGTGAAAGCATCGTAGAGCATAGCCACGTCAACGTTCGCAGGCCGTAGAGCCGCCATCTCGAACGCGCGCGGCCCCGACTCGGCGGCGGCGCTGGTGGTGAGGTCCGGCATCTGAGAGATATTGCGGTGCCAGTGCGCTTCTCCCGCTCCGAGCAGGTAGACTGGCGGCTTGGGCAAGTCCCGCGCCCTCTCCGCGCTCGTTACGACAGCCGCCCCGCCTCCGTCGGTTACGAGGCAACAGTCCCGGACGGTCAGGGGCGAGGAGACCATGCGGGAAGCCAGCACATCCTCCACAGTCAGGTCGACGCGCATGAAGGCTTTCGGATTCAGTTTGGCCCAGTCTCGGGCGGCCACGGCAACCTCGGCGAGTTGTTCGCGGGTGGTGCCGTACTGATGAATGTGCCGGGAGGCGGCGAGAGCATACATGCTAACCGGGTAGCGAGGCTTGTATGGGGCTTCGTAGGTAAGGGTCTCGGAACCGCTTACCAGGCGCCCGCCGCCGGAGCGCTGGGTGGATCCGTAGGTGATGAGGGCGACCTCGCAGAGTCCGGCGTCTATGGCGGCGGCGGCGTGGAAGAGGTGAGAGACGAATGAGGAGCCGCCGATGCTCGTAGCGTCGGTGTAGCGTGGTTTTATTCCCAGGTACTCTCCGGCGCTCAGGGTCGGCATGTGGTAGTAGGCCGAGGCGGAGAAGAGGCCGTCCACGTCGGATTTCCTCAGTCCGGCATCGTCGAGGGCACGGACGGTTGCCTGGCCTATAAGATCAAGCGGCGTAAAACCGGGACCGACCTCCCCGAGATCCGACTCAGCCACACCGACAATAGCGGCCTTCCCTCGCAGGCTCATCCCGCCTCCGGCACGGAGACGGCCACGAGCTTGCCGTCCTCCACCCGCGTCTCGAAAGTTACGCCCAAGCCAATCTCCACATCCCCGGCGGCCACGCCCTCGACCCGGCTCATCATCCTGAAACCCTCTTCCAGGTCCACGAGACAGACGTTGTACGGTTCGTCCTCACGGCGATGGACGGCGGTCGTCGCATAGACGACTCCCCGCCCGCTGCTCGTCAGCCACTCCAGAGCGTCCTCCCCGCAGGCCGGACAAAAGACGCGAGGGTAGAAGACCGCGGCCTCGCAGCCCCCGCAGCGCTGGAAACCGAGACACCCGGATTCCAGGTAGCGGCGGTAGACTTCGGCGGGCGCTTCTTCGCTCATCCGGCTCACGAGGTCTGTTCCCTTCCTTTAGACCGATCCACGAACAGCATCCACGAGCCGGAAGCCCGGCGCAAGTCGCGCCCACGCCTCATGAGACGGTACGGGGCTGACGGGAGAGCTATAGAGTCCATCTGTTGACATAAGCAAAGTATCAGTGGGTTGTGCGTGAGGCGGGGCAGGCGCAGAATGCTACTCAGTGGACTCCTAGCTAGAGGGATGGTGGAGAGTATGGCCGAGGCAAGAGACGACCGAAACGCCGCCGCCAGGCGAGAACGCGAGAGTTCGGATCGCATGC
>JBBPZZ010000102.1:0-16693 GCA_038198445.1 Rubrobacterales bacterium
CGAAAGCGTAGCCCAGGCTCCACGCGAAGACCGCCAGCATCAGCGCCGCCACCGCCTTCGCGCCGGGAGTGTCGCGACGGCGCCACATATAGAGAGCCAGAAGTAAGGCCATCGCCGCCACCGCGAGCAATAGAAGCGTGTAAGGTGTGTAGTGCCAGTTCATCCTCGCCGCCCGTCCTACGAAAGATACGTTATCCACGAGAACATATTAAATTACCGTAGGATAGAAGGCCCGCCCGGACGAACAATCTCATCTCCCGCAACGGGTATGTTAGAGTCAGTAGCCGATTATCCAACGGCGAATCAAGGAGTGAAAGTGTCTCACCTGGAAGTCGGACGGAATATGCCGGTCTTCGAGCTGCCGGATCAGGAAAGCCATCCCTGGAACCTCTCCGGACAGCTGGAGATAGCGCCGGTAGTGCTGGTCTTCTACCGGGGCGACTGGTGACCGTACTGCAACGGGCAGCTGGTCAGCTTTGCCAGGAAGTTCGAGGAGTTCGAGAAGCGGGGTACGCAGGTCGCGGGCATCAGCGTGGACCCGCCGGACCACAACATGGACATGAAGAACAAGCTAATGCTCCCCTTCCCGCTCCTGAGCGACGCCAGAGGAGACCTCATCAAGAAGTGCGGGTTGTGGAACGAAGATGAAGGCGTCTCGATACCGTCCATCGTGGTCATCGACCAGTCCGGAGGGATCCAATACCACTACGCCGGCAGCGACTTCGCCGACCGTCCCGGAGACGAGGAGATCTTCTCCGCCCTCGACGGCCTGAAAAAGAAGGACAAACCAGGCCTGGAGGGACCGGAGATTCGACTCTCCGGTATCGAAGCCCAAAGCGAAAGCGTCCGCCCGGATCGTCCGCCCATAACCCTGGAGCAACTCATCCCGTACTATCGGGGCGTCTATTTCACCACCGTCGCGCTCAAGAAGCGCTTCGGCGAATGGGGCAAGTCTGGCCGCGACGCCTTCAAGGAAGTCGGCAAGTACCAGACTCTGACCAGAGGATACAGCGAGGCCTTGCAGGAGACCATCAAGCTAAAAAGTTCCTAGAGGCCCGCGGCGAAACAGCGTGGGAAGGCTCTATCCCCTCACGTCAATGTACCTGTCCGCCGAGTAGTTCGACGGGCAGGTACGAGGCCGAGACCCGATGGAGGGTCAGCCCAGGAAGTTCTTTACTTCCTCCCGGAGTGACGGGTGCTCCTGTACGAAGCCCTTGAGGCTGACCACCCTCACGCCGTCTTCTTCGGCCATGATCCGCCTGGCCTCCGCCTTGCCGTAGACTTCTCCGTAGCGGTCGCTCTGTCCGGCGTCGAGGATCGCCTGCTTGCTGTCGAAGGCAAGCGCGAACCCGGTGTTCACCGACGTATCCCGCGCCTTCGCAAACTCTATAAGCAGCGTGCCGTCTCCAGGAGTATTTCCTTTCGCGCGAAGCTGCTGGGCGATGAGGCGCATACCGGCCTCGTCGGTCGTGGCGGCGGCCACGTCTATCTCCCGCACCCCAGCGGCGTCGTGGATGTCGAGCACCTCGTACTTGGGTGTCGAAGTCTGTTCGGAACCGGCCCGCGCCTCTGCCTGCTTCCCTCCCGCCAGGGATATAACAGCGCTCAAAAGTACAAGCAGCGTAAGCATTGCTAAGGCGAAAAAGAACGTGGCTGGCTTCGTACTCTGCAAAGGGTCCCCTCCATGTGGTCCGTTTGGCTTTTCCAGACCGCAAGTTAACACAAGACTCCGCGCATTGCGAACCCAGGCCGCGAAGGCTGTACCGCACCCGACTAGCCGGCTTTCTCACGCCCGCGTAACTCGTGAAGCCGGTCCTCAAGCGTCTCCGTCGACACTCCCAGACGCCCCAGCATCCTCACGGCCGTCCCGCCCTCGTTGCCTACTATCCCGAGCATGACGTGCTCGGTGCCGATGCGGTTGTCCCTCAGTCTCACCGCCTCTCTTAGCGCCCGCTCCAGGACCTTCTTCGCCCGTGGGGAGAACGTGATGCGACGACCCTCCGGTATCCGCATGTCGAAGGCCTCTCCCGCCTCCCCGCGGATGTCTTCCAGGGAGATCCCGACCGAAGAGAGCGCCTCCGAGGCCATCCGTTCGGACTCTTCGCGGGCGCCATCCAGGGTCACTCCCAGTGAAGAGAGCGCCTCGGCGGCAATCCCCTCGCCGGCGCGCAGTATCCCAAGCAACAGGTCCTCATCGCCGATGGAGTCATGCCCGAGCGCCCTGGCTTCCTCCACGGCGGCTTCCACGCACGAGCGGGCTTCCCTGGCGAAACGGTTGAAGATCACTGGCTCTTTCCCTTTCTCCCCGTCGATTCTCCAGGGTATCTGTCCCTGATCCTTTTCGCGTGCTTCTTATGCACCGCCTGCTTGCTCACCCCCAACACCTCCGCGATCCTCGCCCACGACCAACCCGCGACAAAGGCGTTCTCAACCTGCGCCGCCTCCAGGGCCTCAAGCGTCCGCCTCAGAGCAACGACCGCCTCCAGCCCCTCACGCGGATCGTCCGGCCCACCAACCTGTGTCCTCGTCTTTCCGTCCATGCGTCAATCATAGTTGACGCAACAGTATATGTCAACTTTTATTGACGATATTTCCCGGATCGCCTGGCAACCAGGCGCGCATATGGACTATAAGTAGAGCTTCAAAGAGCGTCTCGCGGCGCTTTTATCTCAAACTCCAGGCGCTCCTGGATCACCTGCCGGTACACTTCGGCGCCGACCGCGCCGGGGATGAGGAGCGCATCGTCGACCACTACTGATGGGATGCCGTTTATGCCGAGGCTCACGGCCTCCGTGTGCTCGGTGAAGACTTGATCTTCGAAGCCCTGCCAACCCTCTTCGAGCCGCTCGCGGAACTCATCGGCGGGGATGCAGGCGCGTCCGGCCACGTCCACGAGGACTTCGAGGTCCGAGATCGTTCGGTTCTCGTCGAAGTACGCCTCCATGACCTCCAGATGGAACTTGTGGAACGCCTCCTCCCCGAAGGCCGCGGCGGCCTTTCCTGCAACCAGCGCCGGGACGCTGTGAGACGGGGGCGCGTTCTCCGTCGCCCAGACGGTAAACCTGCCGGACTCTAGCTGTTCGGCGGGCCGCATCCAGCTGCGGGTGTACTCGCGGTGCTCCTCCAGGCTGCGGGGATGCGGTGAGGGACGCAGCATGAAGCTCTTCCACACCACCTCCACTGTATCCCCATACTCAGCCTCTATCTTTTCGAGACGCACGGCCCCGTTAAAGCACCAGGGTCAGAGGTAGTCGGAATAGACGGTAAAGCGGACGGGGTCATTCATCGTTTTTCCTCTCGGTTGCCAGTTGGTTCTCTTCAGGTAAGGGTACTAGATGACCCGCTGGCCGTTCTGATTTGGATGACGCCCCGTTCCGTGCGCCGGGCATTAGAATATAGCTGTCCGTGATTCTTAGAGGACAGATCCAAACGGAGGCTTGCTTGCGACTGTTTATCGAAGAAAGCGAACGACGGCTGCGGGCTCTGTGGCGCCTGCTCGCGCAGTTCGTCCTCTTCGCGGCGGCGACCACGCTGTTCTCCAGCTTGTTGGGGTTCGCGTGGACGAGGGTCCATCCTTCCAGCGCGAGCCTCGGAGCCGCGCGAACCGGAGAAGTCTCTCCGACGTTCTTCTTTATTGGGAGCCTGGCGTCCCTGGCGGCGATCTTCGTGAGCCTGTGGTTTGCGGGCCGTTTCCTGGACCGTCGGCCCTTTGCGGATTTCGGGTTTCACCTGGACAAGGGCTGGTTGCTGGACCTCTTTTTCGGGATGCTTCTCGGCGCATCGCTGATGACCTTTATCTTCCTGACGGAGCTTGTCTTCGGCTGGGTCTCCGTTACAGGCTCGTTCGAGTCCGTCATGCCCGGAGCGTCTTTCGCGCCGGAGATCCTGCTCGCCACCGGCATCTTCCTGTGTGTCGGCTTCTACGAGGAGATGCTCTCCCGCGGCTACCTGCTACGCAACCTCGCCGAAGGTCTCAACCTTCCCGGCCTCGGACCCCGCGGCGCGGTCCTCGCGGCCTGGCTCCTCTCGTCGGGCGTCTTCGGTGTGCTGCACGCTTTCAACCCGAACGCCACCCCGGTCAGCACCATCAACATCGCGCTCGCCGGACTCCTCCTCGGCCTCGGCTACATCCTCACCGGCGAGCTCGCCATCCCCATAGGACTGCACATCGCCTGGAACTTCTTCGAGGGCAACGTCTACGGCTTCCCGGTCAGCGGCCTGAACCCCATCGGGGCGACGTTCCTAACGATAAAACAGGGCGGCCCGGACCTCTTCACCGGCGGCGCCTTCGGACCCGAAGGAGGCCTGTTGGAACCCGCGGCCGTGCTACTGGGCTGCCTCCTGATAGTGGCGTGGACGACGCTCCGGCACGGCAAACTCACCTTACAAACCCGTCTCGCCGAAAGACCAAAGCAAGCCCAGGCCGCATCTCAGCCAGCGTCCGGGAACCAGTAGCCCGCCTGGACCTTCTCCTCTCTTGCCGCCGCTTATAACTTGTGTGATACTGAATGTAGTGAATTGTTACAAATTGCTTACTTTGTAACCATTTCTTGTAGCAATCTCGGCCAGAAAAGTTACAAGAAGGCGAACCGGGGCTTTTTCGTGAGGCCGGGCGGTGTGGAGAAATGACAGGCGCGTGCGAAATCGGAGGAAGGTGATCATGCAGGAAAATTGGGCGAGTACCCTTGAGGATAGGATGGACTCGCAACCTGTTGGCGCGGAGCATCGTCGGGTTACGTTGCTCTCTGGTCTGGGGTGGATGTTCGATGCTATGGACATCGGGTTACTCTCGCTCGTCGTGGTGGCTCTGGCTCAGGATTGGGGTCTCAGCGAGAAGCAGGTAGGAGTGGTGATCAGCATCGGGCTCCTGGGTATGTTCGTGGGGGCGGCGGTCTCCGGCTCTCTCGCCGACCGTTACGGGCGGAAGGTGATCTTGCTACTCACGATGCTCGTCTACGCGGTAGCCACGGGGTTCACGGCGCTGGCGTGGGGGTATGGAGCGCTGCTCGCGCTGCGCTTCATAACGGGTCTCGGTCTCGGGGGCGAGTTGCCCGTCGCCAGTACGCTCGTGGCCGAGGTAGCGCCGGTTCGGCAGCGAGGCCGGATGGTCGTGCTGCTCGAAAGCTTCTGGGCCTACGGGTGGATACTTGCCGCTCTGGTCGGCTACCTGGTGATACCGGAGTTCGGCTGGAGAGCGGCATTCGCTATTGGCGCATTGCCGGCGCTATATGTACTCGTCCTGCGCCGCCGTCTACCCGAATCTCCACGCTACCTGCTGCGCCGGGGCCGCTGCGCCGAAGCGCGGGAGATCGCGGCCCGGTTCGGGATCGAGGTAGAAGACCCCGCACGGGAGGACTTCGGAGAAGCGTCCGTCGTGCGGGGCGTTGGCATTCGGGCATTGTGGGCGGCTTCGTATACCCGTCGCACGGCGATGCTGTGGGTCCTGTGGTTCAGGATGGTCTTCTCCTACTACGGTATCTTCACGTGGCTACCGCAGATACTCGCCACCTCTGGCTACAGCGTAGTGCGCTCCTTCCAATACGTTCTGCTCATAACGCTTGCCCAGATACCCGGCTACTTCAGCGCCGCGTATCTGGTAGAGAAGTGGGGCCGCAAGCGCACGCTCGTGGGTTACCTGCTCGGTTGCGCCGCAGCTACGCTCGTCTTCGGGATCAGGGGCATCGCCGGGCCGTACATTGTAGGGCTGATGCTAGGCGCTCCTGGGTTCGGCACTCTTGCCATCTTCTCGATGTTCGCAATGGTACTTCTGATCATAGCCGGTGACGTTTGGATACTGGGCGAAGAGACCCAAGGCCGCAGCCTGGATGAGATCTCCGGCCAACCGGTCATCGCCACGTCCGGCGGCCGCGGGTAGCATCTTGAGGAGTTCCTACGATGCCCTGGTGGTGGGCGCGGGACCAAACGGCCTCTCCGCGGCGATCCGACTCGCCGAGTCCGGCCGCTCCGTACTGGTCCTCGAAGCCGAAGACCGTCCCGGCGGGGCGGTGAAGACGGACGCGCTCACCCTCCCAGGCTTCCGGCACGATACTTTCTCCGGCGTCTATCCGGCGGCGGCGGCTTCGCCCGTCTTCGCCAGGATGCCACTCGGCGAACATGGCCTGCGGTTCGTCCATCCTCCGGCCGCGATGGCCCACGTCCTGGATGAAGGCCGGGGCGCGGCGCTCTACAGAGACCTGGACCGTACCGTCGATTCCCTCAACGGCCTGCGACAGGGTGATGGGGAACGGTGGCGGGAGTTCATCTCTCCCTACTTGAAGAACTGGGGTGGCCTGCGGCGGGCGATGCTCGGAGGCTTTCCGCCGGTGGGCGGCTCGTTGCGTGCAGCCGTGGGGCTGGGGTTCTCGGGTTCGCTGGAGGCGGCGCGAATGATCCTCCAGCCTGTCTCCGCGCTGGCGGACGAGCTGTTCGAAGGCGACGGAGCCAAAGCCTGGCTCTATGGATCGGCGCTGCATGGAGACGTTCCACCAGGAGCCGCCGGGAGCGCCGTCTTCGGTTTCTACCTCAACCTGCTCGGCCACGCCGTAGGATGGCCGGTCGCGGAAGGCGGATCGGAGAGGATCACCGACGCCCTCGTGAGTTACCTGAGATCCCTCGGCGGTGAGGTCCGAACAAGCGCCCCGGTAGATCGGGTTCTGGCGCGGGACGACCGGGTGCGGGGCGTCACGGTGGGAGATGAAGAGATACAGGCCAGCACCGTTATCTGCGACGTGACACCGCGGGGCTTGCTTGGGCTCGCAGGAGAATCCCTCCCGAACTCCTATAAGAGGAAAATAGCCCGGTACCGCTATGGTCCCGGCTCGCTAAAGGTGGACTGGGCGCTCTCGGGTCCGGCGCCGTGGGAATACGAGGAGGCGCGGGGCGCCGGCACGCTCCACATCGGCGGCGGTACCCGCGAGTTGACCGAGGGAATAGCCCAGGAAAACCTCGGTGAACTGCCGGAGAGGCCGTTCATGCTCGCCGCCCAGCCGACCGTCGCCGACCCGTCCCGCGCTCCCGAAGGAAGCCATACTCTATGGGCTTACACGCACGTACCTCACGGCGTGGACTGGCAACATCACGCGGAGGCGCACGTCGGGCGCATGGAGGCCCAGGTAGAGCGGTTCGCGCCCGGTTTCCGGGAGCTTATTCTGGGCAAGCACGTCCTGACGCCCGGAGATTTAGAGATCCGCAACCGCAACCTCGTCGGCGGAGACGTGAACGCCGGGAGCCAGGCGCCGGACCAACTGTTCTTCCGGCCTCTACCCTCGCTATCGCCCTACCGGACTCCCTTGCGGGGACTGTACATCGGGAGCGCTTCGACTTTTCCGGGGGGAGCGGTACACGGCGTCCCTGGCGATGCGGCGGCGCGTGCCGCTCTCACGGACCTGAAGCTGCGGCGGGTCCGGGCTACGTCCGGTCCATGAGGGCTTTGTAGATCTGGTGTATGTGGTCGGAGATGGTGAGCATGGCGAAGATGGCTCCCACGAGACGGGTGACCCTCGGGAAGAGCACGAACCCGTAGGAGAAGAAGGCCGCCACCCACATTCCCAGGCAGAAGTGGCAGGTAAGAAGCTCTCCGATAGATCGCTGTAGGCCGGTGCCGCGAGGCTTCTCGTCCGCCTTCGTCGGGCTCTTGACCTCTTCGAGCTCGGTGAACGGGGCGCGGATGGGGCTCGTGATCGGCTCCCTGGCAAGCAGCCAGCTCAACTTGTGGGTCGCCGCGCCGAAGATCAGGACGTCACGACCCTCTACACGTTCGGGGATGGACCTCCCGGTAGCGCGGGCGATGAGGAGGAAAGCGGCGAAGATCACGTTGAACGCGCCCGCGAGAGTCGCATACGAGGCAAGCGGCGCGTCTTCACCTTTCTTGTAACTCTCGAAGACGCCTTCTGGTCGCTTGTCGTCGCTCATGCATGTCCTCTCGCAGATCTCCTATGAATTCCTCAGGATATCCCCCGTGCCCCGCCGAGTAAACCTGAGAAGCCTCCTCGCGAAACGCAACCGGCCTCGAACACCGGATAGGGGAGCAACGCGGACTCAAAATGGCCCGTAATGTGCAGGCCGGCGGTGGGTAACGAACCGCTTTCTCCGGGTATAAGCGCGCCTACGGCTAGAGAAAGGATTACGAAGATGACCGAAGACCAGCATCGTCAACAAGACCCGACTACGCAATATCCGCAGCCGGAGTATCCGCAGCAGACCCAGATGGATCAGCACCCCGGTGACGAGTCCGAGATGCAACCGAAACCGGACTACGGCTACGATACCTACAAGGGCTCCGGCAAGCTCGAAGGCAAGAAGGCCGTCATCACCGGCGGCGACTCCGGCATCGGCCGGGCCGTGGCCCTCGCCTTCGCCCGCGAGGGAGCGGTCGTACTCATCTCCTACCTACCGGAGGAAGAGTCCGACGCCGAAGAGACGGCCAATGTGGTCGAGGAAGCTGGCAAGAGGTGCGTGAAGGTCCCCGGAGACATCAGCGAAGAGGCGCAGTGCCAGAAGGTCATCCAGACGGCCGCCGACGAGTTCGGACAGATAGACGTGCTCGTCAACAACGCCGCGCACCAGATGACGGTCAATGGCATAGCCGATGTTTCGACCGAACTTCTGGACCGCACGTTCAAGACCAACATCTACGCCATGTTCTGGATGGTCAAGGCGGCCCTGCCGCACATGCCGAAGGGCGGTTCGATCATTAACGTCGGCTCCGCGCAGGCGTACAAGCCCTCCCCGACCTTGCTCCCCTATTCCGCGACCAAAGGCGCCATAGTCACGTTCACCGAGGGGCTGGCCCAGGACGTCGTGCAATACGGTCTGCGGGCCAACATAGTCGCGCCGGGGCCGGTGTGGACCCCGATCATCCCGGCCTCCATGCCCGCCGAGACTACCTCCCAGTTCGGCCTGCAATCCCCGATGGGCCGCCCGGCCCAGCCCGCCGAACTCGCCCCCGTCTTCGTCCTCCTCGCCTCGCAGGAGTCGAGCTACCTCAATGGCTCGTCCATCGACGTAACCGGCGGCCAACCAGTAGGGTAATAGCGGCCAGCATTTCAGTCCGGCGGCGAAGACGCCCTCGCTTCTCAATAGCGGGGGCGTTTCGCGTGTGGCGGTCTCTAGGGTGGATGTGGTTCTGGTGCGGCGCGTCAGAGGGTGCAAGAGCTCTTTATGTAGCGTGAGCCGGGGATGCCCGCACGGTATCTTGCGGCCGATCCAGTCCCTCGCCCGGTGCGAAATCGCGGCGGATACGCTAGTCTACGCGGTAGTAGCAACACCGGGAGGAAATCGTTTTTGGGCATCGTAGTACAGAAATATGGTGGAAGTTCGGTAGCGACGGCGGAACACATAAAGGCCGTCGCCAAGAGAGCCGGAAGGGCGCGCGAGTCGGGCCTGGACTTGGTCGTGGTCGTCTCCGCGATGGGCAAGACGACGGATAGGCTTTTGAGGCTCGCTGGCGAGGTGAGCCAGGACCCATCTCCGCGCGAGATAGATCAACTACTGGCTACCGGCGAGGAGCAGTCCGTCGCGCTGCTCGCGATGGCCCTCCACGACCGGGGAATAGCGGCGGTCTCCCTCACGGGACCGCAGGCGGGGTTCAGGATCACCGGCCGCTACGGCTCCGGCGTTATCTCCGAGATTCGTCCCGAACGTATCCACAACTACCTGGACCAGCAACACGTCGTCATAGTCGCCGGATTTCAGGGCATGAACACTCTGGGCGACGTGATGACCCTGGGACGCGGCGGCTCCGACACGACCGCCGTCGCGCTCGCCGCCGCCCTGAAGGCGGAGCGGTGCGAAATTTATACGGATGTCGACGGCATCTACACGGCTGACCCGCGCATCGCGCCGGAGGCGCGGCGCATACCCCTCATCTCATCCGAGGAGATGGCCGAGATGTCCTGGCGCGGCGCGAAGGTGATGCACCCGCGCGCGGTCGAGCTTGGAGCCTTGTACGGAGTCGAGATACACGTCCGCTCGTCCTTCGGTGACGATTCGGGTACGGTAATAAAGGGAGGCAAAAACTTGGAGCACCTGGAGACTAGGGAAACTGTAGCCGGCATCGTCCACGACCTGGATGTCTCGCGCATAACCCTGAACGGCATAAAGACCGGCCCCGGCACCATGAGCCGGGTGTTCACCCCCCTGGCGGAGCGCGGCATCTCCGTGGACGTCATCGTCGAGAGCGGCCTGGAGGAAGGCGTCTCGGACGTGGCATTCACCGTAACCCGAGGCAACTTCGCCGAGGCGAAGGAGCTCGCGAGCGAGGTGGCCGCTTCGCTCGGAGGTGAGGTCGAAGGCGAGGAGAATTTGGGCAAGGTCTCGGTCGTCGGGACCGGGATGCTCAACCGGCCTGGATACGCGGCCAGGATGTTCGACTCTTTAGGCGAGGCTCGCATCCCCATAAGGATGGTCTCGACGTCGGAGATACAGGTAACATGTGTCGTACCAGCCGATAGGGTTGAGGAGGCGGTAAAGCGTCTCCATAAGGATTTCGAACTGGAGGAGAGAGATGTTTAGCGGCGTGTTCACGGCCCTCGTAACACCGTTCAAGAACGGCGGGGTGGATGTCGAGGCACTGGAGAACCTGGTCGAGTTCCAGATACAACACGGTATCCACGGCCTGGTCCCCTGCGGCACCACTGGCGAATCGCCGACACTAAGCGAAGACGAGGACCGGCTGGTCATCGAGACCGTGGTCCGGGTGTCGAACGGACGCGTGCCGGTAATAGCGGGCACCGGCTCCAACAACACCGAGAGCGCGATCAAGTACACGAAGATGGCCGAGGAAGTGGGGGCCGACGGCTCGCTCCAGGTCGCCCCCTACTACAACAAGCCGACCCAAGAGGGTCTGTACCGTCACTTCGCCGTCATCGCGGAGAATACGGAGCTGCCGCTCATCCTCTACAACATCCCCGGACGCACCAGCGTCGCCATCGAGCCGGAGACCATAGCGCGGCTGTACGAGGAGATCCCCAACGTCGTCGGGGTCAAGGAGGCGACGCTCTCGACGGGTATAGCCGGTGAGATAAAGCGTCTGTGCGGTGAGGAGTTCTGCTTGCTCTCCGGCGACGATCCGATGACGCTCCCGATCATGGCGCTCGGCGGCTCCGGTGTGATCGCCGTTACCTCCAACATCGCCCCCGGCATCTACGCCGACATGGTAAACGCCCTGACGGAAGGCGACTTCGACCGCGGACGAGAGATCCACTACCAGCTCCTCCCGCTCTTCAAGGCGCTCTTCGTCGAGACGAACCCCATCCCGGTAAAGACGGCGGCCTCCCTGCTCGGGCTGTGCTCCGACGAGATGCGTCTCCCGCTAATCCCCATGTCCGGCGAGAAGCTGCGTGGTCTCGAAGAAGCTCTGGAGCGCCACGGACACCTCCTCCCCACGCCCGAGGAAGTGTGACCCGCGTAGCCATAATAGGCGCCGCCGGCAGGATGGGCCGCGAACTATGCCAGGCCGCCCTCGTAACCGAAGGTGTCGAACTCGTCGGCGGCACCGTCGAACCCGGAGCATTGGAGCTAGGCGCGGACCTCGGCGAGCTGTGCGGCGCGGGCCGCATTGGCGTGTCCGCCACCGAGCAACCGCCCGAAGACGCCGAAGTCCTCATAGAATTCACCACTCCCGAAGCGACCGTCGAGCATCTCTCTTACAGCAGGCCGCACGTAATCGGGACGACGGGTCTCTCGGGCGAACAGTTAGTCAAAGTCGAGGAAGCGGCGGAGAGCGTCCCCATCGTCCTCGCCCCGAACATGAGCGTCGGGGTGAACCTGCTGCGCGAGTTGGTGCGCGAGCTATCCGCAAAGCTCGGGAGTAGCTACGACATCGAGATCGTGGAGACGCATCACCGGAACAAGAAGGACGCGCCCTCAGGGACGGCTCTCTTTCTGGCGCGGGCCGCCGCCGATGGGCGGGGGCGAGACCTCGACGAAGTGGCGACTTACGGGCGGGAAGGCGTTTCGCCCCGGCGGGAAGCTGAGATCGGGGTTCACGCCCTGCGCGGCGGGGCGGTCGTCGGGGAGCATCGCGTCATTTTCTACTCCGAGGGCGAGGAGGTCGAGGTGGTCCACCGCGCCCTCTCCAGGCGCACCTTTGCAGACGGCGCTCTACGGGCTGCCGCGTTCGCCGCCACTGCTGAGCCGGGCCTGTACTCGATGAAGGACGTGCTCGACAGCGTCCCCAATTAGCCGCGAGTTGGACTCCCCTCTTCGTCGGGTTGATCCTCATCCGGAAACATCGAGATCAAACCTACTACCCAGGCCGGATCAACGCCCATCTCGGCTGAAATCTCCTCCGCAGACATCCCTGCCCTCCGCCGCCGCTCGACTTCTTCTTCCAGGCAGACTTCTCTATGGTCTTCCACGGCTCGCTCCTCCTGGCTAAAGGGTTCCCTTGAGGTCTTTATACCAGCGCAGAGCTTGGCCTTCCCCCGCTTGAGGTCTAGAATCTCCTCTACCATGCGTTTCACCAAGATGCACGGCGTTGGCAACGACTTCATCATCTTCGACCCCGGCGAGGTCGAAGGGTGGGATCTACCTGCGCTCACTCGCCGTGTTTGTGACCGTCACTTCGGCGTCGGAGCGGACGGTATTCTCGTTCCCGCCGCGTCCGAGGTTGCGGACCTGAGAATGATCTACTTCAACTCCGACGGCTCTCCGTCTGAGATGTGCGGCAACGGTATCCGATGTCTCGCCCGTTACGCAAGAGATCAAAAACTGATCCATGGCGACGCTCTCACAGTAGAGACCGGCGCCGGGATACAGAAGATCCTACTTAATGAAGATGGCTCCTCGCGTGTGGATATGGGTCCGCCGTCCTTCGACTCGGAGGTGGATCTCCACGGCTTCCGCTTCCTGCGGGTCTCCATGGGCAACCCGCACGCCGTCGCGTTCGTCGAAGAGGAGAGTACGGTGGATCGGCTAAAGTTGAGCGATATTGGGCCGCTGGTAGAGAACGATCCGCTCTTCCCCGACAAGACAAACGTGGAGTTCGCCAGTATTCGGGGAGCGCGCGACTTGCGGATGAGGATCTGGGAGCGCGGCGCGGGCGAGACGCTGGCCTCCGGCTCGGGGTCCTGTGCTACGGCGGCCGCGGCGTTGAAGCTAGGACTCGCCGAGAGCCCGGTACGCATTCATCTGGATGGCGGCGTGGTCGAGATCGAGTGGTCCGGGGATGGTCCCGTCTACATGGCCGGTCCCGCCGAGTACGTCTGTGAAGGAGATCTACTCTTCTAGCCGTTGGTTCCGAGGCGTGTCCGGCCGTTATGGCAGCTCGACGACCCTGTACCGGACGGCGAAGAGCAGCGCCTGTAGCCGGGAGTGAACACCGAGCTTGCCGAGGACGTTCATCATGTGGGTGCGTTCGGTGTCGACGCTCATGTGCAGCCGTTCGGCGATCTCCTTGTTGCTCCAGCCTTCGGCCAGCGCCTGGAGGACTTCCATCTCGCGTGGCGTCAGGCGCTCGATGCCCGTGCGGGCCTCGCGCTCTTGCTCCCGGCCGTGACTGGCGAGGCGTAGTAACTCGACTATCTCTTCCGGCGCGAGCAAGGTTCTGCCCTCGGACAACCGACGCGACGCGTCGACGATCTCGTCCACGTCGGCGGACTTGTGCAGGACGCCCGCCGCGCCCGCCTCCACGGCACGGGCGTGATCCGCCCGGTCGAGGCTCGCCGTGAGGACCAGCGCCGAGAAGTCCGGATTGGTCTCGCGCAACTCCTTAATGATCTCCATTCCCTCTCCATCGGGTAGCGAGAGGTCTATGACGCCGAGGTCGGGCCGAAGGCCATCCGAAACCCGCCGCGCCTCGGCGAGCGTGCCGGCCTGCGCCACGACCTCGAAGTCCGGTTCCCGGTCGAATATCAGCGCGAGAGTCTGGCGGAAGGAGGCGTGATCTTCTACGAGTAATACGCGTTGCATCTGTCCCCTTTGTTGTTCTCTCATCATGCCCGCGGCGATTAGAGATGAATACTACAATGCCGCGCTGCCATCTACCAACTAGAGGCGTCAGCTACTGGAGATTTCGAGGCTCTCCCTCCCAAGGACCGGAAGCGCAATCCTGAACCGCACCCGCGTCCCGACACCCGGCTCGCTGTCTACGTCCAGCTCGCCGCCGAGCGCGAGCGCCCGCTCCCGCATACTGGAGAGTCCCACGCCGGGTCCGGCTCCTGTCTCGAAGCCTTGCCCATCGTCCTCGACCTCTACCCGCAACTCGTCATTGGAGGCTCCCACGGAGATCACGGCCCGGTCCGCCTCCGAATGGCGGCGGACGTTGGCCAGAGCCTCCTGGACGATACGCGTCACCTCGACCCCGGCCAGCCCGGAGAGCGAGTCTGGAAGCTCTTTGTCCACGAGGAGTTCTACCTCGCGCTCGGGCGCCATCTGGCGGTTTAGCTCCACCAGGGATTCCAACGAGTTGACGAACGGCTGTTCCCGGACACCTTCGAGGCGCAGGTCATAGATGGCGTCTCGCAGGCCTCCGATCGCCCGGCGAAGCGCTTCTATCTGCCGGTCCCGGTCCGCGTCGCGCCCGCTTTCCTGTTCCTCCGCGTCGGCGGTGCGGGCGGCGGCCCTGGCGAGTTGCATGGATTGAAGGGTGTAGGTGAGGTCCTGGAGCACCACGTCATGCAGTTCGCGGGAGATCCTGCGCCGCTCGACCTCCCGGATCTCCCGCAAGGCCTGCTCGGCATTTTTGCGTGCGGTGATGTCTTCCAGAGTACCCTCGTAACCCGTAAACTCTCCTCCGCCACCCCACAGCGCGCGGGCGCTGACCGACGCCCAAACCACGCCGCCGTCTTTGCGGCGCATCTGGCTCTCGAAGCCTCTTACCAACCCCTCCCCCTGGACCAGCCGGTCGAACTCCGCCCGGCGGTCCGGGTCCACATAGAGTTGCTCCCCAATACTCGTTATGCTCTCCATTAGCTCTTCGGGAGTTTCGTAGCCGAACATGCGGGCGAGCGCCGGGTTGGCCGTCACGAACCGGCCCTCGACGGTGCTCTGAAAGATCCCCTCGACGGCGTTCTCGAAGATCCCGCGGTACTTCTCCTCCGCCAGCCGTTGCGCCTCCTCCGCGCTCCGGCGCTCCCGGCGCACCTCCGCATCGCGTAACTCCCGCTCTATGGCGGTGTTGAGACGCCTGAGGTTGTTTTTCATGATGTAGTCCTGGGCGCCGGCCTTCATCGCCGCGACCGCCGCGTCTTCACCGATCTGTCCGGACACGATTATGAACGGCAGATCGGCGTAGCCATTTTCCCGCACGAGCTTCAGAGCCGCCGAGGAGTTGAAGCTTGGCATGGAGTGATCGGAGACGACAAGGTCCCATACTCTACTATCGAGGGCGGACTGCATCTCCGCCGCCGTGTCCACCCGCTCGTGGATAGTCTCGTAGCCCCCGCGCTTCAACTCGCGCAAGAGCAGCAAGGCATCATTCTCGGAGTCCTCGACGATCAAAACCCTGAGCGACTCACCCACGCGGAGCCTTCTCTCCCATCGGCACCTTCCGGTGCGGCAATGACATCTCCCTCAAAAATCGAACTGTTATGCTATTTTATTCTTATGCGACTCCCGTGGCAAACCGCATTTTGCTTCACCTCCGCGAAGTTTTTTGGTGATTTTTCGAAAAATCACTCAAATGAGTGATGTAGCGAAGCCCACTCCGGGTATATAGTCTGGGCTATCAAGTGGGTCGGCGTCCATTTCCCCCCTCCTAGACGCCGGCCCATTCTCTTGCCCGTACAAGGGGTATCCACACTAGATACGGCAAACTTACAGGTTTTTGGAAAAATCACTCATTTGGATGATGCGCGGGCGTCTTCTTTGTAGATACGATGGGTGCTCTGGAGTAAGCAGGCAACCACCAGAGGGAAGAGCCAGCGATGCAGGAAAAGACCATTCCGCCGATAGTAACGCTCGGCATCGCGCCGTAGTCCTGCTGCCCTTGATTGTTAGAAAAGGTGAGGATTACCGCTATCCGTTGTTGGAGGCGGACGGGATAGACGAGAGTGCTAAACGGTCAGCGCGTAGCTTGGCGAACCAGCCTCCGGCGTATCCTCTTACTCATGGTACCCTACGAGGGTACCATCCCGCATCCTATAGGGGTTTTGGCATGACAGACAGCGTGATCCTGCTCGTAGAAGACAATCCGAATGACGAGCTTTTGACGCTACGCGCGCTCAAGAAGAAGCACGTCCCCAGCAAGGTGGTGGTAGCTCATGACGGCGTGGAAGCCCTGGACTACCTCTTCGCCACCGGCCTCCACGCCAACCGGGACCAGGACGCCATGCCGCGACTGGTCCTTCTGGATCTCAAGCTCCCCAGGATAGACGGACTCGAAGTGCTCCGGCGGATGCGTTCCGAAGAGAAGACGCGGCTCGTACCCGTCGTCGTCCTGACCTCCTCCAGGGAGCAGCAAGACCTTCTGGATAGCTACGGTCTGGGCGCCAACAGCTACATACGAAAGCCGGTCAACTTCGATGAGTTTACCGAGGCCGTCGAGCAACTCAACACGTACTGGCTGTACCTCAACGAATCACCGCCGGGGAGGGCATGAAGACCGACCCTCCACCGGAGTAACTTCGGCCCCGCGCCTGTAACGCACCTTACCTTCGCGGACCTTGTCTCTTCGCCCGGTTTCCTCCGGTGGACGCAAAAGCCCCGGACCATTTATCTGATCCGGGGCTTCTGTTTGAGCGTCAGGCTCCTA
>JBBPZZ010000103.1:0-3433 GCA_038198445.1 Rubrobacterales bacterium
ACGATCAAACGCGGCTGCGGGTTCTTCCACTTGAAGTACGTCGGGAAGCCGCCGCCCCCCGCCCCCACGATGCCGGCCTGGCGCATGATCTCGACGGCCTCATCCTTGCTTAGAGCCTTTACCTCTTCGAGACCGCGCTGCTTCAACTCAGCCAAAATTCTTTCCCTCCGTGCGCTCTATACCTAAGGTGCTTACAGTTACAAACTCTGTTCAACTATTACAGGCAGTATACTCCTTGACTTTTTGTGTTGCTAGTTCCGCACAAGTCCGTCTGGTACAATTTTGGTGTTCATGAAGATTTCTCGTAGAACCGCGACATTGCTCCTGATAATCGGCATCTACATGCTGCTCACCTGGGGAACGCGGTTGTTTACGTTCTACACCCAGTTCACTTCGGGGACTCTCATAGCGCCCGGCGTGCATTTCTCGCTGGTGGTGATCGGGCTGTCTATAGGAGTCTACCTTAGCTATCTCGGTGTGAAGGCCCGAAGGGCCACCCGGAGAGAAGTCTAGCAGCCGGGAACTACCAGTTCGGCGGGTAACGGAACTCCTGAATTTCCTGGGGAAGGTCGGCGGTAGAGTAGTTGGGTACGGCCCGGCGCAGGAGTGAGAGAGATTTCCCCATCTCCTGGCCGCGGGCGTGGAAGACCATCTCATCTATCAGTTCCGAGAGTTCGGCGCCGTCTGTTATGTCCTCCGAGGTCAGTTGAAAGACCATCGGGTGACCGGTCGTCGCGCGCTGCTCGGCCTCCTCGAACAGCTCTTCGCGCAGCTTCTCGCCGGGACGCAGGCCGACGAACTTCATCTGGACGTTCGGCGCGCCCATTATCTCTATCATCTTCCGGGCGAGGTCCGTTATGGCGACGGGACGACCCATTTCCAGGACGTAGGTGCCGTAGCCCTCGGACATCGCGCCGGCCTGAAGGATCAGGGAGACCGCCTCCGGGATGGTCATGAAGTACCGGATCATATCCGGGTGCGTTATCGTCACGGGGCCGCCGGCCTCTATCTGCTGGCGGAAGGTCGGCACGACCGAGCCGCGGCTACCGAGCACGTTCCCGAACCGCACCGAAGCGTAGACCGTCTCCGGGTATTCTTCCGCGAGGTTCCTGGTGAGCATCTCGGCGAGACGCTTGGTGGCGCCCATAACGTTCGCGGGGTTCACGGCCTTGTCGGTCGAGACGTTGATGAACTTGCCCGCGCCGTAGGCCCCGGCGTTCCGGGCGACGTTCAGGGTGCCGAAGACGTTGTTGACGATAGCCTCCGTGGCCTGAAGCTCCATCATCGGGACGTGCTTGTAGGCGGCGGCGTGGAAGACGAGTTGCGGCCGGTAGCGCTCGAAGACGAAGCTCACGCGCTCGGGGATGGTCACGTCCCCGACGAAGACCTCCACGTCGTGGAAATCCTCGCGGTGAAGCTCCTGATTCAGGTAGTAGAGGCCGCTCTCGTCGCGGTCCAGGAGGATGAGCTTCGCGGGACCGAGGCGTGAGATCTGGCGGGATAGTTCCCTGCCGATGGAGCCTCCGGCCCCGGTAACCAGCACACGCTTGCCGTTTATGTACTCCGAGAGGGCGCCGAGGTCTATGTCCACCGGCTCCCGGCCGAGGAGGTCTTCGATCTGCAGCTCGCGCAACTTGAAGGTGCCCTGCGCCAAAACCTCGCCGAGGTCCGGCATGACCTTCACCTCGGTCCCCACCCCGGTCGAAACACGCCAGATAGCGTCCATCTGCTCCCGGCTGGCTTGCGGAAGCGCGATTATCACCTGGTCCACCCCGTGCTGGGCGATGACGTTTTCCAGGTCCTCCACCCCGCCGACTACCGGTACGCCCTCTATGTGCTTGCCGATATCCTCATGAGACTCGCTGAGAAACCCGACGACCTGGGTATTCATCCCCGGCGACCGCCAGACGTGCTGGGCAAGCGCCACCCCGGCCTCCTCCGTCCCCACGATAGCCGCCCGCGTCTGGCGTCCGATCTCCCGCAGGGACAACTCATAGAACACCCGAGGATAGAGCCGCACGGCGACGAGTTGCACGTAGGCCAGGATGGATCCAATAAAGACCACGGCGAGCGGGAGAGGCCTGTAATTCAGAATCGTCTCGCCCACGGCGAAGTCCAGGATAAAAATGATCCCCGCCGCTATGGAGGTGGCGCTCGCTACCCTTATCCCCTGATAGATTCCGGTGTAGCGCAGGATGCTCTGGTAGATTCCGCTCTCGTGCAGGAGTATCACGAAGATCGCCGCCGCCACCACCGCCGACGGCCAGAACGTTAGCCACCAGTCGATCTTTACGTCGCCGTAGAACCTGAAGAGGAGCGCGACGGCGAAGGACTCCATGACTATGGCGGCGTCCACGAGCATCGCCGCCCCACGCCTGAACCCCGGCGGCGACTGCTGGAAGATCCGCTGCAACCATCCCGTAGGACGCGCGAACCCCTGTCCCATCCTCCTCATAAGACTCATGGGCCACATTCTAGCCCCAACCGCCGCTTCCATCTACCTTTCAGGTGGACCCTTCGTCGTCGCCAACCAGATACGGTAGCAACGCAAGCCCTGTACACAAGCCCAGGGCCAGTATTATTCCGGCCAGCGTCAGGGCTCCGCCGTTCGTCACGAGCAGCGCCGAGAAACCCGCCAGAACGCTCGCCACGTAGTACAGGTTGCTCGTTCGCCGGTGCAGCGCGGCCGTTGGAGTTATCCGCTGGTACAGGTGCTCCCGGTGCGCGGAGAAGATGTTTTTACGGGCCGCGAACCTGCGGGCCAGCGTGAATCCCGTGTCGAAGAGATACGGTGTGAAGATTAGCGCGCAGGCGATGAACGGGAGCGCCGTCCATCCCCCCCTGTGCAACGGCGCATAGAGAGCGAAGGCCGCGAGTCCGAACCCGAGGAAATACGCCCCGGAGTCACCAATAAAAATCGAAGCGGGACTTATGTTCCAGATCAAGAACCCCGCCACCGCCCCGGCCAGGGCAACGAGCGCTATCCCTACCTCTCCCGCGAGCGGCGCGAGGAAGAGCATGTTGACGAGCGCCACGCCCCCCGTGAACCCATCTATACCGTCCATGAAGTTAAAGGCGTTGCTGAGGGCCACGATCCAGAACACCCCCACCGCGAAGACCACGACCTTCAGGACTCCGGACGCCGAGGACATCACCTCTGGAGGATGGATGAGCAGCAGCCCGGTGGCGACAAGCGTCTGGGCGAGAGCCTTGACCTTGAAGCCGAGGTTCGAGAGGTCGTCCGCAAGCCCGACTAGCCCGACCAGAGTAGCGGCCACGAGCAGCGGCCAGGCTCCCCCGAACCCCGTCAGCGCGAAGCCGGCCCACGCGCCGAGGATTATCGTGACGCCGCCGAGCCGGGGCGTTGGGACTTCGTGCGAGCTGCGGAGGTTCGGTACGTCGAGCAGGTCCCGCCCGACCGCGAACCGGACCA
>JBBPZZ010000104.1:0-27566 GCA_038198445.1 Rubrobacterales bacterium
GCGTTCCTGCTGGCCGCGCCGCTGTTGGGACTCGGCTCCTCGGTCTTTGGCGCCAGTGGCGCCTGGCGGATGCCGTTCATCTTACTGGGTGTCGGCGCGATAATCATCGGTGTCGGGATGGCTGTATTTTTCAGGGGGCAGGGTGGTGAACACGAGTTCAGGCCGGCCTACCCAGCCGCGCTGCGGAAGTTGGGCTCGTATGCCGCCATCTTCCTCGTTGCGGTGGTGGGCATCTACTTCGTCGCCACACGGGTGGGGCTGCCGGAGTGGGCGGTGGCGTTGCTCGAGCTCGTAGTGGCCCTCCTGCTGGTGGGCTTCATCTTCGTCAGGTTGAGCGGGGAGATATCCCCGGTACTGTACAACAGGGACCTCTTGCTGATCTACATAGCCGCCATCGCTATTCTCTGGAACCTCTGGTTCTTCGGCTTCTGGTCAGTCTCCATTATCTCCGACGCGGCGCAGTCCTCGTTCCTGCAAGGGGCCTTGACGGCGGCGTTTAACGCCGGGGCCGGCATCCTGGGCTTCCCCGCTGGCGGCTGGCTGGCCGACTACGCCAAGCGCAACGGCTGGGGCCGGAAAAGGATGCTCGTGTGGTTCACCCTGATCCAGGGCCTTCTGACTCTAGGCTTCGGCTTCTACATCATGAACGGGGGCAAATCTCTGCTTATCCTGGGCGCCTTGCTGTTTACCGCGAGCCTGTTCTTTAACGCCCTGCAGCCCATGTCTCATGCTCTCACCGCTGATCTCGTACCTAGCGCAGCATATCTAGGGGCGGCATTCGGCCTGTGGAACCTCATCGGTGAGATGGGGGCAGTTCTGTCTCCGGCGATCAGCGGCACCTTGCGGGACGCGACGGGCAATTGGAATGCCGCCGTGATGCTCGACGGGGCAATAATCCTGGTTAGTTTCGTGCTGCTCCTATTCGTCAGGGAGCCGAGGGGAGAGAGGGAGGAGCCCGTTCCGGCTGGTACGCGCTTGCAAGGAGAGTCCGGATAATCCGAACCGGATAAGAAATGCGTGAAGAGAGCGAGGAGCTATGCACACACAGGTAGGAATCATCGGAGGTGGACCGGCGGGAATGCTACTCTCGCACCTGCTGCATCTGCAGGGCATCGACTCAGTCGTGCTCGAGCTCCGCGGCCGCGAAGAGGTGGAGACGACGGTTCGGGCCGGGGTGCTGGAGCACGGGACGGTGGAACTGCTGCGGGAGACGGGAGTTGGGGAGCGGATGTACCGGGAGGGGGCGGTTCACCACGGCATCGAGCTGCGCTTCGACGGACGCGGCCACCGCATCGACTTCGCTGACCTCACCGGCGGCCGCTATATCACGGTGTATGGTCAGCAGGAGGTCGTCAAGGATCTCTACGCCGCCCGGCTGGAGGCGGGCGGGCAGATCTTCTTCGAGGCGGCGGCCACCAGCCTGCGTGACCTCGACACCCCAAAGCCGAAGATCCGCTTCCGCAGGGGCGCGAAGCTCGACCTCGAAGCCGGAGCCATCCGCTTCGATGAGAACACGGAGGAGGAAGAACTCACCTGCGACTACGTCGCCGGCTGCGACGGCTTCTTCGGCGCATCCCGGCCGGCCATCCCGGCGGTGATCCGTAAGGAGCACGTGCGGACCTATCCGTTCGGCTGGTTCGGTATCCTCGTGGAGGGACCGCCCGCGACGGAGGAGCTTATCTACACGCTCCATGAGCGCGGCTTCGCCCTGGTCAGCACGCGCTCTCCCGAGATACAGCGCCTGTACTTCCAGTGCGATCCGGAAGATGACGTAGCCAACTGGCCCGACGAGCGGATCTGGGAGGAGATGCGCGCCCGGCTCGCCACCGACGACGGCTGGACGCTTGAGGAAGGAAAGATCTTTCAGAAGAACATCGTCGGGATGCGTAGTTTTATCTGTGAGCCGATGCGGCACGGCAGACTCTTCCTCGCCGGCGACGCCGCTCATATCGTACCGCCGACCGGCGCGAAAGGCATGAACCTGGCCGTCGCCGACGTTCGTCTTCTCTCCCAGGCGCTCGCCGGGTTCTACGAGTCGGGACAGACCGACCTGCTGGACGCGTACTCCGAGACGTGCCTCAGGCGTGTGTGGAAGGCGAGCCGGTTCTCCTGGTGGATGACGTCCATGTTGCACCGCTTCCACGATGACGACGACTTCAGGTACCGGCTCCAACTCGCCGAACTGGATTATGTAACGAGCTCGCGGGCCGCGGCGACGACCATTGCCGAGAACTACGTGGGGGTGGCGTTGACCTGAGCGACCAGGCCACGAAAGTCACTAGATGATCTCGAAAGCATGGACGCGGAGCCTGTTCCGCTACTGGAAAGGAGACCAATAATTGAACAAAATAACCATATTGCGGGAGGCTGTCGCGGAGTTGGTACATGATGGCGACTCGGTGGCTCTGGAAGGGTTCACGCACCTCATACCGAGCGTGGCGGCGCACGAGATCATCCGCCAGAAGCGTAGAGATCTGACGCTAATCAGGATGACACCGGACCTGATCTACGACCAGTTGATCGGGATGGGTTGCGCCAAGAAGCTGATCTTCTCCTGGGGCGGCAACCCCGGCGTCGGCTCCCTGAACCGCTTCCGGGACGCGGTGGAACACGGCTGGCCCGAGCCCCTGGAGATCGAGGAGCACTCCCACGCCGGGATGGCGAACCGTTACGTCGCCGGAGCCTCGAACCTCCCGTTCGCCGTGCTGCGCGGTTACGTCGGCACCGACCTCCCGAAGGTGACGAATACTATCGCGCCCATAACCTGCCCGTTCACCGGCGAGCGGCTGATGGCGGTCCCGGCCCTCAACCCGGACGTGGCGATCATTCACGCCCAGCAGGCCGACCGGCGGGGGAACGTGGCGATCTGGGGCATCACCGGCATCCAGAAAGAGGCCGCGCTCTCCGCGAAGAAGGTTATCGTCACGGTCGAGGAGGTCGTCGAGGAGTTTGAGCCGCGTCCGTTCCAGATCGTACTCCCCTCCGTCGCCGTGGACGCCATATCGGTCGAGCCGGGCGGCGCGCATCCATCCTACGCCGACGGCTACTACGACCGCGACAACGCCTTCTACAGCGCCTGGGACCCCATAGGCCGGGACCGGGAGAAGTTCCGCGACTGGATGGAGCGGCACGTACTCGGGACCGAGGATTTCAGCGCTTATATGGAGAGTATTCGTAAAGAGGAGGTGGTCCGGTGACGGAGGCGCGTACAAACGATAAGGCTAACGGCTCTTATACCACCGACGAGATGATGACCGTGGCAGCTTCGCGCGAGCTGCGCGACGGGAGCGTGTGCTTCGTGGGCATCGGCCTGCCGAGCGAGGCGGCGAACCTGGCGCGCGCCACCCACGCGCCGGGCTGCTTCCTCGTCTACGAGTCCGGCACCCTGGGCGCGAAGCCCGACGTATTGCCCCTCAGCATCGGCGATGGAGTGCTGGCGGAGCACGCCGACTCGGTGGTCTCGGTGCCGGAGGTGTTCAACTACTGGCTGCAGGCCGGGCGCGTGGACGTCGGCTTCTTAGGCGCGGCCCAGATAGACCGCTTCGGGAACATAAACACCACCGTCGTCGGTCCCTACGATAGCTCGAAAGTGCGGCTGCCCGGAGCGGGTGGAGCGCCGGAGATAGCGGCGTCGGCCAGGGAGGTCGTCGTGATCCTGCGCCAGAAGCCCCGAGCCTTCGTCGAGAAGCTCTCCTTCGTCACCTCGGTCGGCTACGGTGAGGGCGGCGACTCGCGCAAAGAGCTCGGCTACACCGGTTCCGGCCCGACGGTCATCATCACCGACCTGGGCGTCCTGCGCCCCGACCTCGAAACCAAAGAGTTCACCCTGGTGGCCCTGCACCCCGGCGCGACCGTCGAGCAGGCGCACGAAGCTACGGGCTGGGAGTTGAAGGTGGCCGAGAACGTAACGACTACCGAGCCGCCGACGGAAAAGGAGCTAGAGGTGCTGCGTGACCTGAAGGCGCGCACCGAGGCGGCGAGGAAATGAGCGCGGAAACAAAACAGTTCGACCATGAAGACCGAAATGAACCCGTGTCCCAAAGGAGCGACTGAGAACATGGCTTACGGAGGAACGAACGAGGCCTGGATCGTGGGTGCGGTACGCACCCCGATAGGCCGCCACGGCGGCGCTTTGAGCACCATCCGCCCCGACGACCTGGGCGCCATAGCGCTCGAAGCCCTGATGGATCGCACCGGAGTGCCGCCAGAAGAGGTCGAGGACGTCTACTTCGGGTGCGCCAACCAGGCCGGAGAGGACAACCGCGACGTGGCGAGGATGTCGCTCCTTTTGGCCGGCTTCCCGGAGACGGTGGCCGGAGCGACGGTCAACCGTCTGTGCGGTTCGGGCCTTGAGGCGGTCTCGAACGCCGCCCGCGCCATCATGCTCGGCGAGGCGGAGGTGTACGTCGGAGGTGGTGTGGAGTCGATGAGCCGCGCCCCGTTCGTGATGCCCAAGCCCGAGCGGGCGTTCCCCACCGGTCACACGACCATGTACGACACAACTCTAGGATGGCGTCTCGTCAACCCGAAGATGGAGGCGTTGGGCCACACTGACTCCCTGGGCATGACCGCCGAGAACCTGGCCGAGGAGCGTTTCGCGGTAACGTCCGAGGAGCAGGAACCCGAGAGGCTCGCCGGCGACTACGACATCTCGCGCGAGGCGCAGGACCACTTCGCCCTCCGCAGCCACCAGAAAGCCGTCCTGGCTACGGACAAGAAGAGGTTGCGGGAGGAGATCACGCCCGTCACCGTAAAGACCCGCAAGTCCGAGACCGTCGTAGAAGCGGACGAAGGACCCCGGCGCGACGCCTCCCTGGAGAAGATGTCGAAGCTTCGTCCGGCCTTCACAAAAGAAGGCTCCGTCACCGCCGGCAACTCCAGCACGCTAAACGACGGCGCTGCGGCGGTGCTAGTAGTTTCCAAACAGTACGCCGAAGCCCACGGCCTGAAGCCTCTGGCGAAGATAAAGAGCATAGCGGTAGCAGGAGTCCCTCCGCGTGTAATGGGCATCGGCCCCGTCCCCGCCACCAAGAAGGCGCTGGATCGCGCCGGCATCACGCTGGACGACGTGGGACTTATAGAGCTAAACGAAGCGTTCGCCGCGCAGAGCCTGGCCGTCCTGTACGAGTGGGGGATGGACCCGGAGGACGAGTGCCTCAACCCCAACGGCGGAGCGATAGCTCTGGGACACCCGCTGGGAGCCTCGGGAGCGCGCATCTTGACGACGCTCCTTCACGAGATGGGCCGCCGGACCGACGTGCAGTACGGTCTGGCGACGATGTGCATAGGCGTGGGGCAGGGCATAGCGATGGTCGTGGAGAGAGGGAGCTGAACTCACGCCACCGAGAGGGCGGTAGTCTATGAGCGCCTCTATAATGGCTGGCGTGTCGGATAAGGCAACAACTTGGTAAGGGTTTAGAGGGATGATCAGCGGAAAGACTCAAGTGCTGGCCCTGATCGGACACCCCGTAGGCCACAGCCTGAGCCCCGCGATGCACAACGCCGCTTTCGCCGCCGACGGCCTGGACTACGTCTACGTCTGCCTGGACGTGAGTCCCGAAGACCTGCCCGCGGCGGTGAAAGGCGCGACCGCCCTGAAACTCCGTGGGTTCAACATCACCATGCCGCACAAGCAGGCGATGGTCTCGCTAGTGGATGAACTGGACGAGGGTGCCCGAATCTCCGGCGCGGTCAACACCGTCGTGATCGAGGACGGAATTCTTCGCGGCCACAACACCGATGGGGGCGGAATGGTCATGGCCTGTCAAGAGTCCGGCATTGAGCTTGCGGGCCGTCGCGCCCTGATCCTGGGCGCCGGTGGCGCCGCCGCCGCCATCGCTATCGCTTTCGGTAATGCGGGGCTCGGTGAGCTGCACATCGTCAACCGGAACGTGGAACATGCCCTGAAATTACGAGACAAGCTGCGCGGAGCG
Organism: Rubrobacterales bacterium; assembly: GCA_038198445.1. Lineage (GTDB taxonomy): Bacteria > Actinomycetota > Rubrobacteria > Rubrobacterales > Rubrobacteraceae > JACDDK01. The sequence goes on from JBBPZZ010000104.1 coordinate 5,934, forward strand.
GGCATGGAGAAGGTCGAAGCTCACCCTCTCGATGCGTTGGATAGAGTAGTCTCGTGGGCGGAGGTCGTCGTCAACACGACGCCTCTCGGGATGAAGGGAACGGACTCCCTGCCGGTACCGTCGGAATATGTGGAAGAAGGCCGGGCGTTCTGCGACGCGGTTTATCGTCCCGGAACGGAGACGCCGCTCGTCCGGCTGGCCCGCCAGCGGGGCGCGCGCGTCGTCTCCGGAGACCGGATGCTTCTGTACCAGGGAGTGCTGGCGCAGAGGCTCTGGACCGGACGCGAGCCGAACGTGAAAGTGATGGACAGGGCCATCTCCTAGAGCTTGCTGTATTTTAGCGTTCCGCGTTTTGCGATAGGATTTTGCCCGTCCATTCCAGCGCCCGGCTTATGTTCTCGCGCGAGTTGGCGTAAGAGAACCTCAGGTGTCCCTCTCCGTAGTACCCAAATCCCGTGCCGGAGAGGCAGGCGACACCGGCTTCTTGCAGGAGCAGGTCAGCCAACTCGTTCGCGTTGTAGCCGGTGTCCGTGATCCGAGGGAATGCGTAGAAGGCGCCCTGGGGTGTGGCGCACTCGACGCCGGGTAGCGCGTTCAGGCCGCTGACGATCAGGTCGCGGCGAGCCCGGAACTCTTCGAGCATCTGCTGCACGCTCTCCTGTTGCCCGGTAAGGGCTTCGAGGCCCGCGTATTGCGTGGCGGCGCTGGTGCAGGAATTGGAGTTGACCTGCAAAGTGGCGACTTCGGCGGCCAGGGGTTCGGGCATCACGCCGTAGCCAAGCCGCCAGCCGGTCATCGCGTAGGTCTTGGAGAAACCGTCGAGGATGATGGTGCGTCCGTCGGGGCCGAGGTCTCCTTCGGAGGTGATGCTGGCGAACTCGCCGGAGTAGATGAGTTGGGAGTAGATCTCATCGCTCAACACGAACACGTCCGGGCGTTCGCGCAGTATATCCGCGAGCCCCGCCAGATCCTCGGAGGTCAGAACACCTCCGGTCGGGTTGGCGGGGGAGTTGAGGATCACCAGCTTCGTCCGGTCGCTCAGGCCGGCGCGGAACTCGTCGAGGTCGAGGCGGAAACCGTTCTCCTGACGCAGCGGCAGGAAGACCGGCCGGCCCCCGGCGAAGTTGACCATCGACTCGTAAATTGGGAATGCCGGACTCGGCAGCAAGACTTCATCGCCCGCCTCGATGAGCGCGAGGATGGTGAAGAACATGATCGGCTTTCCGCCCGGCGTAACGACTACCTGCTCCGGGTTCACCTCGATGCCGCGGCTACGCGCCACATCGGCCGCGATCGCCTCGCGCAACTCGGGGATACCGGCGGTGGGGGTGTAGTGAGTGTGTCCGTCGCGCAGCGCCCGGCAGCCCGCCTCGACTATGTTTTCGGGAGTGGGGAAGTCCGGTTCACCGATCTCCAGGTGAATGATCTCTCGTCCTCGCGCCTCCAGAGCTTTCGCCTTCGCAAGCACCGAGAAAGCCGTCTCGGTCCCCAGACGCTCCATCCGTTTCGCCAGCTTCACCCCGATCTTCCTCCTCCCGCGTCGGATTTATATGGTCCATTACATCACACACGGCCGGTCGTATGTCCACCGTAACGCCGCATGAACCTCGTAACCGGCTAGAATACCCCGGTCGGCTTCTTGAGAGGTTTGCATTTGGATACGCGGAGCAACGGAACAAGGAACGGACTGCCCTTCGAGCTTGGGGCTTTTGATCTCGACGGTACCGTCCTGCGGCGGGACCTGATTATTACGGAGAAAACCATCATCGCTTTCGACAGACTGCGGGAACATGGTTTGCGTCTCGTTGTGGCTACGGGGCGGCGTTACGAGAGCGCCCAGGAGCATGCCGGGCGGCTGGGCTTCGGCGGGGAAGACCCCATCATCTGCTACGGAGGTTCCATGATCCGGCGCATGAACGGTGAGACGCTCCTTCACCGCACCCTGCCCAGAGACCTGAGCGTCGAGGCGCTGGAGTGGGCGGCGGAGAGAAGACTGCACACCAGGGTCTTCATGGACGACGCGATAGTCGTCTCCTCCAACCCGCCTACGACGTTCGAGCACATGCCCGCTCCGGGCGAGCCGAGGACCTCCGCGGTGGATTCTCCGGCCGATTGGCTCCGGCACACGGAAGAGGAGCCTACGAAGCTCGCGATAGTGGACACCCCGGACGGGGTCGAGCGCTGGCTGCGCGAGGCCCAGGAAGCGTTCGACGGGCGGCTCTTCGTCACCCGCAGCCTGCCGCATTACGTGGAAGTCAGCGGCCTCCAGGGCACAAAGTCGAACGCGCTGGCGTTCTTGTGCGAGAGGTGGGGCGTGGACCCGGCGCGAACGCTGGCCTTCGGAGACGCCGACAACGACATAGACATGCTCCGCTTCGTGGGTCATGGCGTGGCCGTTGGAGGCATGACTCCCGAGGTCCGCCGGGCCGCCGACGCCGTGACGCTACCGGTAAACGAGGACGGTGTGGCCGCCTACATAAACGAACTGCTCGGAGTCCTGTAGTGCCGGAGCTTCCCGAGACAACCGTAATCTCCCAGGACGTGGCCGCCCTCGCCGGAGGGCGCGAGGTACTGCGGGCGGCGGTCTTCCGGCCGGACGTCACGAACGTCGAACCGGAGGAGTTCCCGCGGCGGCTGGTGGGGAAAAGGCTCCAGGGAACGGGGCGGCGCGGCAAGATCATCCTTCTCGACTTCGGGGAGGTGGTGGGCGTCGTGCATCTGGTCATCTCCGGGCGCGTGCTTCGTCTGCCGGGGTGGCAAGAACCTGATCGGATGAACACTGCGGTGCTGGAGTTCGAGGGTGGTGTGGTGTTGGCTTTCACGCGGCTCTGGATCGGATATTTCGATCTTTACGAGCCGGGAGAGGAAGAAAAGCATCCCCTGATCTCCCGCCTCGGCCCCGACCCGTTTTCGGAAGATTTTACCGTGGAGTACCTGACGGAAGCCTTCCGCCGCAAGGCGAGCATGAAGGGTCTTTTGCTCGACCAGTCCGTCGTCGCGGGTCTCGGCAACATCTACGTGGACGAGGTGCTCTTCGCCGCCGGAGTCCATCCCACGCGCAAGGCCAATACTCTGAGCCGCGAGGAGGTCCAGAAGATCCACACCGCTACCCGAGACATCCTGCGCCGCGCCATCGAGCTTCGGGGAACTACCTTCGACTCCTACCACGACGCCTTCGGCGAGACCGGCAAGTTCCAGCACCAACTCAAGGTCTTCACCCGCGCTGGCGAGCCCTGTGTGGTGTGCGGGACGGAGATCGTGAAGTCCCGCGTCGCCGGGCGCGGCACGCACGTCTGCCCGGTCTGCCAGCCGCTATAGCGGATAGATCACGCCACCCTCGTAACGTTTTCTGGAGCTACACACCTCGAAAGGTTCGGCGTTGCTATTGGAGCAGCGCTCTTCGCCGTGGAATCCGTCGCCGAAGCGACCCTTAGCCGCCGGACTTACCCGCTTTGTCTTTCGGTGTTTTGGAGGCGGGGCCAAGCACTTTCGGGTTCTTGTTTGCCAGGTCCCGGGCTTTACCGTAGGCGTCCTCGGCCTTCTTATAGCCGTCGCTGACCTCGGAGAGTATGTTTAGAGCATCCTTACGCTGGTCTTTCAGGGCGGGATCCTTCTCCAGGATGCCGTAGAATTGGATCTCTTTGGCTTCGGCGGAGATCTGGGCGTCCATCGCGTCGGAGAGTAGGCTAGCGTATTTCTTGACGGTAGAGTCGACATCGAGGTCCTTCACGCCGTCCAGAGAATCCTTGGCGTCTTGCAGGTTCCCACGCGCCTGCTGAAGAGTTTTTTTGGCCTGGGTAATGTCCTTTTTCTCCTTCGAGGGATCGTCGCCCGACTCGACCTTTTTCTTTACGTCAGCGTAGGTGTTCCGGGCCTTCTGGAAGAGCTTGTTGTGCTTGGATATGGAGTCGTTCGCCTCCGCGACGGCATCGTTGGCGTTCTCGCGAGGGTCGCCTTTGAGGCTTGAGCATCCGGCCAGCAACAGGAATGCTGAGAGCATTATTACAACGGTTAGCGCATAACGGTTTATCATGTGTGACATGAGTGAAGGAAGTTTACCGCCTTTCAGGTCGATCTGGCCGCGGTTCTCTCCGGGGGGATTGCTTAAGCGACCGTTTGGGAGACTCGCCAGGCGACTGCGGACCTGCGGAGAAGAAGATGTCGCGCCGAACCCTGGACTTCGTGCCCGCGCCGCCGAAGCTATCCAACTTCACACCGAAACGCACGCCGCGCTCTTCGAGAGGGCGGCGCGTCTGCGGGAGAAGGCCGAAAGGCTGGAAAGCCTCGGCACGCCGAGCGAGAGTGCCGTCAACCGCGCCGAGCGCGCGGAGAGGGAGGCGGAGCTTGGTCTCTCCGAACTCCGCGGCGCGTTCGTAGCGTCCAATGGTGAGGAAGGACGGAGAGCTTTCGACTCGGAGGTCGAAAACCGCTATCCGAGTCTCAGGGTTCCGAACGCTAGTCCCTGACGCCCGCTCCGTTCCTCCCGCGCGCACCTTGTCTAATCGTTTGAGCCCAGAGATCCGGCGGCCTCTTTAGCCAGTCTGCGCGCCTCGGGCCCGGTCTTCGGGTTGAGGAACAGGAAGCCCACGGCCGCCGCGAGGATCAACAACAGCAGCTTGCCCGAGCCGCCGCCATCCTTGACTTTCTGCCCCCGTACCCGCTTGCCGCCTTCTTGCGCGGCGCCGGCCGCGGCCTCGATGCGGGAGCGAAGCCTGTCGTCGTCCCAAAGTTTGCCGAGCACTTCTTTCGGACCCTCGTCCGAGACGTCGTCCAGGATCTCACGGGTCGCCTCGATGAAGTCGCGGATGTTGTCCCGGAGGTCGTCATCGTAGAGTAAACGCTCGGCTATGGGCCTGGCTCCCGCGAGGAAGCCGGCTATGGCCGCGGTTGGGATGAATGATGTCGCCTCGGCTTGCTCTTTTAGCTTCTCCGCCCGGCTTTTTCTGCCAAACACCTTTGTACCTTCCTCTCTCCGCTTTCTCGACTTTCGTGCGCTATATCATACCCGTTTTGCGTGTCCTCTATACGGTCTCGTCCGTCCCGAGCGGCTGTATCCTTATCCTCAACTCCTCGCCATCGACCTTCAAGCCCTCGGAATCGCTCTCGGAGACACCGTCGAGGCCGAGGTTCTTCGCCAGCACCTCGTTCTTGAAGTAGCCGCCCCAGCGTCCTCCGAGCAACTCCGCCACCCGCTCGCTGCCCGACAGGCTTACGGAGACGTTTTCCTCTATCTCGAAGCCCTTATCCCGGCGCAGGTTCTGCACCTTGTGGACTAGCTCCCGAACCAGGCCCTCGTCGATCAGGGCCGGATCCAACGCCGTCCGTAACGCGACAGAGAGGTCCTGCTCCCGCTCCAGCGCGTACCCGGCTCTCTCCGTCGGCTCTACGAGCACCTCGTCGGAAGATAGGGTAACGTCCTGACCGTCCACGCTTACCGAGATGTCGTCCCCGGCGGCGGCGCGGGCGCCGACTTCCACGGAAGCCTCGGCGAGCGCCGCCCGGATGCCGGGGACGAGTTTGCCGTACTTCGGGCCGACGACGCCGAGGTCCGGCTTGAGCTCGTAAGCCACCACGTCCTCCGCCTCGCCAAAGCGTAGTTCTTTAACGTTCAACTCGTCGAGCACGATCTCCTGAAGGCTCTCCACGCCGTCGCGGAAGTCCTGGCTTCCGTCGCCCGAGGTTTCGCCGACAACCACGACCTCGCGCAGCGGCTGGCGAGTCTTTATGGCGGCGGAGTTGCGGGCGGCCCGGCCAAGGGCGACGACGCGCCGCGCCGCCGACATCCGCTCCGAGAGGCTCTCGTCGATCAAAGCCTCGTCAACCACCGGCCACTCCGCCAGATGCACGCTCTCCGGAGCTTCGTTATCTGCGTTCACCACGAGGTTCCGGTACAGCGACTCGGCGACGAATGGGGTGAAGGGCGCGGTGAGCTTGGCGAGCGTGACCAGGCATTCGTACAGGGTCGAGTGGGCCGCTTTCTTATCCACGTCGTCCTCGCCCTTCCAGAACCGACGGCGGCTGCGGCGGACGTACCAGTTAGAAAGCTCGTCAACGAACTCTCCAATGGCCCGTCCAGCCGCCGTGATGTCGTAGGCGTCGAGCCGCTCCGTAACCGTCCGAACCGTGAGTTGAAGCTCGGAGAGCGCCCACCGGTCCATGAGGCTGCGCTGCTCGGGCGCGACGTAGTCTTTATCCGGGCCGAAGCCGTCTATGCGGGCGTAGGTCACGAAGAAGGAGTAAGTGTTCCAGAGGGTGAGGAGGTACTTGCGGACTGACTCGTCTACCTGATCTTCTGAAAAGCGTCGCGTGTTGCCGGGGCTCGTCGCGGTGTAGAGTGTCCACCGGAGTGCGTCGGCTCCCTGCTTTCCGAAGATCTCCCACGGGTCGATGACGTTGCCCAGGGACTTACTCATTTTCTTGCCCTGCGCGTCTAGGATGTGTCCGAGGACCAGGCACGTCCTGAAGGAACTCTTGCCGAAGAGCATTGTGGATACGGCGAGCAGCGAGTAGAACCAGCCTCGCGTCTGGTCCACGGCCTCGCAGATGTAGTCCGCCGGGAACTGCCGCTCGAACTGCTCCGCGCCCTCGGCCCCGCTGTGCGGATAGGCCCACTGGGCGAACGGCATGCTCCCCGAGTCGAACCACACGTCCAGCACCTCCGGGACGCGGGTAGCCTCCTCGCCGGTCTCGGGATGCTTTATGCGGACCTCGTCTATGTAGGGGCGGTGCAGGTCGTCCGGGACGGGGCCTATCGCCAACTCCCGCAGCTCTTCCGCGCTGCCGACCACGACCGTCGCACCGGAGGCGGTTCGCCAGATCGGTAACGGCGTTCCCCAGTAGCGCTCGCGGCTGAGAGCCCAATCTATGTTGTTCCTAAGCCAGTCGCCGAAGCGGCCCCACTTTATGTGGTCCGGGACCCAGTTGATCTCTTCGTTCTCCCGGAGCAGGTCGTCGAGCACCGCCGCGGTCCGGGCGTACCAGGCTCTCTTGGCGTAGTACAGCAGCGGCGAACCGCACCGCCAGCAGTGCGGGTAAGCGTGCTCGTAGTCATCCGCCCGGAAGAGTAAGCCGTTCTTCCGCAACTCTTCGACCAGACCAGGGTCCGCGTCCTTGACGAACTGCCCGGCGAACTGCCCGACCCGCTCGTCGAACGTGCCGTCGGGCTTGACGGGATGTATCGTCGGCAGCCCGTAGCGCCGTCCGACGCGCGCGTCGTCCTCACCGTAGGCCGGCGCGGTGTGGACGACGCCGGTCCCCTCGGTGGTCGTCACGTACTCACCGAGCACGACGGTCCACAGGTTCTCCGAGGTCTCGACGGGAACGTAGTCGAACGGCCGGCGGTACTTCTTGCCTTCCAGGTCGCGGCCCTTCGTTTTCGCGACTACGTGATGTTCGCCTTCGCCGAGCACCTTGTCTAGCAGGTCGGTGGCGATCACCAGCCGCTCGCCGTCTACTTCGACGTTCGCGTACTCTACATCCGGATGGACGGCGACGGCGGCGTTGGAGATCAGAGTCCAGGGCGTCGTGGTCCAGATAAGTAGGCTCGTGTCTTCTTCGTCCACCAGCGGGAGCCTGACGTAGACGCTCGGGTCCACGACGGGGTCCGGGTACTGCTGGTAGCCGAGGGCCACTTCGGCGGCGGAGAGGGAGGTCTGGTCGCGCGGACAGTGCGCGCTGATTTTGTAGCCTTCGTAGAGGAGGTCCTTCTCATGAAGCGTCTTGAGAGCCCACCATACGCTCTGGATGTAGGAGTTATCGAGGGTCTTGTACGGGTCGTCCATGTCCACCCAGAAACCGAGGCGCTCGCTCATCTTCTGCCAGTCCTCGACGTAGCGGAAGACTGACTCGCGGCAGAGTTTGTTGAACTCCTCGACGCCGTAACGCTCGATGTCGTCCTTGCCGTTGAGACCGAGCTCCTTCTCGACTTGAAGCTCCACGGGGAGACCGTGGGTGTCCCAGCCGCCTTTGCGTTCGACGCGGTAACCCTGCATGGTCTTGTAGCGAGGGATCAAATCCTTAAAAGCCCTCGCCAGGGCGTGATGGAAACCTGGCCTCCCGTTCGCTGTTGGCGGACCTTCGTAGAAGACGAAAGGTTTATCTTTCGGACGATCCTGCACCGACTTCTCGAACGTCCGCTCCTTTTGCCACAGGCCCAGTATTTCTTCTTCCAGCTTCGGGAACTCTACCTGCGACCGCACCTTTTCGAACGACATGCTCTCTCCTCAATACAAAAGCTCCCGTCCCACGGACGGAGCGACACTTCACTCCACCATAGGGACGGGAGCCGGAAAAGCTCTCGCGGTACCACCCTATTTGTCCGGCGCTCCCGGACCTCTCATGCGCCGCGGCCCTCGCCGGGGCTTCCGCTGTAACGGGCTTACCCGGCCGGTCCTAATAACGCCTGGACCAGCTATCGCTGGCGCTTCGCTTTCGGCCGGCGGCTCGGGGAGGATCTTCTGGCCGCGTCCCGCGCCGGGCTTCACACCATCCCCGGCTCGCTCTGACGGGAATCCGCGACCGTACTCGTTCCCTTCATCGCCTTCAAAGAGCTTTGTAGCCCGGAAAGACGAGCCTGTCAAGCGAGGAGGCTATCGAGATGATCCGGGAACCCACCAAGATCGTAACCGTAACGTAAGACTCGTGTAAGGATTTAGTGGCAAACTCTATCTGCAGTGATTCAAATGCCCGAGAATAGAATTAGTGATCAGATGGTACGGGAGAGCGGTTGTGAGCAATAGGTTTAGAGCGGGAATCGCAGGAGCCTCCGGGGCCGTGGTGGCGTTTGGCCTGGCGGAGTTGGTTCACGGACTCTACGATCCCGTCCCCTCTGTGTTCGTGTCTCTGGCGCAGGGCTTTGTGGAGTTGACACCGGGCGGGTTCGCGACGAAGGCCATAGAGACGCTCGGTACGGCGGACATTCCCATCCTGGTTACTTCTCTGGTGATCGGCGCGCTGATAGTGGCCGGACTTCTGGGTATCTTGAGCCTTAGACGCCCGTTCGCCGCGCTCGCCGTAGTGGGCGTCCTGGCGGCGGTCGCTATCGTGGCCGCGTTCGCGCAGCCGTTCGTGGCCCAGGTTGCTACGGTCGTCACCGTGGTAGCGGCGTTGGCCGCGGGCTGCATAGTTGCCCGCGCTTTGTTGTCCACCGCCGGACTCACCGCCGCTGGCGCGGCCCCAAAAGGCGGTTCCACTACGCCTCCCGAAGAGCATCACTCTCCGGCCGTGAGATCCAGAGAGGCGCACTCCGAGGAGGGAATTGCGATCAACCGCCGCAACTTCATCGTTCTGAGCGGCGGCGCGGCGGTGGCGGGACTGGCCGCCGCTGGCGTGGGGCGTGCGCTATCCGGAAAGGCGGCCCAAGAGGCGGCCGCCCCAAAGCGTCTGAAGTTCCCAACCAAGTCCGCATCCAACAAGAACGCCTCCGCGTCGGGAGATGCGAAGAAAGCCGCCACGCACGAGACCCTGCCGAAGCCGCCCGCCGATGCCTCCATAGACGTGCCTGGTATGCCGCCGCTCATCACCCCGGCCAAAGACTTCTACCTTATAGATACGGCGCTCTCCTCTCCCCGGATAGACGTCAATAAGTGGACGCTGAAGGTAAAAGGAGCGGTGGATAACCCGATAGAGCTTTCGTACAAAGACCTTCTCGACATGTCCACCCGCGAGGCGGACATCACGCTCTCCTGCGTCTCGAACAACGTCGGGGGCGGGCTGATCTCCAACGGACGCTGGACCGGCGTCTTGCTCTCCGACGTGCTCAAGGAAGCAGGTGTGAGCCAGGACAAATTAACCCGCGCCTCCGAACAACTCGTGGGCCGGAGCGTGGACGGCTGGACTTCGGGCTTCAAGACGAAGCTCGCCCTGGACGGCCGCGAAGCCCTGGTCGCCTTCGGTCTGGACGGCTCCGAGCTTCCGATGAAGCATGGTTATCCGGTCCGGCTGGTCGTGCCGGGAATCTACGGGTACGTCTCGGCGACCAAGTGGCTCTCGGAGATAGAGCTCACGAACTGGGACTTCGACGCGTACTGGATCCAACGAACCTGGTCTAAAGAAGGCCCCATCAAGACCGAGTCCCGTATCGACACCGTGAAGAACGGCGACAAATTCTCCGCCGGCAAAACCGTACATATCGGCGGCGTCGCCTGGGCTCCCCACCGCGGCATAAGCAAAGTCGAGGTCTCCACCGATAACGGCGAGACCTGGAACGAGGCGCGACTCGCCAAACAACTCGACGCGGATACCTGGCGCCAGTACGTCTACGACTGGAAAGCAAAGCCTGGCGATCATACCTTCCAGGTACGAGCCACCGACGGCGAAGGCAACACCCAGACGGACACGATAACCCGTCCGCACCCCGACGGCGCGAGCGGATACCATAGTATCAACGCCTCCGTTTCATGAGCCAAACCTCTCGGAAAAGTGGACACAGCCTCTACCTGGATAACCTTCAACCGGAACTTGAGGTTGAAGCCACAGATCGGCGAAAGCGTATCGGATGGGTGGAAAAAGCGGATTTGTAACCAAAGTGTTGCCGCTTTGTAACAGAACCGTAACGTTGCGACAAGCACACTGTAACACGATGAGGGTATATTGAATTCAACCGAGCCCCGGCCGATGGGACATTCCCCCCTCCAGATCTCATCGGCTGGGACGGTGTTTTTGTAAATCGCTTTTCACCCTCTTCACCGCCCGGAAGGCCGCCGATGGTTCGTCGCGTTAATGAAGATTAATAAACTTCACTTCTTTAACCTCTTATCCTCTGAAGCGCGAGTTGTAGGCCGAGATTGCCCCAAGGGTTATAGCTGAATCGGAAGTAGATCTCGGAGAGATGGGTTGTGTGGCTCGAATTTCCTTACGTGCCGGGGTTATTGCCTTTCGAGATACCGTGCTCGGGACTCTTGAGAAAACCGAGGCAAGACGCGGCGAGCCGGAAAGTTCGAGGGGTCGGGCAAGAGTAGGGGAGCGCGAAAGACCTCGCGCCTTGGCGAGAGGTTGCCGGGAAGGTGGCGCGGATGAGGAATAGAGTCTTGCCGGTATACGTGTCGGTTGGGAACGTGGGAGACCTATGCGGCGACGTGGGGTGGGTTCTGGCGTGCTGCGCGAAGTACCGGCTGCCGGTGATGGCCTGTGAGGCTGACGAAGCCGCCAACAGGCTGCGTCGGGCGAAGATCCAGAACCGCCGCTGTTTTGGATCCCTGGCTATAGCGCCGGTATTAAATGAGTGTTACCTTAGTCGCATTGAGAACATCCGCGCGGAGACCCAGAAATGATGGAGCCTTTCGCACACGAAGAGATGCAAAACAACAGAAGGGAGCGCACTTGGCGCCTAACGAAGGTATAAGGACACTAAGCCGCCGAGATTTCCTGAAGTTGAGCGGGGCTGGTCTAACCGGCGCGGCGCTACTCGGCGTAGCGGGTTGCGGTGGCGGCACTATCGGTGGCGGGCAGAACAACGGCGGAGGGGGAGGCGGCAACGTCTTTACCTTCGGGCGCGGGGCCGACTCGGTGTCCCTGGACCCCATCAACGCTACCGACGGCGAGTCGCTCATAGTAGCGCGGCAGGTCTTCGACGGACTCCTGGACTTCAAGCCTGAGAGCACGGACGTGGTTCCGGCTCTCGCTACCGAGGTCCCCAAGCCCCAGAACGGCGGCAAGGAGTACACATTCACGCTTCGAGACGGTGTGAAGTTCCACGATGGTGAGCCACTCAACGCTGATGCTGTGGTCTTCAACTTCGAGCGCTGGAAAAAAACCAAGAACAAGTACCACAAGGGAGGCGGGAGCCAGAGTTCAGACTTTGCCTACTACGCTGGCATGTTTGGTGGCTTTGACGACGACTCGACAATAGAGTCCGTGGAGGCCGTCGGCGACAACCAGGTCAAGTTTACGCTCAAAGAGCCGCTCGGACCTTTTCTCAAGAACATCGCCATGAGCCCGTTCGGTATAGCCTCTCCCAAGGCCATAAAGAACAACGTCGAGGAGTTCTGGAAGAATCCCGTCGGGACCGGTCCCTTCAAGTTCGCTTCCTGGAACCAGGGTTCCGAGGTGCGCTTGAACAAGAATTCTGACTGGTGGGGCAAGGACCTGCCCGCTTCCGAGGGCGGTGGCGGTCCCCACGTGGACCGGGTGGTTTTCCGGTCCATAACGGATAATTCGTCGCGTGTTGCGGCATTGGCCGGTGGCCAGCTCTCCGCCGCCGACGGACTCACCCCCGACGATGTGCCGACCGTGAAGCAGAGGGGCCTCAAGGTACAAACTCGTCCGCCGCTCAACATCGGTTACCTGGCGATGAACGTCCAGAAGAAGCCCTTCGACAAGGTGAAGGTGCGCCAGGCGATGACCCAGGCCATAAACATGTCCGAGATCGTGAAGGCCTTCTTTGGCGATACGGCGCAGGTTGCTTCAAACGCCTATCCTCCAACCATTCCCTTCTTCCGCAAGGAGACAAAGCCCTATCTTTATGATCCCAATGCCGCGAAACAGCTTCTCAAGGAGGCCGGCGTGGGCGACGGGTTCGATATGGATCTATGGTACATGCCGATACCGCGTCCCTACATGCCTGACGGCAAGGGCATAGCCCAGGCGATGCAGCAGGACCTCAAGAAAGTCGGCATCAACGCCAACCTGGTGACCCGAGAGTGGGGCACCTACCTCGAACAGACAGGTACCGGAGCGCACGACGCCTGCTTACTTGGGTGGACCGGAGACAACGGCGACCCGGACAACTTCCTGAATGTTCTGCTCTCCAGTAAGAGTGCCACCAAGACCAACGCGCAGAACGTTGCTTACTATAAGAACCCGGATCTGGACAAGATCCTCAATCAGGCCGCCACGACCATCGACGAGAGCGAGCGCGGCAAGCTATATACGGAAGCGCAGAAGATAGTCTACGACGACGCTCCGTGGGTCCCGATAGCCTACGCCGAGCCTCCACTAGGATTCCAGAAGGGGGTCGAAGACTACAAGCCGAGCCCGACCGGCGGCGAGCCGTTCAACACCGTCAAACTCTCGGGTAGCTAAATAGAACCCAACTTCTTGACAGGGAGCGGTTAACCGTCCCCTCGACGCGGAGGTACTAGAAACCTGGCTTCGTACATCGGACGCAGAATTCTACAGTTGATCCCCGTGTTGCTGGGAGTGTCGCTGGTCGTGTTCTTCATGGTACGCGCGATCCCCGGCGACCCGGCGCAGATACTGCTCGGACAGCAGGCTACCCCGGAGCGAGTTGCGCAGGTGCGCGAGCAGCTCGGGCTAAATCGGCCGCTCCCAATTCAGTACCTGCTCTTCCTCAAGGGCGCGGTGACGGGAAATCTGGGGGACTCCATTGTCCTGGGACAGCCAGTGACCAGTGTGTTGATCGATCGTCTGCCAGCGACTGCTGAGCTTGCGATAGCCGCGCTCATCTTCGCGGTCGGAATCGGCATCCCGGTAGGAGTGATAGCGGCGGTAAGGCAATACTCCTGGGTCGACCGGCTCACCTCGGTGATCGCTCTGACCGGGGTCTCCATGCCTATATTTTGGCTCGCGCTGGTGCTGGTGGTGATCTTCACCGTGAATCTGGGATGGTTGCCGTTCCCCGGCAGATTGAGCAACGGCGTGTCTATCGTGAGGATAACCGGCATGGTCATACCCGACTCGCTACTGACGCTCAACTTCGCTGGTTTCTGGGACGGCCTCAAGCACCTGATATTGCCAGCCGTCGCTCTGGGAACGATCCCGCTGGCGGTCGTGACGCGCATGACCCGTTCTAGCATGCTGGAGGTAATGGGAGAGGACTACATACGCACCGCCCACGCCAAGGGCGTCCTTCCGCGGCGGGTAGTCTTGCGGCACGCCTTGCGTAACGCCATGCTGCCGACGGTGACGGTTATCGGGTTGCAGGTCGGGCTGCTCATGGGCGGAGCGTTCCTGACGGAGACGATCTTCGGGTGGGGCGGGATCGGCCAGATCGCGCTGGAATCCATTTACCGGCGAGACTACGCCATGATCCAGGGAGTGGTCCTCTACGGGGCGACGTTCTTCGTGCTGGTGAACCTGATCGTGGACATCCTGTACGCGATGCTGGACCCGAGGATCAGGTACTAGTGACGGTCTGCTATCATGGCTGAAGCTGATATCACCAGAGGCTCCTCTGGCGGGCCCGTGGGAGGAGAAGAACAGGCTACCCAGGAGTCGGTCCGAGCTCGGGGCCGATGGGAGGACTTCCGCCAGGCGTTCGTAAGTAACCGGCTCGCGTTGGCCGGAGCGGTGCTGATGCTCCTCTTTATCCTAATGGCGATCTTCGCGCCGCTTCTCGCGCCCTATGCTCCCATCTCGGATCAGGACCTGGCCGGAAAGTTCGCGGGGCCGAGCGCTTCTCACCTCCTTGGACAGGACGAGCTGGGGAGGGACATCCTCTCTCGCATCATCTACGGAGCGAGGATCTCCCTAACCGCCGGTCTCGCGGCAGTGGCGTTCGCGACGGTGGTCGGTACGCTCATCGGTGCTATAGCCGGGTACGCCAGAAGCTGGATCGACTCCGTCCTCATGCGTCTTATGGATGTGCTGCTGGCTTTCCCGAGCCTGCTGTTGGCCATCGTTATCGTCACGATCCTCGGCCAGAGTCTTACCAACGCGATGCTGGCTGTCGGGATCGTCAACGTGCCGCAGATAGCCCGCGTGGTGCGCTCGTCGGTGATCAGCGTCCGAGAGCGAGACTACGTGGAGGCCGAGAGGGCTCTGGGCGCCTCAGATTATCGTATAGTCTCCTCGACCATCCTCCCCAACAGCCTGGCGCCCCTGATCGTGCAGTCCACACTGACCCTCGCTACGGCCATCCTGGATATCGCCGCGCTCTCCTTCCTGGGCCTCGGCGCCACCGCTCCCTCTCCTGAGTGGGGCGCGATGCTGACCGACGCCTTCCAGAGCGGCTTCGGGGTCTTCGTCAGCGGTCAGCATGCGATCATCTTCCCCGGCATCGCCATAGCGCTCTCCGTCCTCTCGGTGAACTTTATAGGAGATGGACTGCGCGACGCGCTGGACCCCCGCCGCAGGCGCTAGAAGATCGTACCGGCGGCGCGTTTAACTGGTCTGAAATATATAGAATTGTTTACGCATGTTGTTGATTTGTTACACCTGAACGGTATCATGTCGGCGTGAGATCTACAGCATTCGGGTCCTGGACTCGATCCACATCGAACAAGAGGGTATTCAAGAGGAGGCGCACCTGGTTGAAGAGGTCTCTCGTCTTCTGCGGGCTGGCCCTGATTCTGCTTGCCTTTGGGATGGTGTTGGTCGATTCACGCCTGTTGGGCGCCGGTTCCATACCTCCTCCCAAGAACGAGTCGCTGAGACTCACCGTTCCGAAGATGAAGCGGGTAAAAGACATTCCCGTCTACAATGCCAACTGGAACGACGAGAACAAGCTCGATGCGGGCGCTATCCACCTCAAGGGGACCGGATATCCCTGGCAGTCGCAGGCAAACGTCTATATAGTCGGCCACCGTCTCGGTTACGCGAGAACAGGCAGCTTCCTGGTCTTCTACGACCTGAACAAATTGCAAAACGGCGACAAAGTGGTCCTGCGGGACACCGAGGGCCGGAAGTACGTCTACAGCGTGTTCAAGGAACTCGTGGTCAGACCGAGTGACGTGGCAGTCACCAAGCCAATAGTGAGGAAGAACATAGTAAGCCTACAAGCCTGCACGCTACCGGACTACTCCCGGCGCCTGATCGTTCAGGCCGAGCTGGTAAAGAGGGTGGATAAGCCCGTACAGGCCAGCGCGGGATAGCTCTTACCGCTCCTCGCGGGCGTAGGGGACGCCGAGGGCGGCGGGAGCGCCGAGGCGCCTGCGGGCGCTCGACGCCGAGAGGACCACGAGAACGAGGATTGTCAGCAGGTACGGGAGCATCGACAGGAACTCGGCGGGTATGACGTTGACACCCGCGGCCTGCAACGCGAAATTGGCGGCGAGGGCCGCGCCGAAAAGGTACGCGCCGAGCAGCGCCCGCCAGGGACGCCAGGCGGCAAAGACGACGAGGGCCAGCGCGATCCAGCCGATACCGGCCGTCGTGCCCGCGCCGCTCCAAGACGGGACCCGCGCCAGTATCTGGTAAGCTCCCCCGGCCCCGGCGAGCAACCCTCCGATGACGACGTGGACGTACCGCAGCCGCGCCACGCTAAGGCCCATCGCGTCGGCCGTCTCCGGCGACTCGCCGCACGCCCGCAGTGCTAGCCCCGTCCGGGTGCGCGTGAGGTAGAAGGCCGCGAGTGCGACCACGACCCAGCTAACATAGACGAGAGGGTCCTGGTCGAAGAGTATCTTCCCGATGGCCGGAATGTCCGCGAGGCCCGGTATGCGGAAGTTCGTGACGCCTGGTTTCAACGGGTCTCCTTCTATAGGGCTGCCGAGGAAAGTCGCGAGCCCGGTCCCGAAGATGACGAGGGCGAGGCCGCTGACAATCTGGTTTGCCCGCATCGTGACGCTGAGGAAGGCGTGGACGAGAGCCAGCCCTCCACCCGCGAGCGTCCCGGCGACGAGCCCGACGATAACGCTGCCGGAGGCGTTCGCCGCGAGGAAGGCCGTTACGGCCCCGAGGAGCATCATCCCTTCGACGCCGAGGTTCAGGACGCCGGACCTCTCGGCCAGTATCTCCCCGACGGCGGCGAATACGAGCGGCGTCCCGGCGGAGACCGCCGCCGCGAGCGTCAGTACCCAGACGGCGTCGTTCATGGTTTTGTCCCTTCGGCGACGGCGCTCCTGTTGTCGTCCTCGACCAACTCGTCCGGCAGGCCGCGGCGCACGCGCAGCCGGTAGCGGATGAACAGTTCACCGGCGAGGGCGCAGAGCAGGATCGCGCCCTGCAACATATACGAGACCTCGACCGGCACCCCGCCACCACCCGGAATGCTCTGGAGCGCCGTACCAGCGTTCTGCAGACCGCCGAGCAGTATAGCCACCGCCACCACGCCGAACGGGTTCGACCGGGCCAGCGCCGCGACGATTATGCCCGTGTAGCCGAAGTTGACCGCGAGGCCGTTCGGGTCGAGGGTGTGGGCGATCCCGGCGACCTCTCCAGCCCCCGCGAGCCCGGCCAGCGCGCCGGAGATGAGCATTATTATGATGACGGTGCGCGGCACGGAGATCCCCGCGTAGCGCGCCGCGCCGGGTGAATCCCCGACGACCCGCACGTCGTAGCCGAAACGGGTCCGGGAGAACAGGACCCACAACAGCACCGCCGCCAGGAGCGCGACGGCCAGGCCGAGATGCACCCGTGTGGAGGTGATGACGGGGAGGAAGGCTTCCTCCGGGATCGGCTTCCCCTGCGGGAAGTTGGTCGAGGTCGGGTCGCGCCAGAAGGAGGCGGAGCCGTAGATGAGGTAGCGCATCAGGTACAGGGCGACGAAGTTGAGGAGGAGCGTCGTGATGATCTCCGACGTGCCGAGCCACGCCCGAGCGATCGCGGGCGCCAGTATCCACAACCCGCCGCCCAGCGCCCCGAAGACGAACACGATGATTATGGCGACAGGGTTCGGCATTCCGGGCGTGAGGGCGAGCGCGGCCCACGAGGCGAAGATGGCGCCGACGTATAGTTGCCCCTCGGCCCCGATGTTGTAGAGCTGCATCCTGAACGCCACCGCCGCCGCGAGCCCGGTCAGGATGAGCGGTATCGCGACCGCGAGAGAGTCGGTGATGCCAAAGAACGAGAGGAACGCCGCCCGGAACATCTCCGTGTACACGGCTATTGGAGACCTGCCGGTGAGGACGAGGAAGACCGCCCCGAGCAGGAGCGCCGCCACGACCGAGAGTACGGTGACGAGCGCCCGGTGTCCGCGGCGGGCTTCGAGCCGGCGTTCGAGGTGTATCCGCACTAGTTCCCGCCGGTCTCCGAACCGGCCATCGCGAGGCCGAGGTCTTCGACGTTCGCGTCCTCGCCGGACGTTTCATGCACGATGCGGCCTTCGTAGAGCACCAGGATGCGGTCGGAGAGGGAACGCACCTCGTCGAGGTCCTCGGAGATGAGGAGTATGGCGCAACCGGCCCGGCGTCTCTTGTCCAGGATCTCGCGAACGGCCTGCGTTGCGCCCACGTCGAGGCCGCGGGTGGGAGAAGCCACGATTATCACCTCCGGGCCGTCGGAGAGCTCGCGGGCGAGGAGCGCTTTCTGGGCGTTGCCGCCGGAGAGGCCGCGGGTTGCGGCGTCGGGGCCGGGGGCGCGTATCTCGAACTGCTCTATCGCCTCGCGGGCCGTGCTATCCATCTCCTTGCGCTTGAGGAAGAAGGGCCGGGGATGTGTGAGAAGCAGGTTCTCGGAGATCGAGAGCGACGGCGCGAGCCCCGTCCCGAGCCGGTCCTCCGGGACGTAGGCGAGTCCCGCCCGCCGCGCCGCTCTCGGCCCCTTGCCGGTGGTCTCCACGCCGCGCACCACGACCCGTCCCGACGACGGCGTCCGCATACCGGCGGCGACCTCGGCGAGGGAGCGCTGGCCGTTGCCCGAGACACCCGCCACGCCGACGACCTCACCGGCCCGCACCGTCAGGCTCACGTCCCGGAGCGGCACGGTGTCGCCCTCGCCCGCGGCGTTCAAGGCTTCCAGTTCGAGGAGTGGTTCGCCGGGCGCTTCTCCGGCGCGCTGGACGGAGAGGTCCACGTCGCGGCCGACCATCGCGCGGGCGAGGGAGCGGCGGTTGGAGGAGGCGGTCTCGGCGCGGGCGACTACGTGGGCGTCACGCATGACGGTTACGTGGTGGGAGACGGCGAGGACCTCGGAGAGCTTGTGGCTGATGAAGATAACGGACTTGCCCTCGGCGGTCATCGCGTTCACGGTCTCGAAGAGGTTCTCGGACTCCTGGGGCGTGAGGACGGCGGTCGGTTCGTCCAGGATCAGGACGTCCGCGCCCCGGTAGAGCATCTTGACGATCTCCACGCGCTGCTGCTCCCCGACCGACAGGTCCCCGATCCGTGCCCTCGGGTCCACCGGAAGACCGTAGCGCTCCCCGAGCTCCGTGACGGTCTTCTCGGCCCGCCGGGTGGAGAGCAGGATGGGCTGGCGCGGGTCTCCGAGCAGGACGTTCTCGGCCACGCTGAAGCGCTCGACGAGCCGGAAGTGCTGGTAGACCATGCCGACGCCGCGCGCCAGCGCGTCGCGCGGGCTGCCGAAGTTGGCCGGTTCGCCGTTTACCCGCACTTCACCTTCATCAGGTCGGTAGAGGCCGGCGAGGATGGAGGCGAGGGTGCTCTTTCCAGCGCCGTTCTCGCCGAGGATGGCGTGTACCTCGCCTCTAGCCACGGAGAGGTCTACCCCGGCGTTGGCGATCACGCCGGGGAAAGCCTTCGAGACGGACCTCGCCTCGACCGCCGGAGGCATATCCGGCAAGGGGTTCTAGCCCTCCGCGTTCTTCGGGATCTTGCCAACCACACCCTCGACGAGGTAGTCCATCGAGAGCAGGTCTTCCAGCGACGCCGTCTCGCCCTTCGGGATGCGGACCTTGCCGTCCTGGTCCTTTACGGGACCGGCGAAGGCGTGGAATTTGCCGTCGATCGTGGCCTGTTTCTTATCCTCGATCGTCTTCCTGGTGTCGGAACTGACGGACTTGCCGAACGGCGCCAGCTCGACGAGGCCGTCGTCCATGCCCCCGTAGTACTGCTCGCTCTTCCACTTGTTGTTGAGGACTTGCTTGGCAGTCTTTATGTAGAACGGACCCCAGTTCCACATCGGGCCGGTGAGCCAGGCCTCCGGCGCGAACCGTTGCATGTTATCGTTGAAGCCGACCCACTTGTCGCCCGCGTTCTGGGCGACCTTGCCGGCCGCGGGGCTGTCCTGCTGCATCCCGATCACGTCCACGCCGGAGTTCGTGAGTCCCTGCGCCGCCTGCTTCTCCTTGTCCGGATCGAACCAGGTCGAGGTCCACACGACCTGCATCGTCGCGTCGGGGTTGACGGAACGTGCGCCGAGCGTGAGGGCGTTGAGGCCCCGGATGACCTCCGGGATCGGGAACGGCGCCAGGTAGCCCAGCTTGCCGTTCTTCGCCGCCTTGCCCGCCGCGATCCCCGCCAGGTAGGAGCCCTGCTCCGCGCCCCCGGCGTAGGTGCCGAGGTTCTTGGCGGTCTTGAAGCCGGTCGCGTGCATGAAGACGGTGTCGGGATATTTCTTGGCGGCGGCGAGCATCGAGTCCATGTAGCCGAAGCTGGTCCCGAAGACGAGGCCGTTGCCCTTGCGGGCGAGATCCTCGAAAGTCTTCTGCGCCGTCGCGCCCTCGGCGACGTTCTCGACGAAGCTGGTCTCGACTTTATCCCCGAGCTGCTTCTGGAGCATCTTTCGCCCGGCGTCGTGGCGGCCGGTCCAGCCGGCGTCTCCGGTCGGGCCTATGTACACGAAGGCAACCTTGAGCTTGTCGCCCGAACCACCGGAGCCGCCGGAGCCGGAGGAACCGCTGCCTCCGCCGCTGCTGCACGCGGAGAGGAGACCGCCAGCGCCTATGGCGCCGAGGGTGAGGCCGGCGCCCTTGATGAACTGGCGGCGGGTGTGGGTGTTCGTCATCTATACCTCCTGTGGGATGTCCAGCTCTTCGAGCCATTTTTGATACGCGACCAGGGGAAGGTCCGCGGGTCGCACGTAGAGCATCATACGCGAACTGAGAGGGGGGAGGAGCCAGGGACGCTGGCTCTCGACGATGGGCCGGTCCTGCTCCAGTATGGTGTCCTGAAGACGCTCGTACTCCGGGTCGTGGTCAGGGTTCCGGTCGAAAGAACGTGTCTGGCGCGAGAAGATGAGGGATCTGTCGTGCGCGATGGGGGAGGCGACCTGCCAGATCACATACACCCCCGCCGCGCTCTCCTTGACGAGCCGGATGCTCGTCGGCGTCACGTAGTTCGTATACGTAACCTTCTCCAACGCGCCCGTCCCGCCGTTATTGCTCACGGTGTCGTTGGCCGGGTGCATCATGTCGTAGGTCGAGACGAGATACTCGCCCTCCCGGTAAACCTTGTGGTCCGGCGGCTCGGGATGCGCCGGGTCTCCGAGTATCCCCGGATGCACCCACGGGAAATGCGTGTCGTCCAGAGCGGCCATCACGATGCGCGGCGCGCTCGCCCGCCACGGCCCGTAAGTCCGCAAGGGTCCCTTGTGGACCTCCGGTTCATCGAACTCGGGAAGCGCCGGGATCTCACGCTCCGGCTCCTCCGCGAGACAGACCCACACGAGCCCGTACTGCTCGCGCGTCGGGTAAGAACTTACCTTCGCCTCGCGGGGAATGGCCGCGCCACGCCTCGCAGGGATGTCCACGCACCGGCCCGTCCTGTCGTAGCTCCAGCCGTGATACGCGCATCGCAGGCGGCCTCCGTCTACCACCTCGCCCAGCGAGAGGGCGGCGCCCAGGTGCCGGCAGACGTCGTCGAAGACGACCGCTTCGCCGTCCAGCCGCGCCAGGACCAGCCCGCGCCCTAGCAGTTCGATCGCGATCGGCCCGCATACGAGATCCGCCGAGGGAAGGACGGGATGCCAGAACGGTTCGAGGCTGGCGGCGACGGCGCGGGGCGATGAGCCGGCGGACCTAGTTGTCCGAAACGGTACGCTGGTGAGTGTTACATCCGGTGAGATACTGCCGGGGATGAGCGTCGCGGTTCGGGGTTCGCGCATCGCTTTTATCGGGCA
>JBBPZZ010000105.1:0-7762 GCA_038198445.1 Rubrobacterales bacterium
CGAGAAGACCGGAGCGAAAGACCCGGACGACCTGCACCTCCAACACGTCTTCGACTACCGGCTCGCGTGAGCGCCGATGCCTGACCTCATCCTCGGCCCGCTCCTGCGGTACGTGGACGCCTCGGACGCGACCATCTGGGTAGAGACCGACGCCGCCTGCGAGGTGGAGGTCAGGGTAGGAGACTCAACCTTCCGCGCTCGTACCTTCCACGTCGAGGGCCATCACTACGCGGTCCCCCACGTCTCCGGCCTGGAACCCGGCGAGTTCCACGAGTACGAGGTCGCGCTCGATGACAAGAAGGTCTGGCCCGAGCCGTACTCGGAGTATCCGCCGAGCTTCATCCGAACGATCGCGCCGGGAGAGAAAGTCCGGCTGGTCTTCGGTTCGTGCCGGGTGTGCGTGCCGCACGAGCCGCCGTACACTTTGAGCAAGGAACAGGACAGTCGCGGCAATGAGATAGACGCGCTGTACGCGCTGACGGAGCGGATGCGCCGGGAGCCGCGCGAAGAGTGGCCGCATGGGCTCGTGATGTTGGGGGATCAAATCTACGCCGACAAAATCTCCCTCAACGCCCAGGAGTTCATCCGAAACAAGCGTGATACGGAGAAGCCACCCGGCGAAACGGTAGCGGACTTCGAGGAGTACACCCGGCTGTATTGGGACTCGTGGGGAGACCCGCCAATACGGTGGCTCCTCTCCACGGTATCCAGCGCCATGATCTTCGACGACCACGAGCTCGCCGACGACTGGAATATCTCCGAGGCGTGGGTGGACGAGGTCCGGCGAAACCCGTGGTGGGACGCGCAGATAATCGGCGGGTACATGTCGTACTGGATCTACCAGCACCTCGGCAACCTCTCGCCGAAGCACCTCAAGACCAACGACCTGTACGAGGAAGCTCAGCAAACCGAAGACGCCGGTCCCGCCCTCCGCGCCTTCTCCTACAAGGCCGGACGCGAAGCCGAGGGTACGCGCTGGAGCTTCCACCGCGACTTCGGAGACACCCGCCTCATCGTCATAGACTCGCGGGCCGGTCGGGTGCTCACCGAGGAGCGCCGCTCGATGGTGGACGACGACGAGTGGGCCTGGATCGAAGACAAGGCAACCGGAGACTTCGATCACCTCCTCATAGGGACCTCCCTCCCGGTACTCATGGGTCAGGGGATGCACCACCTCGAAGCCTGGAACGAAGCCGTCTGCAAGGGAGCCTGGGGAGCGCGGACCGCCCGCCGCGCGGAGAACCTGCGCCAGTCCCTCGACATCGAACATTGGGCCGCCTTCCACGACTCCTTCGAGAAGCTGGTCGAGTTGATCCGTGCCGTAGGCGCCGGCGAACGCGGTCGCGCCCCCCACTCCATAACCATCCTCTCCGGCGACGTACACCACTCCTACCTCGCCGAAGCCACGTTCGCGGAGGGCGTGCGGAGCGCCATCCACCAGGCCGTTTGCTCCCCGTTCCGCAACGAGCTTGAAGCCCAGAAGACCCGCATCTTCAAAGCCGGATGGTCGAAGGCGGGCCAGTTGGCCGGACGCCTGCTCGCCCGGTCCGCCGGCGTGCGCGACCCGGACCTCAAATGGAGCCTAACCCACGACGGCGTATGGTTCGACAATCAAGTCGGCACGATAGAGCTGGACGGAAAAGACGCGAGCCTCATGTTCGAGCGCGCCATATCCAAAGACGGCGGCCCGCGCCTGGAGAAGACCTTCGAGCGCCGCCTAACGTAAGAGGAGGCAAAGTGGAAGTAGTTAGATCAAACGACATGGAGACCCGTCGCGGCCCGGAGGACTGGTTCACCGGCAACGTGTTGATGGACGCGAAGACCGTCCCGAAACCCGGCGCGGGCCTCTTCCGCGTCTTCTTCGAGGCCGGAGCGCGCACCAACTGGCACACCCACCCGGAGGGACAGATCCTCTACATCGTAACCGGCGAAGGCCGCGTCGGAAAAGAAAACGGCCCGGTATCCGAAGTGCGTGCTGGGGACCTCGTCCACTTCGCCCCGGAAGAGAAGCACTGGCACGGAGCCGTCCCCGATACCTACATGGTCCACATAGCCATCAGCCCCGCCATAAGCACCGAAGGCGGCACCGACTGGCTGGAGCCAGTCACGGACGAGGAATACGGCGTCTGACCAATCGACACGCTAGCTTCCGTTACATCCGCACCTGTTCTCCACAAGGAAATGCATCTTGACGTGCAGCATTCTTTTACTTACAATGTAAGTATAGATCTGAGGCCGGTAGTGTGGGAACCTCTTGAACGGAGGCGGGGAAGATGACCGCGGGCGCAAAGAGCTTTCGGACGTTGATGGTGGCGGTTGCGCTCTTTGGTCTGGCCGGCGGCTTGGTGGCGGTGGCGATACCGTATCTTTCCCCGCCATATGAGAGACCGGGGTTCACGGTGTTTCTCGCGGCCGGGTTTGCTGTCATTATTCTTACCGCCGGTCTCTTTGGTTTCATCGACCGTCTGGGCATGGGGTTTGGCAGGACGGCGCTGGTACTGGCGTTCGGCTACAACGCTTTGATCGGTACGGTCAAGCTCGGTCTGGCGCCGGCCGGATTGTACAGGGCCAACCAGATACAGCAGTTCGATACCTCGTCCGGTGATCCCAACAGCCCACTGTTCTATGTAGCGGTCGGGACGGCGGTGCTTTTTCTCTACCTGGTCGTCTTTCGGGTGATGTACCGGCTCTTCAAGCGGCGGTTCCAACGCCGGGCCGGGGCGCGGACGCCTGGACCGTGGGTGGATAGGATGGATACGCGGGCCACCCGCCGTACCGTCATCATAATCGTGGTGGCGGTCGGCGCAATCCTGGCCGCCATCTTCTGGATAGTGCCGGTGTTTTTCGTCGCGCTGCCAACGCTCTCTTATCTGACGTATATCTTTACGACGTTCGGCGCGGCGATCGCGATGGCGCTTTTTCTGGCGGCTTTCCTGGCTTACAGGGCTTTCGACGAGGTCGAGAAGCAGGCTGTTCGACTGGGCGATGCGACTCTTCTGGCCAACTTCTTCTGGCTGGGGCTTTCCCTGATCCTGCTCTACCACGTCATGTGGGCGGTCTTTCTGCTGACGATGGTGAGCATCTGGCCGTTTCGGACCTACACGCCCAAGTAGTGATGGGGCTGTTCGTCCTGTACTGGAGGCTGCTGCGCTACCGCGTGGCGGTAATGATCATTCTCTTCATGTTACTCGGGGCCGCGTGGCACGGGGATTTTACCGGGACCAGTTTGCGGATGATACTGGCAATATTGGCCCTGGCATCCAGCTACGTCAGCGCCACGAGCATCAACGACATCGCCGACGAGGAGATAGATAGGATCAACCACCCCGGCGACCAGGGCCGTCCTCTGGTCGTGGGAGCGGCCAAAACCGTGGAGTTGTGGATAGTGTTCGGCGCGGCGAGCTTCCTCGCGGTGGCTCTCTCCCTGACCATCAGCCCGGGCGCGGCCGGTATCGTGGCGCTGTCGCTACTCATCAGCGTAATCTACTCCCTGCCGCCGGTCAGGCTATCGTACAGGACTTTCCTCGCGCCGCTGTCGCTGGCCGTCGCCTATGTCGGCATCCCGTACTGGCTGGGCGTCGTCGTGGCGGGAGAGGATCTGGAAGCGTTCGACCTTCCCCTGATGGCTGCCCTATACCTGCTGTTTGTGAGCCGGATCGCCTTGAAAGACTTCCGGGACCGGGAAGGCGACGCCGCCTACGGCAAACCAACGTTCCTGTTGAAGTACGGCAAGCAGGCGACGTGTCTCACGAGCTTCGCGGCCCTGTGTACAGGAGATATATTTCTGGTCTCGGCCCTGGCCGAAAGGTTGTGGCTGGCGGCCCTGCTGCAACTGTACTTCCTGAGCATAATGCTCATGCTGTGGCGGCTATATCAGGCGAACGACCGCAAAGGCGAGCAGCTCTCGATAGGCGTGGGAGCCAGGATGGGCAACGGTTTACTCATCACGCTGCTCGGGGTCTTGATCCTGGCGAACACCGGAGCCGACTGGGTAACACAAACGGCCTTCGCCCTGGCGCTAATGGCTCTCTACGCGATCAACCTGGTGGATTTCCTGCGCCATCCGGACCGGGCCATCATCGGTTACAAAGGATGAACTTGATCGCCTCCGGTCAGAAAGATGTTGTTCAGTTTCTCCGGGCGTCTCAAGAATCCCTCGTCCCAACGGCTGACCCTACGTTCGGTTTTCCTTTACGCGTTATCCGGCGCGCATCTTCTGCCAACGACCAAACGATTCGGCGAACTCCGCAGCCAGCATCTGCGAGGGACCTTGTATCCCCACCTCGGCTTCTCCCGAAGACGGTAGCCCGTCAGGGTAACGCAGTGAGATCCTACTGTAACTTCCATCTCCATGTCCGACGTAACACTCGGGTTCCGGCATGTGCGGTTCACTTGCGTCCGACAGTCCGAGGCGCTCCAGTATGGCATCGGCGGCGGTTCTGCCTTCCGCCGCCGCGGCATCCGCGGCCCGGGGCAGGGGAACCATTGCGGCGTCTCCAACCACGAAAAGTCCCGGTACTTCGCTCTCGAAATTTGGAGAGACAGGTATCAGCGCTCCTTTGCCAGGAAGGTCGGAGAGTAGCGGTGACCTGACGTGCGGCGGTATAACGAACGCCAGATCGCACTCCAAAATCAGGCTGTCTCTCGACCGGATCTTGCCGTCCTTTAACCTGTCCAGGTCCGGCTCGAACCCTTTGTAGACCTCGACTCCTGCTTCGGCGCATGAGCGCTCCAGAAATGCGGGTACACCGCCTCCGACAGCGGCGAGCGGCGTCTCTTCCGGGGTCGTGAGCACTACTCTAGTCTCGCGTCCCGCGTCACGCTGGAGTGAGGCGAGTTCCATCGCCATGCCGAAGGGCGCGGGCGGACAACGGTAGGGCAAGGAAGAAATGATGATGGCGATAGTCTGGCCTCGAAAATACTTCATAGCTCTCGACGCGGCCTCCGCACCTGCTGGATCCCAGAAGGCGTATATATTCGGCTCATCCGGCACCCGCGCCTCGTCGAGCGCGAGTCCTGGCGCGGCCACGACTGCATCAGCCTCGTAAGTCTCTCCGTCAACTACTACACCGCTACCGGAGACCTCCTCTACCTCTCCGAACCTAAGCTCCACGTCCTCCAGATCCAGCGTTGCGCGCCAGCGTTCGCGGGGCGTCTTCCCCAGAAAGATGGGTATGGTTCCCGGCAGGTACTCGACGTAGGACTCTCGTTCGAAGAGGGTTACCTCCACCTCATCCCCGGCGCGGTCTTTCAACCTGCGCGCGGCGGATATACCGCCCGGTCCAGCGCCGACAACGGCTACACGGGACACGGAGGCTCCTTTATTCCAGCTCGCTGGCCCGTGGATAATCGTCGATATCCAGCCGGACTTTTGAAGAGATCTCATGTCCCAACATACCTTCGGCGTGAGAGATCTCACCCGACGCGACGGCCATGCGCCGGCTGGCTTCGGTGGTGAGGCGCTGGTAGGTGAGGGTCTTTAGGAATTTCCCGACCCACAACCCTCCCGTATACCGGGCCGCCCCAGACGTCGGAAGCGTGTGGTTCGTCCCTACGGACTTGTCGCCGAACGGCACGGTGGTCTCCTCGCCGATAAAGAGAGAACCGTAGTTCCTCAGTCCTTCCTCGTAGGGTGCGCTGTCCTCTACCTGGACCTCCAGATGCTCGGGCGCGAACTCATCCGACAAGGAGATGGCTTCTTCCACACTCCCGGCGACAACGACCGTTCCGAAGTCTTGCCAGGCTCTGCTCGTGACTTCCGCCGTGGGCCATGTCTTAAGCAAGTTTTCTATCTCCGCCAGAACCGCCTCGCCGAGTTTGCGAGACGTGGTGATGAGCGCGGCGGGCGAAGTCGGGCCGTGCTCGGCCTGTCCGAGAAGGTCCACGGCTACGACGTGCGGACGGGCGGACTCGTCGGCGATGACGAGGATCTCGGTTGGGCCGGCTATGAGGTCTATCCCGACCCGGCCAAAGAGCTGGCGCTTCGCCTCGGCGACGTAGGCGTTCCCGGCGCCGACGAGCATGTCCACGGGCGCGAGCCCGTCCACGGCCCCGAAAGCCATCGCGGCCATCGCCTGGACGCCACCGAGGGCGTAAATTTCGTCCACCCCGGCAAGCCGCATGGTGTAGATGGTCGGAGCGTGAATGCCCCACTCTCCGGACGGCGCGCTCATCGAAACGACCCGTCCGACGCCCGCGACCTTGGCTGTCAGCACGCTCATGAGGGCCGAGGAGATCAGCTTGTACTGCCCGCCCGGCACGTAGGTGCCCACGGCGCTTACCGGCACGTGCCGATGTCCCAGCCTGACGCCGTCTCCCATCTCCACGTCGAGCGGTAAGAGTGTTTCGAGTTGCGCTTCAGCAAAGCCGCCCACTTGCGAAGCAGCGAACTCCAGGTGGCGGCGCAGGTCCGCGTCCACGGTGGCGCAGGCTTCCTCGATCCGCTCTTCCGAGAGCCGGAAGCTCTCCGGGTTCCAGCCGTCGAGCTTCTCCGAGTAGTCGCGCACGGCTTCTTCTCCGCGCTCCTCCACGTCCGCGAGAATCTCCGAGACTCTCCGGCGCACCTCCTGGCCCGCGTCCTGTGGATGCCATCTGCCCGTCTTCAGATACTGCGCCACGCTATCCCCCTCTACTTCGTCGTTGGCGAGAGTCGCCGGTGACGGCGCTCGATATCCGCCAGCGCCCGGAACGAGATCCAACCCGCCGCCGTCAAGACGACTAACATATCCACTACCACCATCACGAGTCCCGCCAGACGCTGATCCAAACTCCACGAAATACCCCACGGCGACGCTCCATCGTAGAACGGGTAGAGTTGCGGCCCCCACAAAAAAAGCGCAACCAGCATCGCCATGCCGGCCTCCGCCGCCGCCAGATAACCCAATTTCGCCAGTGGTTTCATCCTCACGAGAGCGGGAACCGGCTCGATGATCGGCGCCCAGAACAGTAACCCTGCGTTCACGAAGAATAGATGCTCGACTATATGCAGGCTATCGCCCCGCAGGGCAGCCTGGTAGACCACCGGAAGGTGCCAGGCATAGAGCACCGCCAGCCACATTCCGAGCGCCATCGCCGGGGCGGAGAGGACTCGTAACGCTGAGTGGGCGTGTGGATTCAGCAGAAGCGGCTTGATAATCGGACGCGAGAAAGGAACGATCAAGCGCGGATACAACCCGAGCAGCAGGAGCGGCGGCGCAACACTCATCAGCAACCCGTGCTGCAACATGTGGGCCGAGAGAAGCTTCTCCTCCGCTATCTTATCGAGCGGCGACTCCAGAGCCACGAGGATGATCAGCAGCCCCAGAGTCCAGGAGGCCGCCGCCCGACGGTCGAATCGTCCGGCCGCGCGCCACAACCGACAGGACAACAGGGCGTATCCACCTGCCGAGACACCCAGGCCCAAAAGGACCGTTGGGTCCCAGTGCCACGAGAACGGTGTGAGGCTCATCTAAAGTCTTCCTATCCAATGCCCATCAGAACCGCGACCGGCATTAGGAGGATGCCGATACCAACCAGCATCAGGCCCGTCGCCCGGTTGAGGCCGGGCGTGAGGTCCGTGATCCTGGTCGAGAGGGCGGAGTAGCTCTCTGGGGCGAGCAGAGCCGGAAGCAGGAACGGTATAACCATGGTGACGGCGTAGAGCATCACCAGCCCGACCCCGAGCCAGAAACTTCCGGTGGCGCCCGCCAGGACCACAAGCGCGTACAGATATGGGCCGCAGCACGAGGCGCAATACTGGCCGAAGGCGATGCCAGCCTTGAAC
>JBBPZZ010000106.1:0-44142 GCA_038198445.1 Rubrobacterales bacterium
ACGGTCAACACCTCTTGCAAGGTGAAACCGCGCTCCTCCCGCACCAGCCTACCGAACCACCCCTCCAGCATAAGCATCTCTCTCGCTTGGAATCTCTCCACTCTCTAATGCGAGCATTTTACATCGTAAGTCAAAAGCTGGCAACAGCGTAGAACATTCTTTTTTGCAGACAATCCGGGACTGGGCAATCCACGTGTGTCCGGTGTGAGGACCGGGGAGAATCCGGTTCGCGAGGGCTATAAGTTATTATTTTTCTCATATTTCTCGACCGGCGATGATCCAGAACCATCCAGGTAACGTAACTCACAATTGCCGGACACAAAACCCGGCCAGTAGCGGCAGAGAACCTCGTCCCACACCTGGGCACCCGGGACGAGTGGAGCCAGTGGTGCAACCGGCTACCCGAGATACTCGGTGGCCGGTTTTGTTTTGCTCCGGGGAGACGAGCGAAAGGGGGAGCCCAGGGAAGGTACGGCAGAGAAGTAAGGGTATTGTTTGGGTTTCGGTTCGGGGCTGCCCCGGGCCACCAGGGGAAAGGAGCAAGTTTATGCACGAAGTCCAACACAACGGCCAGCAGGCGTCGCAGGGGGTTCTCTCCCGGCGGGGCTTCCTGACCAACTCGGCGAAGATGCTCGGTGGCGGGGCGCTGGCGATGTCGTTGGTCGGGGCGGTTTCGGCCGTCGAGGCGCGGGAGGCCCAGGCGGCGAGTAGCACCACGGATATCGACCTCCTCAACTACGCGCTGACGCTGGAGAACCTGGAGCGCAGGTTCTACGTACAGGTGACGAGCAGGTTCAGCTCCAGGGACTTCCGCCGCGCCCGCATTTTCGACGGCCTGGGAAGCTACCTCCGCAACACGGCTTACAGGAACTTCCAGATCATCCGTCAGCACGAGGAGGCCCACGTCCACGCCCTGCGCTCAACCATAGTCAGCCTGGGCGGCACCCCGGTGCCCGAGTGTACGTACAACTTTGGTGTAAAGTCCGTCGCGGACGTGGTGAGGACGGCCAGGGTACTCGAGAACACCGGCGTAATGGCCTACGACGGGGCGATAGCCTACATCAAGTCCCCCGAGTACGTGACCGTCGGGGCGACGATCGCCACGATAGAGGCGCGCCATGCCTCCTACCTCAACCTCATCAACCGCGCGATACCGTTCCCGGCGTCCTTCGACACGCCCAAGTCGCCGCAGGATATCTGCAAGGCTATTAGCCCGTTTATCGTGAAGTGTCCCTTCGACCTTGAGGCGTTCTGCAGCTCGCTGCCGGCCACGGTAATAACGCCCTAAGTAGAGTGCGACCGGAGGCGGGTACCCGCCTCCGGTTTTCTATCATCAAACCTCCCTCCAGCAACCAGCAGTCGCTCTTTTTTTGCTGGTTGCGGACTCGGACGGGTCACACCAGCCCGCGCGGAACCACCGGACAAGAGGAGTGGGCGATGCATATCGGGCTACAAGTTCTGGGTTTCACCCGGACGGTCTTTCCGGAATCGACATCCGGCTCTCCGGGCTTCACGAAGAAAAGCGCTGTCCCTGCTCCTGGCCTTCCCGCACTCCGCGATACTGTGGACGAGGATCAGGCCTGCGTCGCTCTATTCGCGGGTTTCGCCCGGATGCGCCCGACAGGCCAGTCGAGGTCGGCTTTGAGGTCCCGCTCCCTGGCGGCCCGGCCCACTACTTGCGCTCGATGAACTCTATGCGGTATCCGTCCGGGTCCTTCACGAAGAAGAGGCGGGTGCCGCTGCTCATGGCGTGCGGCTTGCTCTCAAAGTCCACGCCCCCGGCCTCTTCGAGCTTATCCGCGAGGGCGTCGAGGTCTTCGACGGCGAATGCTACGTGGCTGTATCCCGTCCCAAGCTCGTAAGGCTCTTCCTGATCGTGGTTGAGGGTGAGCTCCAGGCGCGGCTCGGGGTCTCCGGGGACGGCGAAGAAGGCGTTGGTCGCGGCGTCTCCGATGGGGCTCTTGCGGGCAAGTTCCAGACCGAGCTTGCCCCGGTAGAACTCTATGCTCTTGTCGAGGTCCAGGACCCGGTAGCAGGTGTGGACGTACTGCATATGTCGCTCCTTTGTCTCCGCCTGTCATCTGCGCGTCCCTTATTGTAGCGGCTCGCCCCCGGCGCTTTCGTCCCCCTGCCATCCGACTGACTGGCTGACCGGCTGATATGCTTCTTCTCATGGAGAAGGCTACGGAAGGGCTTCCGGCGAGTCCGGCCCGGCGGGCGGCCGGTATCGCCCGTGTCGGGGCACGCTACGGGTTCGGATTCGTCTTCGGCAACCGGTTCGTTCCCGGCCGCCGCGGGGCGCAACCGGACAGGGTTGGGATGCGGCTCCGGCGGGCTCTCGAAGAGCTCGGACCAAACTTCGTGGAGCTCGGGCGCTTCCTCTCTATCCGCCGCGACCTGCTGCCCCAGGACGTGGCCGCCGAACTGGGCCGGGCCTCGGCCGCGGTGAGGCCGGCGCCGTTCGCGGAGACGCGGGGGCTGCTGGAGCGGGAGCTGGGCAATACGCTAGAGCGGCTATTTATCGGGTTCGACGTAACGCCGCTCCGGGTGGGGATGTTGACCCAATCTCACCGGGCTGTTCTTCCGGGAGACCGTCCCGCGCTCGTGGTGGTGAACCGGCCGGGTATACGGCGCGACCTGCTGGCGATGCGCCCGGTGGCGGAGGTGACGCGCCGCAGGCTCGGGGACCGGCTACCGCTCGACCCGAGAGCCGCCGTTGCGGAGTTCGCCTCCCACACGGCGCACCGCAGAGATATGTACTTCGCCGCCCAGAACGTCCGCCGTCTGCGAGGGCTAGACGGCCTCACCCTGCGCGTCCCGGACGTCTACCGCGACTACTCGACGGGCCGCTGCCTCACGTTCGAGACGCCCGCCGACCCCGCAGTCCCGACGGAGACGCAGTACCGGGAGGTCTCGGAGGCGCTCGTGAGGCTGGCGCTCGAAGAAGGCATCTTCCTTTCGGATACCGTCCCCGAGCGATTTGCGGCGGACGACGGCCTGGTCTGGCTCACGGACCCGACAGAGATGCTTTCTCTAGACCCGGAACGGCTGCGGGGCGTGGCTGAAGTCCTCGCGGGCATCCGGCGCGGCGACGTGGACGCCCTCGCCCGCGCCCTGCCGCTGGCCGGCAGCGGGGTCCCGAATGACATCGCCGATCTCCGGCGCGAGCTGCGCGAGACTTTGGGCACTCTGGGAGGTCCGCTCTGGATGGAGCACTCGCTGGTCGAGGCGCGGGACCGGGGTCTGGAGGCGCTTCGGAGAGGCGGCGCGCGGCTGCAGGTAGAGGTGGCGCAGATGGCCCGTGCCCTGGTGGATGCCGAGAAGTTGGGGGGTGGGACGGAGATCATTGCGGCGGCGGAGGCGGCGGAGCGTGTGATCTCTCGCTTCCGCGACCCGCGTTACGTGGCAGCGCGGACGGCCCGCAAGCTGGCCCAGCCCGAAGCCTACGCGGACTATCCGCGTCAGATCCACGCCTTCCTGGACGAGTTGAAGGACGGAGAGATCGAAGTGCGCTTCCGCCACTCGGGGCTCGACGACCTCATCTCAAAGGTGGACATACTCGCCAACCGGCTCGTCTTCGCCCTCCTCATAGCCGCCCTCGTAATAGGGTCCTCGATGCTGGGGATCTTCTCCGAAGGCGGTATTAGAGTCCTGGGAGTGAGCATCTTCGGCCTCATAGGGTTCGTCTTCGCCGCCATCCTGGGGCTCCTGCTGCTCGTCGGCATCATCCGCTCCGGGCGGCTTTAAGTTTAGCTCCCGGCAGGGTCCTCTACCGACAGCCCCTCGCTCCGCGCGGCGGCATTCAACTCCTGGTCCGAGGACATAAACGTCATGGACTCCAGCCCAGCGAGCGCCCGTTGCTCTTGTAGCAGGACCGCCGTCGCGAGCTGCAGGCAATCGTAGGCGCGCAGCAAGTAGTTCCGGCAAACCTCGACGGCCTTCTGGGCAGTTATGGGATCCACTTCAACGATCTGGTAGGTATTCTCGACGTCTCTTAGAAACATTTCCACGAACTCGGCGGCTTCTTCGATGCCAGTCTCGCCGGTCCTGACTTTTCCAAAGATACCCGCCGCTACCTCCACAGTGCCGACCCGGCTGAGGTACAACTCGTGTCCCGCCGCGCTATTCAGAAGCTCGACGACCCTGGGTGAACCCCGCTCCGCCAAGTAGCCTTTGACGGCGGCGCTGGCATCCAGATAGTACGCTTCCATTCAGCGTCCGACTAGCGTCGATCAGCGATTATTTGCTCGGATACCGGTGTACCTTTGACCTTGAGGAGACGGCGCTCGACCGGAGCTTGCTCGGAGTCCTTATCCGCGCTGGTGGACCAACTAACCCTGATGCCCGCCTCTTTCAACGCTCTCCGGTACTTCTCTTCGGCGTCTTCCGGAGCGGACTCCAGACGGGCGAGGTCCTCGACCCCGACTAACGCCGCCACCGGCTTGCCATGCCTCTCTATAACGATCCTGTCTCCCCGATAGTAGACCCGGTTCAGGTACTCGGAGAGGTGCGTCTTGGCCTCGTGCGTCCCGACTCTCTCCGCCATCTCTTTCTCCTTCGGCAATAGTTGGTTGAATAGACCAGAACACAGTATATAGCCTCTTTCGACTCTCGGGAGATTGAAACGTGTAAGCTGGGGGTTATCCGGGCTACTGGATAGGGTAATAGCCAGAGGTCCAAAGAGAGAAAGGTTGTCATGGAGGAGCAGATACGCAGTGAGATCCTGAAGACCATCCCCTATGGTTTCTACATCACGGGGGTCATAGGCGACGATGGAGAGGCGAACGGGTTTACCACTTGCTGGGTCTCGCAGGTCTCCTTCCATCCGCAGCAGGTAGTCGTCGCCGCCCGCAAAGACCAGCACACACACGACATGATCGAATCCGGCGGCGTCTTCTCCCTGAACTACCTCGACACCGAACAAGAAGACATCGCCCGCAAGTTCACCGAACCTCTCGAACACGAAAGCGGGACCGTCGGCGGCTCGGCCTACACGTCCGGAGAGGCGACCGGGGCGCCGCTCTTCGAGGAAGCATTCGCCCATCTCGAATGCCGGGTGGTCGGTAAGATGGAGGCCGGAGACCATACCGTCTATCTAGGAGAAGTCGTAGCCTCCAACCTCAAGCGTCCCGCCGACATACTCACGGACCTCGACACCCCCATGGAGTACGGAGGTTAGCGGCACGGGACGGCTCTTCTAAAGTTTGTGGGACGGCTCCGGCTACCGGGGGAGGGTTGGCATCTACGAAATGATGATCGCCGGAGAGGAGATCAAAGAGCTAGTCCTGCGCCGCGTCTCGTCCGATGAGATCTCCCGCGTCGCCGAACGGCAGGGCATGGTCCGCCTCCGCGAAGACGGCCTCCTGAAAGCCGCCCAGGGCCTGACGACTATCGAGGAAGTACTCCGAGCCGTCGTCTAGTATCGAGAAGCCGGGCCGAGGTCGACTCCCCGCGAGCGCCGCACTCTACAACGCGACACATAAATAATAGCCACGCTAAAGTTTTCCTGAAGGCGTGTCGATGATCCAACCGTGAGCTTTGTGAGACGAAAACTCAACCGGGTTCGTAGCGGGGAGCGGGGTTCACCCTGCCCGAAGTCCTCGTTGTTGTCGCGATCATAGGTATCCTCGCGGCCATCGCCATCCCCAGCTTCCGAGCTATCACGGAGGGGCGACAGGTCGACTCCGCCGCCAATCAATTGAGTTCGGACCTCCGGCTCGCCAACACCCGGGCGGCGAACCGGCTGATTGATTACGAAATTGTGCTACCCAACACCAACAACAGCCAGACGTATAAGATCGGGCCAGTCGTGCGGCCACCTAGTATTCCGCTTGACTCGCGGAGTCTTCCCGATGGGACTCAGACGGGCAATCCTACGGAGGTCACTATAGTGTTCAGTTCCGATGGAAGGGCGGCGTTGTCCCCTGCCGGCATCCCGATCACGGTCAGGTCGTCGAGCAACGTTTCGAGGAGCCGCACGATAGACCTGAATCCCCAGACATCGAGGGTCAAACTTGCTCCGTAGACTATCCAACGAAGAATCCGGTTTCACGCTGGTGGAGGTGTTGGTCGCCATAATAATCCTCGCTATCGCCATCATCCCGATGGTCGGCATGTTCGACGCGGGTCTGCGGGCCGCCACTACGAGCAGCAAGTACGATCAGGCCCGCGCCCTGGCAAACCAGAACATGGAGAAAGTCAAGTCCTTCGACTACGCGATAGCTGTTAGCCAATACCCGCCCGGTTCTAGGAGTTGTCCCGGCGGCGCCGGCAACCTGGATAGTTGTACTGTAACCACGACTTACGTGGACCCGAATCTGACACCCGACCCGACATTCAAAGATGCCATTCAGATAGACGTCCGGGTGAGGTGGGGCGGAAGTTCCTATACGACGACCGGCCTCAAAACCAAGGGTTCCACATGAGAAGAAGGCTCCTTCGAGATGAAAGCGGCTTCACCTTGCCCGAGTTACTCGTAACCATGGTTATGATGATAGCCGTGTTGTTCGCACTCTACTCGATCTTCGACATGAGTCTGCGGGTGTTTAGC
Organism: Rubrobacterales bacterium; assembly: GCA_038198445.1. Taxonomy (GTDB): domain Bacteria; phylum Actinomycetota; class Rubrobacteria; order Rubrobacterales; family Rubrobacteraceae; genus JACDDK01. Next base: position 6,551 of record JBBPZZ010000106.1, read on the forward strand.
TTCGGCAACGACAAGAGCGAGGCAGTGGCGAACGCCCGGCTGGGGATGGAAAAGATGGAACGCGAGATGAGGGCGGCGTATCCCCAGGACAAGGCCGCGACCCCGAGCAACACCACTCTGCTTACCTCCTGGACAGACAGTTCGATCACCTTCGGAAATGATCTCAACGGGGACTGGAAGATAGAGTGTGTATCTGGTGGAACACCGCCATGCGAGACCATCTCTTACAGTGTCTATCAGCCGGCTGGAAGCTCAACGTACTCTTTAGGTAGGGTGAACACTTACGGAGGGAGTCCCCAACCGGTATCCGAGTTTGTAGATTACAAAAGCGCAACAGATACGGGGTTAAAGTTTCGCTACTTCGCGAAGGACGGTACGGAGATACTTCCCGGCGGCGACGAATCGAAGATCGTTATGGTGAGGATAGAGCTTAGAATAAAAGTCAAACGCGGCGTCCAGCCCGGTACTCAGACACTCACGACCGACGTGGCGCTTAGAAACCGGGGAAACTGAGCCGTGAAACTACGCCTTATGAGAGACGAAACAGGGATAGCGTTGCCGGTTGCGATCATGATGGTGGTCATTGTCGGAGTGCTGGGAGCGGGACTCCTGACTTTTGTAGTGACGGACCTGAACTCCGTAGTCGAAGTCAATCAGGGGCAGAAGGCTTTTGACATAGCCGATGCTGGTGTGCAGTTAGCAAAGGCGCAAATACGCAAGGATTCGTTCAGACGACACTATGACACTATTCGGTCTAACGACTGCGATGAGGGCATCCGCGTAGGTCCCGCTGCGGATAACTGGTCACCCTCGACGGAGACGTGGACAAACAACACTAACTGCTCTGGATCTGCCCTCACAAGGCCAGCGTCGGATGTAGGAGTCACCAGGAACTTCGGAGGCGGGAAATTCAGAGTTACCATACAATGCTACAGTCAATACCAGGACCCTTCACCGTCCCCTTGCACGGGAATCACCGAAACTCCGCCGGAGCCGTTTACCAAGGCCAGCGACAGGAAGTTCTTCAAGATTACTTCGACCGGCTACTCCAGCGTGTCGGGCGGCGGGGCAGTCCGCAAGATCGAGGCTATCTACTACACGGGTAAGATAGGCCAAGTTCCGCCTGCCTACTACACTCCGAAAGACATCTACTTCAATGGAGGTGCGGCTCTCAAGAGGTTGAGCTTCTTTGCAGGTGGCAAAATAACCGGTACGACGCAAGGCAGCATCACGGAGGATCGGACTACTACAGCCTTGTACGGAGACTGGAACAACCCACCGTACAATACCGTGGGCCGCATCAAACCATCCGCGGACGGCGGTGGGCCTGCGACAGGTGTTGGATTTGGGGCTCTGGGGCTGGTATGCGGAGGCAGCACGTGCGCGAGTGATTCGGACAGCGCAGCTAACGGTTATTATGACTACGACCGCACAACGGGTACCAAGGGACAGAATAAAAAATTCATCCTCAAGTCTGATCCCACCGCAGCTCTAGGTACAAACGAGATCAGCTTCCCCTTCGACCCTGGGACTGCGATCTCCAACCCTTCGACCGTAGTCCCGGCTGCGCTTATAGAAGAACTCAAGGAGGCGGCCCAGGAACAAAATAACTATAAGACTCCAACAAGCGCGCTTACGATAAACACATCTGACTGGCCGGGTCCGGGAGCGATCTATTTTGTAGATGGTCAAGATGTTACTTTCAAGGTGAACCGCACCCCGCTGGCGAGCGGTGTCTTGGTCGTACGCAATGGTAATTTTGAGATTAATAACGCGTCTAACGGATTCAAGGGCATTATAATTGTCATAGGCAATGGGACCACCACAGGCAATTTTAAAACTATTGGTAGCACCGCGCTTGATGGCTTCGCTATAGCCAGCGGAAGCCTGACCTTTGGTGGCAACGTTACACCAAACACCTCGACTGATTACACTAATCTGCTGAACCTCTACAACGTCAATCTCTGGAGTTGGCGAGAGCTTTACCAGTAAGGTTCGGGTTTATTTCTCTTCTCGCTTCATCCCTGGAGGCTGGGAGCTAAGGTCTATCCGGGGTGCGTCATGGAAGTAATGAGGATAGTGATCATAAGTGGGGTCTCCACCAGATTTAGAGTTTCAGAGTTTCTCTGGAGCGATGATCCGAAGCTCGGGGAAGTAGCTGGTAAAGATCTTCGCGCTGGTGGTGAGAGCGGCTCGTGTCACTATGGGCAACCGTCGCTTCTCTATCCCTTAACCTTCTGTTAACCCTTTTCCCCGATGATGGCACGAGAAAGGATGTAGACTCTCTGATGGGTAGCAAAACAAATTGTGGGGTGTGCATGGTCTCTGATGAGGGCGCGGTGACGTTCGTCTGGCGGTGTCCGGAGTGCGCCGGGGTGTACGCTGGCGAGAGCCTGCTATTCCTGTACACCGATGGGGTATACAGGTATTGCTCGTGCGGAGGACGGCTGGTCGAGGGCGTGGAGGACTCGGGCCGGGACCTCCACTACCGGCTCGTTATTTCGGAGCGGCTGCGGGGGACTGCGCTGCACCGCCAGCTCGCGCGGCGTATGGCCGATGAAGACAGCGTCGAGGTCGAGGTCGGGGGACGGCCCGACCGGTGCGTCGGCGTCTATAACTGTCCCAACTAACTCCGGGCTTCGTCCTTGAGCGGTGGTGAGGCGACCGGGAGCCGGGCTCTTCTCTTTAGCCACCTTGCGCGGGCGGCGCTCTTCGGGGGGCTTGCGGGGTGGTTCTCTTCGCTGCTCGGTAGTGTGACCGGAGGGTGGGTCCTGTATGCGGGGTGCGCCGCGCTCGCGGCGGTTGGTGGATGGGTGCTGGCGCGGCCCATGGAGCGCAACTTGCTTCTGGCGGTTCTAGTGTTTTGGATCTCCGCCGGATACATCTATTACGCGCTGCGCCCGCCGGTCGAGGTGGGGTTGCTCGCGTTCGGAGGCAGCTTCGGCGGCTACGTGACTCTGGGAGGCGTGGTGGCCGGGCTCGGGATCGGGGCGCTGCTCGGGAGGGCCGTGGCGCACCCGTAGTTCGCGCCAGCCGTTAGAATGTAGGGATGGAGCAGAGAGAGGAACAGAATGGACCAGCGCGGGTAGGGCTCCGGTGGGGCGGCATCGGAGGCGTGGTCGGCTTCTTCGGTTCGTTGCTCGGGTCGCTGGTCGGCATCGTAATCGCCGGTTTCGTCGGGGTGTCTTGCGGACGGCGGGCCGCCGGGGCGGGCGAGGGCGGGTCGGCTGGAGCCGGGGCGCTTGCCGGGCTAATAAGCGGCGTGGTCGCCATGCCGGTCTTCGTGGTCGGGGCATCGGCGGGGGCGCTCGTGGCCGGGAAAAGCGTGGAGATGAGCCAGATCGCCTCGATGCTCTCGGACATGCTCGGGACCAGCGTCTCCGCTGAAGAAGCCTGGCAATTCTTCCTGCTGGCCGTGGTATTTGGGGCGGTCCTGCAGGCGGCGGTCTTGATCCTTGCTTCAGTAGTCGCCGGAGCCTGGTCGACGAGGAGCCGCGAGCAGGAAGAGTAACCGCCTGCGTGGTACCGAATAGCTTGCTAGATTCCGATCCTTGAGACTACTCCGCTCTCTTCGCCGCCTCGGATGCGCCTTCGCCGAAGATCAACCCTCCGCTGTCCGGGCGGGTTACTCCGGCGTCGGAGAGGCGTTTGTCCTGCTGGTAGCGGCGGATGGCGGCTTTCAGGGTGCCGAGGCCCAGGGTGGCGCACTTGGGGCGGGAGGCGACGATCTGGCGTCCGAGCTGTTCGATCATCTCGTTGTAGTCCATGTCGAGGACTTCGTTCATCGTGAGGTCTCCATCGTGGACTTGCTCCAGCAGCATGGACGAGGCCGCCATGCTTATGGTGCAGCCCTCGCCTTCGTAAGAGACGTCTTCTATGTGCTCGTGGTCCCCGGCTCCCTTTAGATATACGGTGACCACGTCTCCGCAGCCGGGGTTGCCACCGGGCATCGCCACGTCGGCGTCCCGGAGTTCGCCCCGGTGGCGCGGTTTCTGGTAGTGATCCAGGAGGATCTGTATCTGTAACTGCCTGTCCAACGTTCGCCCTCCTTCCTTCTCTTGTGCCGTGCCGATTCTACCGTAAGAGCGCCAGCGTGCAGGATCGGCCCCCAGGACCGATAATCCGTCCGTGAAGTCTAAGAGCGCGAAAGTTGCCGTATGAAGGGGCGGGATATTGCCCTGCTCTTGCTCCTGGGGGCGATGTGGGGTTCTTCGTTCCTTTTTATAAAGGTCGCGCTCACAGAGGTCGAGCCCGCTTTTATCGTGGCGTGCCGGGTCTTGTTTGGCGCCCTGTCGCTCATCGCCGCGGCCCCGTTTCTGTCCAGGATATCCGGAAAGATCGAGGGCGGACTGGTCCGGAGCGTACTTCGTCTCTGGCCGCGGATGCTGGTGCTGGGGATCTTTAACGCCGCATTGCCGTTCCTGGTCATAGCCTGGGGGACGCAGTTCCTGCCGAGCGGGACCGCCGCCATCCTCAACTCGACCGTCCCGCTTTTCACGGCCGTACTCGCCGGGGTTCTTCCCTTCTTCGCCAACGAGAGGTTGGGTCTCTTCGGCGTGGCCGGGATACTGCTCGGCATCGCCGGGGTCGGTGTGCTGGCGGGCGGGTTCGGGGAAGGACTCTCCGCTTCACCAACCGAGGCTCTGGCGGGAGCTGGGGCCATAATGACCGGCTCCACGAGCTACGCCATAGGCGGGCTCTATGCGCGGCGCGCGATGAAGGGTGTGCCGGTAACGGTATCCGCTGTTGGTCAGAGCCTGGGAGCCTTCGTCGTGATACTTCCACTCGCGGCGCTCTCGCTGCCGCAACGCGTACCAGACCTTCCAGTCCTCGGTTCCTTACTCGGGTTGGGGGTCATCGGGACCGGGCTGTCGTTGTTGATCTACTTCCGCCTCATCTCTAACGTAGGGGCGACCCGAACCGCGACGGTCACGTATCTCGTCCCACTGTGGGCGCTCCTCTACGGCGCGGTGTTGCTCGGGGAAGATATAACGGGCCGCGAGGTCCTGGGGCTCGTCCTGATCCTTCTCGGCGTCACCGGGGTGACCGGCATTATGAAACTACCGCGGAAGCGTCCTCCGGCCGCCCCTTGACTTGCTACAGTTTGATACACTAGCCGCATGAGAGTTGGAATAGTCGGTCTGCCGAACGTCGGTAAGTCAACGGTCTTTAATAGCCTCACACGTGCGGGCGCGGAGGCCCAGAACTATCCGTTCACCACCATCGACCCGAACCTGGGTGTCGCCGTGGTCTCGGACGAGCGTCTGGATGCGCTGGCGGAGGTCATGAAAAGCAAGCGCGTCGTGCCGGCGACGGTTGATTTCGTGGACATCGCCGGGCTGGTGCGGGGTGCGAGCGCGGGCGAGGGGCTCGGGAACCAGTTCCTCGGGCACATCCGGGAGTGCGAGGCCATCGCGCACGTCGTCCGGTGCTTCGAGGATGAGAACGTGATCCACGTCCACGGCAACGTAGACCCGACGGGCGACATCGAGACTATACAGACCGAGCTTCTGCTCGCGGACCTCGCAACAGTCGAGCGGCGGCTGGACCGGACCGGCAAGGCCGCCAAGAGCGGCGACGTGAAGCTCAGGGCCGAGGCGGCGGAGCTCGAGAAGCTGAGGGATCACCTCTCCGACGGAAGCCCCGCCCGCACCTACCCGAAGTCCGAGGCGCTGACCGAGGCGATGAGCACCCTCATCACGGCGAAGCCGACCCTGTACGTGGCGAACGTGGACGAGGAGTCCGTCGCCGAAGGCAACCGCTACAGCGCGGAGGTGGAGAAGCTGGCCGCGCGCGAGGGGGCGGAGGCCGTGCGGCTCTCCGCGAGGCTGGAGGCCGAGGTCGCGGAGTTGTCTGAAGAAGAAGCCCGCGAATACATGGAGATGCTTGGTGTGAAGAAGACGGGCTTCGAGGAGTTCACGCGGGCGGCGTATAAGCTGCTCGGGCTCATCACGTTCTTCACGGCGGGAGAGAAAGAGAGCCGGGCGTGGACGGTGAGGGAAGGTTCGACGGCGCGTCAGTCGGCGGGAAGGATCCACTCGGACATGGAACGCGGGTTCATAGCAGCCGAGACCGGCGACTGGGAAGACATCGTGGCCGCCGGTTCCTGGGCAAAGGGCCGGGAAGAAGCCAGGATCCGTCTGGAAGGCCGCGACTACGTCGTCAAGGACGGCGACACCATGATCGTCCGCTTCAATGTCTAGGCGGTAGCCCGTGCCGCCGTTCGTTCCCCTGAACAAGCCGCTGGCGGAGTGCCGTCTCGCGCTCGTCACGACCGGCGGGGTCCATTTGCTGGAGCAGTCCCGCTTCGATATCGACGACTTCCTGGGAGATTGCTCGTACCGTGAGATCCCGAATGAAGCCACCGAACTTATCTGGACCCACGCCTACTACCGCCCGGGCGAAGCCTCCGACCTCGACGCCATATTCCCCCTCTGGACTCTGCGAGGACTGGCTGAAGAAGGCGTAGTTGGCGCACTCAACCACCGGCACTTCAGCTTCATGGGGGCCATCCACGACGCTGGTCCGCTCGTCGAGCAGACCGCGCCCGAGGTTGCAGGGAAGCTGGTGGAAGACGGCGTTGACGCGGTGTTGCTCACGCCTTCGTGACCGCTGTGTCACCGCTCCGTGGGATCGGTAAGTAGTGAGATCGAAGCGCGGGGCATTCCCACCGTGACGCTCGCGATGGAGCATGGGGTAGATGCGCCGCGAGTGGCCTTCGTGCCGTTCCCGTACAACTACCCGGTAGGCGAACCGGGAGACCACGGGCGGCACCGTGAAGTAGCCCTAGCCGCGCTCGCGCTTCTCGATGAGCTGGAGAAGCCGGGGGAAGTTGCGCTCCCTTTCGACTGGCGTGGAGAGTAACGGACCAGCCACGAAAAAAGCCGAAACCCGACCGCTCGCGTCACCGGCGCGGTATAATCACCGTACATAAAATCCTAGTGCGGAAGTGATTTGACGTGGCTATTTTGTTCGTGTTGTTCGCGGCTTTTTTCGTGGTCCTATTCCTGTTCCTGTTGCCGATCCTGTTCTCGTTGCAGGCCGTCGGGAGCCTGTTCGTGTATCCGGGACAGCTTAAATCCGTTTTCGGGAACAAGATACTGCGCCGGAACCACGCGCTGGAGCACGCAACCATCGTCGTGATGATGGAGCGGGAGCCGGGCCGCAAGCTGAATGGCTTCTCTACCGATGACGGGTTCTTCGTTCAGGGCGTCCGCTCGCTCGAAGAGGTCGAGAGCGCGGCGCGGGAGGCGTTACGGAGGCTGCGGTCCGGCGAGAGGAACCTAGCTATCCACCGCAACTGCGGCACCACCATCGTCGCTGCGAACCTGCTAACGGCCGTCCTCTTCATCGGCGCTCTGGGTCTCGGGCTCTACATGGGTTGGAACCTGTACCTGCTCGTTCTTGGCGCGCTCCTGCTGGCCTTCGCTCTGCGGGTCCCGTTGAGCCTCTTCCTGCAGCGGTTCGTTACCACGGACGCCGACCTGACGAACGCCGAGGTCGGCTGGGTCGAGCCCGCGAAGCCCGGTGACCTGCGGAGCGGTATCGTCGGGATGCTGCTCGCCGCCTCGACCGTCCAGGTGCGGGTCTTCCACACGGACCCGGACGCCGTCGAGATCCTCCGCGATGACGGTGCCGTAGTCCGCTAGACTTCCCGCGCCTCGCCGTTGGATCTCGCGGACTCCAGCAGGGCGCTTATGACGCGGGCGTTGCCCATGATCTCGCGCGGACCTACGGCGGGCTCGCGTCCCTCGCGGATGGCCGAGGCGAACTCTTCCAACTCGGCGAGGTACGGGTTGGCCTCTCCGAAAGTCTCGGTATTCGAAGCATCGTCGCTCGTGACCTCTATCTTTCCGCCGGCCTTATCCGCCCGGAACGGCGCGTCCAGAAAGATCTTACCTTCCGTCCCTACTATCTCCATGCGCTCCCGCCGCGCCGAGGAGATGCCGCACGAAACCATGCCGAACCCGTTTTCGAACTCCAGGACGCCGGCAAGCTCCCTGTCCGCTCCAGACTCGTCGAACCGTCCGAAGGCCGAGACGCGCCGGGGCTCCGCCCCGAACGCCAGCCGCGCGCCGCTCACGCAGTAACAACCCACGTCGCCCAGAGACCCGCCGCCCAGCGAACCGACGCCCCGCACGTCCTCCGGGTCATCCAGCCGGTGCCCGAACTCCACCAACACCTGCCGCACCTCGCCGACCGTTCCCTCCGAAAGCAACTCCTTTAGCCGGAGCGTCTGCGGATGCAGCCGGAACATGAAACCCTCCATGAGCGTCAGGCCGGCGCTCTCCGCGGCCCGGACGGATCCTTCAGCTTCGGCGGCGTCCTGGGAGAACGGTTTCTCGCAGAGGACGTGCTTCCCGGTCTCCAGCGCCTTTAGCGTCCACTCGACGTGCATCGAGTTAGGAAGAGGGATGTAGACCGCGTCGATGTCCGCGCTGTCCAGCAGCGCGTCGTAGTCTTCGAAGAGGGTGGCTTCGGGGGCTGCTTCCTGAATAACGCCGGACTTCTTGCCGCCGCGGGTGGCGACAGCGGTGACCTGGACTTCGTTGGTGAGGTTGGCTGCGGGGATAATGGAGTTGAGGGCGATCCTGGCGGCTCCCAGGATTCCCAAACGCAGGGGCGATTGTGGCAAGGTCTTCTCCTTCCGTGGGTTGTGGAGGAGATTATATGGTTCGTGGCTCTGATTTCTCCAGAAGCAGAGGGTCGAGGATCCAACCCTCATCAGTATCGCAGTCTCGCGGGACGCCCCAACCTTCGTCTCTCTTCGAGTACGCCCACGCCGCCTGGACCGCGCACAGCAAAGAGTCGAGCGCGTCGGCGGCGGGCTCCCGGACGAACCGGTCCCTCCACGAGTTATCCATCGAGACGGTGAAGCCGTACTGCTTGCGTAGGGCGTTGGATCCGAGACCGGAGACCAGGGTTTCTCTCGCAGCTCTCTGCGAAGGCGTCTGCTTTCTCCGGTCGTCGTTCTTGTAGCTCTCCCGTCCCAGGAACCGGCGCGCGACGACCGCCGGGTAGGCTTCCACCACGGCCCGCGAATCCTTCGTCGGGCGGCAGGGGACTACGTTTGCGTCCGAGGCCAGGAGGCGCGGCGCTCCCCGGTAGAACATTTTGCCGACCGGCACCCGGAAGAGCATCATCGCGCTGCTGGAGCCAGAGAGCCGGTCCGCGAGACGGTAGCGCCACTTGCTCCCCGGCGGACGCTTCGCCATGTCGTCTCTGATGGCGGCCTCGAACTCCTCTTTCGAGAGTTGGGAGACGCGTTCCACGTAACCCGACCAGTGATCCGGCCACCCGAGGGCGGAGATCAAAGCCCTCGGCTGCCCGAAGGGGAAGTCCATCCCGCACACCCATACACCCGGCGTCGAGAGGAACGCCTCGAATCCCGCGAAGTCCGTCATCACTTTCGCGTCCTCGACGCGCAAGGTATGTCCGCCGAAGCCGCAGCCGACGGCAACGAGAGGTTTCCTCTTGCCCGGAGCACTCGTGAAGTCGAGACCGTAAATTCTCATCTGAGGGCGAGCCTACCGCCTCTTACCGACTATCTACGAGACTCCGGCCGAGGCGCTCCAGAAGAGTCTTACGGTTCTTGTTCCGTCTCTCGTAGTTGCGGACGTTGCGAGTCTGTTCATCAGATAGCCCATTCAGCTTCTTCTCTATCTCCGCGACGCTCGACTCATCGTAGTTTTCGAGGGGTGGGGCTTGAAATACTCTCCGGGCCTGCTTCGCTTTTTTGGTGTTGTTGACGTACTGTTCGCCCCGCCGGGAGTCTTCGCGTTTCTTCTGTTCGGTCTCGCGTTTCTCGTCGTCGCTCAACTTCTCCCAGGCTTCTTTCGGCAGGTATCGGGCCGTCTCGCCACCCTTCAGGGCTCTGGCTTCGCCGCCCTGAGTCTGCCACTCCTCGTTCGTCCACTTCTCCAGACTCTTCTGGCGGTCGTCCTTCTCTCGCGTGTAGCCGCCACCGTGTTTCTCGTACTCCTGAGTTAGAAGTTGTGACTTGCGGGCGGACCACTGGCCGGGCTCGCCGCCCTTGCTAGAGGCCTTCATCTCTTCTTTCAGCTTCTCACGAAGCTCGGGGTTTGTGTACTTTTCGCTTTGGTCTTTGTTCGTCATCAGGATATTCCTTTCTCATGGAAAGCCGTGCCGCGTCCGATAACGGCATATAGAGGGTCCGAGAAGAGGCGTCGCGTACTGCGGTCGAGGCTGTGTATTTCGTCGAAGTTGCCGGCCTCCCGCAGGTAGCTTTCGACGAGCCGCGCGTGTCCTTCGTCGTCAAGTTGATGCCAGATGGCGACCGCCTTCGTGGGAAAGCAACGGTTCGAAAAAGAGATCACTACCGGAGCCCCGACTTTGAGCACCCGCCCGACTTCGCGCAACACTTCCACCGGCCGGACCAGATAATCCACGGAGACACAGATGCCCGCCCCATCGAACTCGCCGTCTCCGAACGGAAGCTCCGGCGTGCTGTTGAGGTTCTGGACGACGTATTCGTCCAACCTGGGGTTGCGCCGTAATTCCTCCTCGTTCATCCCGAGCCCGACTACCCGGCTGTACTCTATCTCCGGCGGCAGGTGACTGATCCAACTGCACATCAGGTCCAGCACCACTCCGCCCATGGGGAAGTATTCTCTGTAGAGTTGCGTGACGGCCGCTATAGCCGCGTCGTCTATGTGCGTCACCAGACGCGGCGTGCTGTAGAATTCCTCGTCAGGGGTCTCGTCATGGCGACGGAAGGCTTCGTCGGATGGTCGGGACACTCGCTCTCCTCTCTTGCTTCCAAGCGTAAAGTACAAACGGATCGTTCTCAGCGCTGTGATATCGGCTACCCTTGTCTGATCTACAGTAGCCTTGTATCGAGTGGAGAAGGGTCGTCTGGCGCTTCACACTGGCTTCCGTGGAAGGAAATATTTCTTGCACCATCGCAAGCCGGGCGCGTGGGGACACGGATCGGCTTGGTTGCGTCACTCAGCATTGGGTATAGGTGCGACCACACCTTTCTTGGGAACCGCTCTTTTGTCGCTGGATAGGCCGCATATATAGACGGTACATACGACACTGTTGCGGAGCCGAAAAAGTCTCTTCGTTGGCGGGATGTTTGAAGGTTTGGAGCCTGGGAGGACCGGGGCCTCACGCGAGCACGACTCTGCTCGAAAGACGCCATCACACCTTCCTGTTTCCTCTACTTACTTGATCTTGAAGTGCCAGGACCTCACGCTCACGTTGCCTGCCGCGTCCCGCGCCACTATCTTCACCTTCTTCTTGCCATTCGGTAGCTTCGGCGAGTTGTAGACCAGTAGCCCCGAAGAACTGTACCTGTACTTGCTGGCGGGCACCAGTTTTCCGGAGACGTAGAGCCTTATGTTCGACTTCTTGAGGCTCGTCAAGTTGTCCTTGATGGTTGCCTTGATCCTGGGCGAATTATCTCTGGTCCTGGAGCCGGGTCTGGGGTGAATGCCCGTAATAACTGGCTTGATAGTGTCGGCTGTCCAGGTGCGTGCGGCCGGAGTACCGTTCGCGTTGCCCGCTCCGTCGGTCGCAGTAACGCGAAAGGTGTGTTTCGCGTTCGAGAGGTTCGTGTAGCTCTGTGTAGAAGTGCAGTCTCTGTAAGCCGCCCCGTCGATGCTGCACTGGAAGGCGGTGCCTACCCCCGATGCGAAACCAAACTTCGCGGAGGTGCTTCTAACAGCGCCAGAAGGGCCGGAGGTGATCTTCGTAGCGAGCTGGTTCGCGGCTTGCCGGTTATAGGTCGCGTAGTCGTAATCGAAATGTCCACCGTCATCATCGAAGTAATGATGGGCTCCGTATGAATGCAGCCCGGAGTCTTTTATCCACGGCCCGGCGTGCTTGCGTGGCGTCCCCTTGACATTGGCGTATGTGGGTATCATAAGCTCCGTGGCGTCTCCTAGAGAGCGAATGCCGTTCACCACTGCTTGCGTGTACGATTCCCACGCCTTCTCGGGACTGGGGAAAGAGCCACTAGCCACGCCGCCGTGGTTGTATGGCTCGTTCATGAGATCGTACATTTCACACTGGCCTGCAAATGATGCCGAGAGCCGCTTCCATACGTCCACAAAGGCAGCTAGAGGACAGCCGGGAGAGCCGATCTTCTGCCGTCCGGCGCTCGTTACGTAACCTCCGTAGTTATGCAAATCCAACACAACCTTGAGGCCAGCAGCGTTGGCGTTGGCGACGGAGGTTTTGAGTCGCGCCAGGTCCGTTGGGTCGAGTGGACCCATAAGTTGAGGCTGGATGCGCTCCCACCGGAAGCCGATCCTTACGCGCCTGATACCGCGCGAAGCCAGATACTGAAAGCTGTTCATGCCGTTTACCACCGGGTTGGAGCCGGTCGTTGGATACCAGTAGTCTTTGTCGTAGACGCCGGGATTAGCGTTGGACATTGGTCCTTCGGAGAACTTCTGTCCGCCCGAGAAGTTGATGCCGTCTCCGAGCGTGGAGGCCTCGATAGTGGGCGCCGAGTTGCCGGGCTTGCTCACCGCTTTGTGTGTCTTGTCTCCGGGACATAGGTACACGCTGGCGTAGTATCCGCCGTTGCCAATATCGTAGTACTGCTCAGAGGCCTCCTGAAAGGTACATACGATACCCTGCGAGTCCGTGTAGCCAAGATAGGTTTCACCCAGAGCAGCCCACTTGGATTGGTCGGTGAACTTCGAGCGGTGCTGGCCGAGGTTAGATGGTATCTCCACCTCTCCGATGAACAGGTTTTCCGAGCCAGCCCACGCTTTGAATGCTTTTATTTCCGAGAGTATCTTATTGGTTAGGGCGTCTGCGTAGGACGTAGCTGCAAGAGCTTCCTTTTGCCTGCCAAAAGGTCCGCAGAGCGTGGCTGCCGCAACAGCGGCTGCGGACAGTGTAAGGAACTTCTTGCGATCCATATTCCTACCGAGAACGGGGGTACTAGATCCCACCAACCCTTCCTCTCTAGAGGCGGAGTAAACACTACGCCTCTGTTCGGCAGCCCGACCGCCTCGGAGAGGCTCGTAGCTTTGCGTCCCCGCCTCGCGGCGAGTTTGCCTTTATCGTCAGTTGGATTATCGGCACGGAGGGAGAAAAACTTTAGTGTTCGTCCGGGAATCTCTATGGAGGAGCTTCACAGCAGGATGTACGAGCTTTAGAGCTTGCACCAACAGTCCGGCAACTTTCGCCTCTTGGTAGCTCTCTGAACGCTCGATCCGGTAGAACGAGGCGTGGATGAAGTCTCCCCTGACCCTTGGGTGCCTGGTCGAGATCAAGCGCATCAAGATGTAGAAGACGTGGTTGCTCACGAGCATCCCCGCCCTGGTGTAACCTGCTGTGCATGGAAAATGAGAGAACCGGCAGGCACTTTACGGTGGCGGTGTTCGTGATCCGGGGCGGTAAGGTGCTCCTGCACCGTCACCGGAAGCTAGGTATGTGGCTTCCGCCGGGCGGTCACATCGAGAAGGATGAGCTGCCCGATGATGCGGCGGTGCGCGAGGTGCGCGAGGAGACGGGGATAGAGGTCGCGCTGGCCGGGGAGCGGCGCCAGGACGTGGAAGATCCGGTTCAGTTGCGTCGTCCCGCCGGGGTGCAGCTAGAAGACATAGGTCCGGGGCATCAGCATATAGATTTGATCTACTTCGCCCGTCCGCTCGGCTCAACGGACATACGTGACGAGTTCTCCGTGGATAAAGTCGGCTGGTACGCTCCCGGAGACTGGGATGCGATGAGCGTCAACGCCGAAGTCCGCGGCTGGTCCGAACGGGCGCTCGCGGAAATTGGCGACGGTTAGCGGATTTCACGCCCGAGCCGTGGTCGGAACCGCGGGCTTTGTTGCACAGCCAGTGTCGTTGCGCCGTAACCAAAAACCCGGCGAGATGGCGTCTACGGGTCCGAACAGTCGCGGCGGTAACCGCAGTTGGGGCAGATGAGTTTGCAGTGCAGTCCAAACATCTCCGCGCCGCATACCTCGCACTCTTCGCCCGAGGACTCCACGGGCTCTTGGGTCTGTTGCTGTTCTTTATTCATCAGGGTAATTATACGGTCGATGTGGCGGCCGGACACCCGTGAGTCTAGGCGGGCGGGGTGTTCTCGCCCGGTGTGGAATGACGTTTCAAAAGCTCAGCGATGCGGGTTGAGCTTAGGGTCTTGATCGCGCTGTAGGAGAGTACGCGTTGCGCCTGCCGAAGCGTGGTGGAGAGAGCGCCGGTTAAGATCGTCAAGGTTGCGAGGCTCTGCTGAAGCTCGGAGATGTGGATGGGCAATTGCTTGGCGCGGGCGTCGAGTTTCGAGAGGTTGTTCTCCAACTCGCCCGCGCGCCGCGCGAGTTGGGCCACCTCTTCGGTAACCTCGTTCTGGAAGGCGGCGCGGGCGCGCCGGAACCGGAGCCAGGCCCCTATCGCTAGTATGGCGGAGATCAGGGCGAGCAACGCGCCGAGAACGATAAGAACGATTAGAAGGGTAACCATTAGTGACTCACGGTATCACGAAAATTGACAGCTTTACAAACTACTGGCCGGTGCTAAAATTCTATCTGCGACGCGGGGTGGAGCAGTCTGGTAGCTCGTCGGGCTCATAACCCGAAGGTCATAGGTTCAAATCCTATCCCCGCTACTACGGGAGCCCCGCTTCGGCGGGGCTTTTCTTTTGGCGCGGGCTTTTACCGGGACCGTATTGCTCGCCCCGCACATCGCTCCGAGAAAGGCGCGGGTTTGTGTCGAACACTCAGTAGGGTGCTTCGGAGCGGCGAGGTTCCATGTCGGACGCGCTGGATTTTCCGGCCAGTGTTGCGTGGCGGGCTTGCCTTCTGAGATGGAAGCCTTACCAAGACACCGGAAGCGGAACCTCGTCCTAAGAGCGCTCGTGGGTGCGGTGGCTGTTGGGCTCCTCTCGCTCCTCCTCTGGTGGACTGGTGAAGGCGCGCGGATGTGGAATCTTTTCTCGGATCGGGAGCAGCTGCAGCGGGTGTTGAACCGTTCGGGAGCGGTTGGGCCTCTATTATACGTGGCGCTGGTCGTCCTGCAGGCGGTGGTGGCGCCTTTGCCCGCGCCAGTGTTGGCCGTAGCGGGAGGCTACTGCTTCGGACCCTTCGAGGGCTTCTTGCTGACCTGGATCGGGGCGCTGCTTGGAGGCGTGGGGTGTTTTGGGATCTCCCGGATCTTCGGACGGCAACTTGTGAGTGGCAGCCGCCGCGCCGAGAAGTTCGACAGCTACGTGGAGGCGCATGGGGCGGTTTTGATCTTTGTCCTGAGGCTCATTCCGCTTGTCTCTTTCGACGCCATAAGCTACGGAGCGGGCCTGAGCGGCATAAGGTTCCGCAGCTTTCTGTTGGCCACGGCGTTTGGAATGGCGCCAGGGACTTTCGTGTTTGTCTATCTCGGCGGAGCTTCCTCCGGGTGGGGCGTATCGGTCGCCTTGATCGGACTGGCTTGCGTAACAGCAGTGGCTTACTATATCTACTCACGGCGATTTAAAGGCAAGCTGGGACGGGTGAAGTAAGTTTTCGGATGATGCATTGTTGTTTTTGAGGTGGCCCTAGCAGGCTGGGATCTCCGCCCAAGCTCCAGTGTTTGGGGCTTGAAGAGGCAGGGTATGCAAAACACTGCTATATACTTCAGTATGGGAGGCGACTGTGGACCTAGGTTCTCTAGGCAACATGCAGCAGTACCTTGAGGGGATTGACTTCCCGGCGAACAAGGAGGAGGTTGCTTCGGGAGCCGAAAGTAACGGCGCCCCGCAAGACTTTGTAGACCAGATAAGGAACGCGGCTACGGAACGCTTCGGCAGCCCCGAGGAAGTGCTTCAATCACTCGGCGGCCGCTAAGGGCGAATCGTCTGTAGAAACGACTTACCAAAGGAGGGTATGAACCATGACCGAAAGAAGCAGCCAGAGCAGCCCGCTCAAGACGGACAAGGGCACTACCACCATGAGCAGCGCGGTGGTATCACAGATTGCGGGCATCGCGGCCCAGGAAGTAGAGAAGGTGCAGATGGGCGGCGGCGCCAGCGCGGCGGTCGGCGGCTTCTTGCAGAGTGTAACCGGCAGCGTATCCGGCGGCGGCTCCGGAGGCGGGAACTTCAGCAAGGGTGTCAGCGTCGAGGTGGGCGAGGAAGAGGCCGCCGTGGACCTGACGATGGCTGTCGAGTACGGCCAGTCCATCCCGCAACTCACCGAGGCCGCGCGGCGGAACGTGATCAGTAAGGTGGAGAGCCTGACCGGCCTCAGGGTCACGGAGGTCAACATAACCGTCAACGATGTACAGACGCCGGAGGAGCGCCAGGCCAGACAGCAGGAGCAGCAGGCTTAACAAGGTTACATCCCTCGAATTCCGGACTGGGGCCGCAAAGGCTCCGGTCCTTTTTGTTTTCCAACGAACGGCGCTTCTCCTTTGAGGGTTCCTCTAAACTAGCTACATGAAGCCCGAGAATTTCTCCAGAGGCATGCGCGATACGGCGAAACGTTACGGAATGGACCTCGCGCGTCCGATAGCGCTCGTCTCGGGCGGCCCCGACTCGGTAGCGCTGCTCCGGGCGCTGGTCGAACTCGGGAGCGAGCCGGTTGTGCTACACGTTGAGCACGGTATTAGAGGCGAGGAGTCGCGGCGGGACGCCGGGTTCGTGGTCGAATTATGTGATGGGTTGGGGCTTCACGCGGAGGTGCGTGGAGTCCATCTTGGAGAGGGGAACGTCCAGGACGAGGCCCGCCGCGAGCGCTACCGGCTCGCTGAGGAGGTGGCATCTGAGCGCGGCCTCTCCGCGATCCTCACCGGGCACACGGAGGACGACGTCGCGGAGACGGTCCTTATGAACCTGGCGCGCGGGGCGGGCCTTCGTGGGTTGTCCGGGATACCGCCGGTGCGCGGGCGCGTGGCGCGGCCTCTTATTCGTCACGGCCGCCACGACGTTCTGCGCTACCTTGAATTTCTGGGTCAGTCCTACCGCATCGACTCTACCAACCTCACTGGCAAGTACGCCCGGAACCGGGTGCGCCTGGAGGTGTTGCCCATCCTGGAGGCCCTGTATCCGGGAGCGGCGGGAAACATGGCGCGCGGAGCGGGGTTACTGCGTGAAGACCTCGAAGTTCTGGAAGGTCTCGCCGCGGCGGTGGTCCGGTCACGCGGAGGCGAGGTGGTGATAGAGCTAGACGGGCTACGCGCCATGCCGCGCGCTCTGCGGCGTTACGCGGTGCGTCAGGCGTACTCGTCGTTGGCGTCCGGGACTCGCCCGCTCGACTCGGCTGCCGTCGAGAGCGTGTTGGAACTCATCCGAAAGACGGAAGGGACCCGGACCCTAAATCTACCGGGGGGCGTCACGGTGGCGGCGCGGTTCGGTGAGGAACTCGCGATGTACCACGAGGGGAAGCAGTTCTCGGGTGTGCTGGAGCTTCGGGCTGGTGTGACGCATTTAGAGGGTTGGGTCATCCAAATGTCGGAGGTCTCCGCGTTTGACTTGAGGGACGCCGCGAGGCCGGAGACTGCGTATCTCGACGCTTCGCTTGGGCCTTATGCGGTGCGGGTGGCGCGGGAGGGGGATGTCATCCGGCCATTGGGCCTTGGGGGTGAGAAGACGGTATTTAGGGCCATGATGGACCGGAAAGTGCCGAGAGATGTCCGGCGGCGGACGCCGGTAGTTGTAGACAGGCATGATAGGGTTGCATGGGTTCTCCTCGGAGAGTTGCACGAGGAGTTCAAGGTAACACCGGCGACGGAGCGGATACTGAGGTTGGAGGTAGAAAAAAGCTCGTGAAGATGTCCAGCATGATGCCCGACGTAAAAGAAATCCTCATACCGTCGGCGGAGATCCAGGATAAGGTACGAGAGATCGGGGAGCGCGTAACAGAAGACTACAAGGGTGAGAAGCCTCTCCTTATCGGCATACTGCGCGGGGCCGTCGTGGTTATGGGCGACCTCATGCGCCACGTGGACTTGCCGTGCGAGATCGACTTCATGGACATAAGCTCTTATGGGTCCGGCTCTTCCAGCAGCGGCGTCGTCCGTATCCTCAAAGACCTCGAAGAGAACATAACCGGCAGGCATGTCCTGGTCGTCGAGGACATCATAGATACCGGGCTCACATTATCCTACTTGCTGCGTTCGCTACTCGCCCGCAAGCCTGCCTCGCTGGAGATCTTTACGCTCCTGACAAAGCCTTCACGCAGGCGCGTCGAGTTGGACGTCAAGTACCTCGGGTTCGAGGTGCCGGACGAGTTCGTGGTTGGTTACGGTCTCGACTACGCCGGAGCCTACCGGAACCTGCCGGACATCTGCGTCCTGAAGCCCGAGATATTCGGTGGTGTGGAAGGCTGAACCTGCCTGGGAACGGTGAGTGATCCAGGTTAGCGCGCAGGTAGTATAATCTCTGTGTTCCAATATCCACGCTACGAGAGGTAAAGGCAACCTTGGGCAGAATTTTGAGAAGCGGCGGACTGCTCTATTTTATTATCTTGATGGTCTTCGCGGTTATCCTGGTGCGGGTTCTCTCGTCTGGAACCACGGACGTCAAGGAGTTGAATTCCCAGCAGTTCCAGAAAGCAACCAACAACCATTCTTTCGTCACCAACACCAAAGCCGAGGACGAAAAGCTTACGGTCCACGATCAGGACCAGACCGTCGAGGGCTTGCTGAAGAACGGCAAGTCCGGCGAGAAGTTCAAGTACGCTTATCCCGAGCAGTACGACATAGCCAGCGCGCTCAACAAGGACAACATTCCGTTTACGACGGACCCGCAGAACCAGGGCTTCTGGCTCAGTCTGCTGGCGACGCTCGCCCCGATCTTCCTTATCGTCCTTCTCTTCCTGTTCATCATGAGCTCGATGCAGGGCGGCGGAAACCGGGTCATGAGCTTCGGCAAGAGCCGCGCGAAGAGGATGACCAAAGACTCGCCGAAAGTTACGTTCGCGGACGTTGCCGGGGTCGAGGAGGCCGTACAGGAGTTGACGGAGATCAAGGAGTTCCTCGAAACTCCGCGGAAGTTCCAGAAGCTCGGCGCCCGCATCCCGAAGGGCGCGCTCCTGGTAGGTCCTCCAGGAACGGGGAAAACGTTGCTCGCGAGGGCCGTGGCCGGCGAGGCCGGGGTTCCGTTCTTCAGCATCTCCGGCTCGGACTTCGTCGAGATGTTCGTCGGCGTCGGCGCGAGCCGCGTGCGCGACCTCTTCGAGCAGGCCAAGCAGAACTCGCCGTGCATCATCTTCATGGATGAGATCGACGCCGTCGGACGCCAGCGCGGCGCGGGAATGGGCGGTGGTCACGACGAGCGGGAGCAGACGCTCAACCAGCTCCTCGTGGAGATGGATGGCTTCGACTCCAAGAGCGGCATTATCATGCTCGCGGCGACGAACCGCCCGGATATCCTGGACCCGGCGCTCTTGAGGCCGGGGCGCTTCGACCGGCAGATCGTGGTCGATAGTCCGGACCTTCCTGGACGCGAGAAGATACTGAGCGTCCATACTCGCGGCAAGCCGCTAGGTCCGGATATCAGCATAGGGACGCTCGCCCGTGGGACACCCGGTTTCACCGGCGCGGAC
The DNA here is from genome assembly GCA_038198445.1 of Rubrobacterales bacterium. GTDB lineage: Bacteria > Actinomycetota > Rubrobacteria > Rubrobacterales > Rubrobacteraceae > JACDDK01. The sequence goes on from JBBPZZ010000106.1 coordinate 26,052, forward strand.
CTTGCGAACCTGGTGAACGAGGCGGCGCTGCTCGCGGCGCGGCACGACAAGGAACAGATCGACATGGCCGAGATGGAGGAGGCCGTGGACCGCGTAATAGCCGGTCCCGAGCGCAAGACGCGCCTCATCTCCGAGAAGGAGAAGGAGATCACCGCCTACCACGAGGCCGGACACGCAATCGTCGGCGCGCTGTTGCCGGAGGCGGATCCGGTCCACAAGATCAGCATAATCCCGCGCGGCCAGGCCCTGGGCATCACCATGAGCCTGCCGACCGAGGACCGCTTCATGATGAGCAAGAGCCAGCTCATGGCGCAGCTTGCGATGATGCTGGGCGGCCGGGCGGCCGAGCGGGTGACGTTCGATGAGATCACCACCGGCGCATCCAACGACCTGGAGCGCGTTACGAAGACCGCGAAGCAGATGGTCACGCGCTACGGCATGAGCGAGAAGCTCGGCCCGATGGCCCTGGGCCACTCTGACAGCCAGGTGTTCATGGGCCGCGACTTCAATGCCCAGCCAGACTACTCCGACGAGATCGCCTTCCAGATAGACAAGGAGATCCGTCGCATCGTGGACGAGTCTTACGACACGGCCGAAGACCTCCTGGTCCGCAACCGCGAGCTGGTGAAGAGGCTGGCCGAGGACCTCATCGAGTACGAGACCGTGGACGCCAAACATCTGGCCCGTCTCGTCGAGGAGCACGCCGTGGACAAGGTCGCGATGGAGAAGTTCGACGGCCACTACAGCGGCGGCTACCAGCAGGACTAGGTGCGTCAGAGCATAGAGGCCCGGAGAACTATCAGGGTCGGGGACCGTACTTTAGGCCCCGGCCCTGTTCTCGTGGGAATCCTGAACGTCACCCCGGACTCCTTCTCCGACGGTGGAGAGTTCTTCGATCACGAAGCCGCCGTCACCCGCGCCGAGGAGATGTTGAGCGAAGGCGCGGACATCATAGACATTGGCGGAGAGTCGACCCGTCCCGGCTCCGATCCGGTGTCGATGGAAGAAGAGTTGCGGCGGGTCGTACCCGTGGTTGGGAGTATTTTGGAGGCTCGTCCATTGGCGATCATCTCCGTTGACACCTACCGGGCCGCGACGGCTGAAGCCGCCCTCGAAGCCGGAGCGCGCATCATCAATGACGTGACCGCCCTGCGCGGAGACCCTCGAATGGCCGCCACGGTGGCCGAATCTGGTTGCCCGGTGGTCCTGATGCACATGCAGGGCGAGCCGAAGAGCATGCAGAAAGACCCGCGCTACGGCGACGTGGTAGCGGAAGTGCGGGACTTCCTCGCGGAGCGGGCGGAGTACGCGATCGCGGCGGGCGTAAGACCGGAGAACATAGTTCTCGATCCCGGCATTGGTTTCGGCAAGACGCTGGAACACAACCTCGCGCTTTTGAACAGGTTGGACGCAATAGTGGAGCTTGGTTATCCGGTGCTTGTGGGTACATCGCGCAAGGGATTTCTCGGTAAGGTCACCGGCGCGCAGGCGGAGAGAGAGCGAGTCGCCGCCACCGTCGCCACCACGGTCCTAGCGTACGAGCGGGGAGCAAACATCTTCCGCGTCCACGATGTCCGGGCAAACCGTGACGCGCTATCGGTTGCCAGGGCCGTCACCGAAGCTCCCACAGTCTCCGGGTGACCCGCGTATTCTTGAGCCTGGGCAGCAACCTGGGCGAACGAATCCAACATCTCCAGGCTGCCATCAAGTCGCTGGACTTTGGTCTACGCATGAGGGTTGTCGCGACTTCCAGAATTTATGAGACGGCGCCGGTGGAAGTGGAGGAAGAACAGCCGGATTACTTGAATTGCGTGGTGGAGGTCGAGTGTGGCGTCCCGGCTATCGAGTTGATGAGATACTGCCAGGGACTCGAGGCGGCCCTGGGACGCGAGCGGAAAGGAGAGAAGGCGCCGCGCACGGTGGATATAGACGTGCTGCTCTATGGAGAAGAAGTTATGAGGTCGTTGGATCTCGTGGTTCCCCATCCAGGAATCATGCGCGCCTTCAACTTGCGGGGGCTCGCGGACCTCGACTCGAACGTATATATTCCGGGGCGCGGAGTTGTTGGAGAGCTTCTGGCGGCGGCGGACCTGAGTGGTGTGAGGGAGTTCGGGGAAGGGTTGTAAATCGTGTTGATGGCGGTGGATGTCGGTAATACGCAGACGGTGCTCGGGCTCTTCGATGGAAACGAGCTAAAGGAGCATTGGCGCATCGCGACGGAGGCTCATCGCACGGCGGACGAGCTGGCGGTCGTCTTCGCGGGGTTGCTGGAGTTGAGAGGACGGAGATGCGGAGAGATAAGCGCCGTCATCTTGTCGAGCGTGGTACCGGCTCTTGCCCGTTCCTACAGCGAACTGGCCGCCGATATCTTCGAGGTCCCGTTCCATCCGGTGACCGTGGGGATGGAGACCGGCCTCAAGAACCGCTACGATGACCCTGCCTCGGTAGGGGCGGACAGGATCGTCAACGCCGTGGCGGCGGGAAAGCATTACGGTTTCCCGGCTATTATCGTGGACATCGGGACGGCCACGACGGTCGAAGCGGTGGATGGAGAGGGATGTTACCTGGGTGGCGCGATCCTCACCGGACTCTACGTCGCCCTGGAGGCGCTCATCTCGCGTACGGCCAAGCTCCCGAGCGTGGACCTCGAAGGGGAGCCGCCAAACGCAATCGCCACCAACACGCCGGATTCGATCCGCGCCGGCTTCATATACGGTTACGCGGGAGCAATAGACGCCCTGGTGCGCCGCTCTCGCGAGGAGCTTGGAGAAGAGGACGTCGAAGTCATCGCCACCGGCGGCCCCGCCGGAGTCCTCGTGCGCCACTGCCGGGAGATAAAGACCTTCGACCCCGACCTCACCCTCAAGGGCCTGCGGGTTCTCTACAACCTAAACTCGTAGAGGCTTTCTAGCACTTCACCCAGGCTGACGAATTTACTCGTTGACACCTTCGATGGGCGCTCGTATACTCTCTCCTCTTATGATGGACAAGAACCAGGAGCTTGTGACCCGCGAGGGTCTGGAGAAGCTCCAGCAGGAACTCGAATATCTAACGGACGTGCGGCGCAGGGAGGTTGCGGATCGTATTCGTCAGGCGCGGGAGTTCGGGGACATCTCCGAGAACTCCGAGTACGACGACGCCAAGAACGAGCAGGGTCTTCTGGAGCGCCGGATCACCGACATCCAACGCCGGGTCCGTAACGCGAAAGTCGTCGACCCATCGCAGACGGACGCGGATTCCGTGGACCTCGGGACGCTCGTGACGCTCCGGCCGGTCGGCAAGGGCGAGGAGCGGACCTTTGAGATCGTCGGCTCCAACGAGTCCGACCCGACGAGCGGCAAGCTCTCGCACGCCTCTCCCGTTGGACGCGCAGTCCTCAAGCGCCGCGTGGGGGAGACAGTGACGGTGGCGACGCCTCGCGGATCGACGGAGTACGAGATCGTCAACGTCGAGGTGGCGAGTTAGCTTCGTCCGCGCCGAACGTTCGGAACTCTCAGAAGACCAAAAATAGATGGAGCATCTGATGAGCAAGACCGCCCTTCCAATACCCGGCTGGGCCTATAAAGTAGCCGACTCTCTCGGTGAAGGCCCTCACGTGGTTGTCACCGGCATCAGTCCCTCCGGCAACATCCACAACCTGCGTGAGGTTCTGGTCGCTGAGGCGGTGGCTCGCGCACTTAGAGATCGGGGCGCCGAGGTCCGCTTCATCTTCCATGCCGACACGATAGACCCGCTGCGGAAGATCTCTCCGGGCATCCCCGAGAGCTTCGAGAAGCACATGGGCCAGAGTCTCTCGCGGGTGCCGGACCCTGAAGACTGCCACGCATCTTACGCCGAACACTTCCTCGCGCCTTTCGAAGAGGCGCTGAAGGAGATGGAGATGGACGTGGAGGTCCTGCGCTCGCACGAGCTATACGAGGCGGGCGTCTACACGGAGGTAACGCGGGAGGCAATCGAGCATACTGAAGACCTGCGCGGGATCCTACAAGAAGTCAGCGGGCGTGAGATGCCCGAACACTGGTCGCCCTACCTGCCCCGAACCGCTTCGGGAATACTAGGTGGAGTGCGCGTCCTCGAGCACGTACCCGAGGAGAATAAGGTCGTGTACGTGGATGAAGACGGCTGGGAGGACGCTGCCGACTACTCGAAGGGGGAGGGGAAGCTCGGGTGGCGGACGGAGCTTGCGGCTCGATGGAAGGCTCTGGGGGTCACGTTTGAGCCGTTCGGCAAGGACCACACCAGCCGCGGCGGCTCGACCGAGACGGCGGACAGGATGGCCCGCGAAGTCTTTGACTACCCGCCTCCGGGCCGGTACGAGTACGAGTGGATCTCCATAAAGGGCAAGGGACCCATGAGCAGCTCGAAGGGCATCGTCTTGCTGCCGAAGGACCTTCTGAGGATTATGCCCCCCGACGCCCTGAGAAGGATGATGCTCGGCCGCGACCCCGCCCGCGCTCTGGACCTCGACCTCGAAGGCGGATTTCCACGCTTCATGGACGAGTATCGAAACCGTGCGAACAGTCAGCTGGTACCTTTTGCTCACCTAGCTATGATCGCCCAGACTGTTGGTGACGCTGTTGACGCGGCAGTACAGATTCTGGAAACAGGAGGCTATATAGAAGATACTCGGAATCATCAATCTTTGGCCAAAAACTTAGAATATGCTCGAAACTGGGCAAATGAGTGGGCGCCGGATTCATTCAGAGTAAGGCTCTTAAGTAAAGCAGAGTCAGCGGAAGCTGCGAAAAGTCTTAGCCAAGTGCAACTCGCTTACTTAGATCAGGTTTCCCAGCACATATTAAATATTGCAAAGAGCGGACACACGATTGACGGACAGACAATACAAAACGTGTTGTACGACACAGCTCTGGGATTTGGACTAAAACCCGGAAAGGCTTTTGCGGCAATATATACAGTGTTACTCGGAAAGAAAAGCGGTCCTAAAGCTGGGCCTTTTATTGCTCAGATTGGTATATGGAGAGCACAACAACGCCTCTTAGGAACGATACGTGACGCTGACATAGGGGAAGAATTTCGGTAGTAATGTTCTCCGCCGTCTACTCGGTCCTGATAGGGAAGAAGAGCGGTCCGAAGGCCGGTCCTTTTGTCGCCGGACTACTCATGGAGGAAGTCCGCGATAGGTTCTCCGTGTAATGCCGGACACCGAAGCCGGTAGAGACGGGCGGTAAGCTTTCGAAGAACACTACTGAGAGACGGTTGCGCGGACGAGTACACAAGGTATAGCGCTGTGAGCGTAAAGCGCTAAAGAGGGCCATAACTGGGCAAAACCTCTGTATACTCATAGACAGCCGGAGCAGATTGAGAGAGGTGCAATTATTTCGAGGAAAAGATTTCTGGCGATGTATAATCCATTTATTTCAAGCTGCCGTATACCTTTTCAAACCGTCACTATACCCCGAGACGTAAAGGACCCTCAAAGCAGAGGAGGCTCCCGCTAATGTTCGAGAGATTTACAGAGAGAGCCAGAAAAGTGGTGGTTCTGGCCCAGGAAGAAGCCCGTCACTTCAACCACAATTACATCGGAACGGAGCATTTGCTCCTCGGCCTTCTGCGGGAGGACGAAGGAGTCGCCGCCCGATCTCTCGCTTCGCTCAACGTCACCCTGGACGAGGTGCGCGAGCAGGTGGAAAGCATCGTCGGTTACGGCGAGGAGGGGACAGGCGGACAGGCGCCGTTTACCCCGCGCTCGAAGAAGGTACTTGAGTTGGCCTTGAGAGAGGCGCTGCAACTCGGACACAACTACATCGGCACCGAGCACATCCTGCTCGGGCTGGTGCGCGAGTCCGAGGGTGTCGCGGCGCGGGTTCTCTCAAACCTGGACGTGGATCCGGATAGGATCCGGCGCCAGGTCGTGCAGCAGCTTGGCGGTGGCCGGTCGCAGCGGGGCCGGGGCGGCGAGGCCGGTGGGCGCGGCGGCGCGGAGGCCAAGCGCCCCAAGACTCGCCAACTCGACCAGTACGGGCGCAACCTCACGGCTTATGCCGAGGAGGACAAGCTCGACCCGGTCATCGGACGAGGCAAGGAGATAGAGAGGATCATGCAGATCCTCGTGCGGCGCACCAAGAACAACCCGGTAATTATCGGGGAGCCGGGCGTTGGCAAGACGGCCATCGTCGAGGGATTGGCGGAGGAGATCGCCGGGGATCGCGTCCCGGACATCCTGGCCGGCAAGGAGGTCTACACCCTGGATCTCGGGGCGCTGGTCGCGGGATCCAAGTACCGCGGCGAGTTCGAGGAGCGCCTCAAGAAGATAATGAAGGAGATCACCGACCACGGCGATGTAATCCTGTTTATCGACGAGATCCACAACCTCGTCGGAGCCGGAGCCGCCGAGGGCGCGATAGACGCGGCCTCCATACTGAAGCCGGCGCTGGCGCGGGGTGAGATCCAGGTGATAGGCGCGACCACCACGGACGAGTACCGCAAGTACGTGGAGAAGGACAAGGCTCTCGAACGCCGGTTCCAGACCATCCAGGTCGGCGAGCCGTCGGTCGAAGAGACGGAGCTTATCCTGAAGGGTCTGCGGGAGCGTTACGAGCAGCACCACAAGATCCAGATAACCGACGAAGCTCTGAAGGCCGCGTCCCAGCTAGGCGACCGCTACATCGCTGACCGCTTCTTGCCGGACAAGGCTATAGACCTCGTGGACGAGGCCGCATCCAAGATGAGGATCAAGACGATGTCCTCGCCGCCGTACTACAAGGAAGTGGACGACGAGCTTTCGCAGGTGCGTACCGAGAAGGAGGCCGCCATCGACGGCCAGGAGTTCGAGAAGGCCGCGCGCCTGAGGGACTCCGAGCGCAAGCTCGCCCTGCAGCGCCGCGAACTCGAAAAGTCCTGGCGCGAGGGTGAGAACGAGGAAGAGCGCGTCTCCATCGGGGAGAATGAGATCGCCGAGATCGTCTCGATGTGGACCGGCATCCCGGTCAAGAAGATGACCGAGGAGGAGTCCCAGCGGCTCCTGAACATGGAGGAGGCGCTGCACGGCCGCGTCGTCGGGCAGAACGAGTCCATAAAGGCAGTATCCCGCTCCATCCGGCGTACGATGGCCGGACTCCAGGACCCGAACCGGCCGAGCGGCTCGTTCGTCTTCCTTGGCCCTACAGGCGTCGGCAAGACGGAGCTCGCGCGGACGCTCGCCGATTACCTCTTCGGCGACCAGAACTCCATGATCCGGCTGGATATGTCCGAGTACATGGAGCGGCACACGGTGTCACGTCTGGTCGGCTCGCCTCCGGGCTACGTCGGCTACGACGAGGGCGGACAGCTCACCGAGCAGGTGCGGCGCAAGCCCTACAGCGTTGTCCTCTTCGACGAGATCGAGAAGGCTCACCCGGACGTGTTCAACATCCTGCTCCAGATCCTTGAGGACGGGCAGTTGACCGACGCGCAGGGTAGGCTCGTGAGCTTCAAGAACGTCGTCCTCATCATGACCTCCAACGTCGGGGCGCAGACGATCAACAAGACCAAGTCGCTCGGTTTCGGCGGCGACGAGGCCGGACTCTCCTACAAGGAGATGAAGGGCCGGGTCACGGGCGAGCTACGCAAGATCTTCCGCCCGGAGCTCCTCAACCGGATCGACGAGATCATCGTCTTCCACAAGCTGGAGCGCGAGGACATGCGCCACATCATCGAGATCCAGATACAGCGTCTGAGGAAGCAACTCGTCGAGCGCGACGTCACCGTCGAGTTTACGACGGAAGCCCTCGACAAGCTCTCCGAGGCGGGCTACGACCCGGCATTTGGAGCCAGGCCATTGCGTCGGGTGCTGCAGCGCATGATCGAAGACCCGATGAGCGAGATGATCCTTCGCGGAGAGATCCCCAACGGCTCGAAGGTAATCATCGAACCCAACGACATCACCGCCGAAGACGTGGGCGAGGACGAGACCATCGTGGACATCAAAGTCACCCAGCCCAAAGAGATCGTCAAGGCCGAAAGCTAAGGAAAACCAAATTAGCTAAATGTGGTCGGGGTGCTTTTCGCGCCCCGGCCCTTTCTTTGACACTCACGTGCGTAGACAGTAGGCTGCTTTCCAAGGCACCCAAACAAGATAAGAGAGAATTAAGCTGTGCGGAGTCTGGTGATTCCCATACAACTTGCTATTCCCGAAGCGCCTGAGAAATCTAGCGTAGAGGATAAATCTTGGCTTTTGCGAGCTTTCGCACAGTTTCCAGACGATCATATTCTCTGTTTCGGAGTACCGAGACTCACTAAAGACGAGAGTCTGCGTCTATTTCCAGAGTTGGCGCCAAAATCCGAGGAAACATTCACACTGGAGCTAGGAGCAGTCCTCCTTGATAGGCTTCCTACATTGAACGGTCAAGTCGACTATGTCCTTGATGTACCCGATGTTCACAACGACGACTTACAGTTGTGCTTCTCTAATCAGATGGTGCGTCTACGTTATAAAATCGATGACCGCAACTGTCACGCTACATGCCCCAGAATGCGCCTTGATGAGGTTACCGCGAAAGATACTGTCTCAGTACCTGAACATGCGCATATCGAGTACATGTCGACTATGGCGACCTGTCGATTTGACGTCAAAGGAAAAGATGCAGACGAAGCCATAGAAGCGAACATCGAAGAGTGTATTGACAAATTTATCTCAGCACTAAATCGAGTCGTCAGTTCTCAACTTATGCTCAGGGAAGATGACGAAGGATTCCTTACTCCTGTTTATGATAGAGGCTCTTTTGGTTATCTCTATCTAATGATTCAGGGACATGATAAGGACCAAATTGTAGCTCATCGTATAGCTTTGGACGCGCGTCGCGTAGCCCTAAATGTTCGTAACTACGACGAAGCAGAAGCAAGACGATTCCTCGCATATGTGAACGGCGCTGTCCCAATTGACGACACCTTGAGAATTCTCAAGGCGGCCAAGAGCTATATTGACGCGGGCCTGAACGAATATGCGTTGTTGCAACTGGCGATAGGCGCAGAAGTAGCGACATCGAGATTCGTCGATCAACTATTAAGAGCTGCTGGTGTTTCTAAGGGCAAGCTCAAAGACATGCAGTCGGAGATTACATTCAGTCGGATGATCAACATCGATGTCATAGCACTCTGTCCTCCTGGCATGAAGCCTGATCGAGATTTACTCGGATCTATCAATAAGATCCGTACTTTGCGCAATGACCTTATGCACAGAGCGGATTTCTCAACTTCAACAGCACAACTTCGACAGTGGCATGAAGACACCGAGCGCTATGTTCTGTTCCTTGAAGAGGTACTCGTGCATCAAGGTTTGAAGTGAGTTTCTAGTCTTCATCACGTTTCTTATCCCGTACAATCAGCATATGGCTACTAAAACACTCTACGTCTGCTCTAACTGCGGTCACGAGGAGCCGAAGTGGCTCGGGCGCTGCCCGGACTGCGGGGAGTGGAGCACTATGGTCGAGGAGGCGCGGGAGAGTAAGAAGGCCGTCGGGTTCGCGGCTCGGGCTTCGGGGGCGAAGCAGGGTTCGGGCCGGGCGGCCGGGAACGTCATGTCCTTGAGCGAGGTGCCGGCCGCCGAGAGTGAGCATCGGATGGACGCGGGCGTCGGAGAGCTCAACCGGGTGCTTGGCGGGGGGATCGTGCCGGGCTCGATGGTACTCGTCGGGGGGGAGCCGGGGGTCGGGAAGAGCACGCTGCTGTTGCAGGTGATGGGACATCTCGGGGAGGGTTGTCTGATGATTTCCGGCGAGGAATCGCCGCGGCAGGTGGCTCTCTCCGCGCGTCGTCTAGGTGTGAACGAGGCTGGTTTCCGGGTGCTCTCGGAGACGGACGTGGACGTTATCGAGGCGACGATTCTTGAGGAACGGCCGGCGGTCGTGGTCGTTGACTCGATACAGACGCTCTACTCGCCGGAGCTATCGGGTGCGCCGGGCGGTGTGGGGCAGGTGCGGGAGTGCGCGGCGCGTTTGATGCGGCTGGCGAAGAGCGAGGGGATCGCCGTATTCCTGGTGGGGCACGTCACGAAGGACGGATCCATCGCCGGTCCGCGCGTGCTGGAACATATGGTGGACACGGTGCTCCAGTTCGAGGGGGACCGGTTCCAGAGCTTCCGGGTGCTTCGGGCGCTGAAGAACCGCTTCGGCTCGACGAACGAAGTCGGAGTCTTCGAGATGACGGGGCGGGGGATGATGGAGGTCGAGGACCCATCGGCGTTCTTTTTGTCCAACCGCGAGGGCCAGACGCCGCCGGGGGTGGTTACGGTTTGCTTGCTGGAGGGGACGCGGCCGATGCTGGTCGAGATCGAGAGCCTCGTCGCGCCGAGCCCGCTGGTGAACCCGAGGCGCGTGGCTAATGGGGTAGACACCGGGCGGGTGAACATGCTCTGCGCGGTGCTCGCCCGGCGGGCCGGACTGAACCTCGGCGGGCAGGACGTGTACGTAAACGTCACGGGTGGAGTGCGGGTTGAGGAGCCTGCGGCGGACCTCGGCGTGGCGCTGGCTATAGCGTCGGCGATGAGGGACAGGCCGGTCGGGAAAGGGACGGCGTGCTTCGGGGAGGTGGGGCTCACGGGCGACCTGCGTTTCGTCTCCGGGGCGTCCCGGAGGGTCGGCGAACTGATGAAGATGGGCTTCGGGCGTATAATAAGGCCCGAAGGTGTATCCAGAAGCTCGCCTGGCAGCGACTCCAATGGGCGGGCCAAGAGAGAGGCAAACGTGGTAGAGGTCAGTACGTTAGAGGAAGCCGTGGCGGTGGCGCTCCTGTGAGCCCGCGGCGGCACTTGCCCGCGGAGCTTGCGGGCGCCTTGGAGATGGTGGCGCCTGGCGCGGAGATCCGGGAGGCCATAGAGAACATTATTCGGGCCAATAACGGCGCATTGATCGTCGTCGCCAACCCGGAGAAACTGGAGCGGCTGGGCATGGTCTCGGGTGGTATGAAGGTCGAGTTGGAGTTCGCGGCGATGCGCTTGTACGAGCTTGCGAAGATGGACGGTGCGATGGTGGTCTCGCCGGACCTTTCCAAGATTCATTACGCCAACGTGCAGCTCAACCCGGACCCGAAACTGAAGTCCGAGGAGACCGGGATGCGTCACCTGACCGGTCACCGCGCCGCCCAACAGACGGGCGATCTTGTGATAGTGGTCTCCGAGCGGCGGCGGGTCGTGAGCCTGTATCAGGGGCCGCACGGGCCGCTGGTCCTGGAAGACATCGGGGTCGTTCTCTCAAAGGCCAACTCCGCCATCGCGACCCTGGAGAAGTTCACCCGGAGCCTGCGCGAAGAGGCGCGGCTCCTCACGATGCACGAGTACGATGGGGCGGTAACGCTGCGCGAGGTCGTTGGCGCGGTGAGCACCTTCGAATACTCGGTTCGCATCGCCGATGAGATAGAAGCGTACGTGCGGGAATTGGGCGAGGAAGGACGATTGATCCAAATGCAGCTCGAACAGGCTTTCCACAACGTCCCGGATCAGTATGAAGCTCTTCTCAAGGACTACGTGTCGGACGAAGTGGACTATAAAGAGGTCCGGGCCGACTTACGAAAGTTTTCCTCCGAGCAACTCTCCGATTCCACGGAAATAATGCGGCTTTTGGGCTACGGCTCGGTCGGCCAGATAGAAGACTTCTTCGTTCGGCCGAGGGGCTACCGGCAACTCGTGCGCGTGCCGCGGCTTCCGCGTAAGGTCGCCGATAACCTCGTGCGGGAGTTCGGGTCGCTCGAAGGTCTGCTCGACGCTACCGAGGAAGAGCTGGATGAGGTGGAGGGCGTAGGTCTGGCCCGCGCCCGGGCTATTCGCCGCGGACTCAAACGGCAGCGCGACCTCGAACTATCGAGCGAGGTGCTCTAATGGCGCAAGGAGAAAAGCAGCTAAACGACGGGATGGAAAGCGTTCCCCGGGCAGTCTTCAGCGAGGGAGACCTCGTCGTTTATCCTAGTCACGGGGCCGGATGCGTCGCCGGGATCGAGGAGAAGACCATCCTCGGGGAAGAGCGGCGCTACTACGTCGTGTACATCCCCGAGAGCGAGTTGACCCTCAGCATACCCGCCGATGGGGATACGGGGCTCAGGGCCTGCTCGGACGAGAAGAGCGTGGTGGAGGCGCTTGCCGCGCTCGAAGACGAAGCGACGGAGATGCCGCCCAACTGGAACCACCGGCTCAAGCACAACCGGGAGAAGATCCGGGGCGGTGAGATCTCCGAGGTCGCCGAGGTCGTGCGGAACCTGAGCGTCTATGGCGGCGATCACGGTCTCTCGACCGGCGAGCGCAACATGCTCATGAAGGCGCGTCAGATCCTCATCTCCGAGGTCGCCCTGGTACGCGAGGTGGACGTGCGAAACGCCGAATCGTTGGTGGACGCCGCGCTAAGCAACGGTAGGGACGGGAACGGGTAAACTCACTCGATGCAAGGAGCCGCGATCGCCCTCGTGCTCGCCGGTGGGACCGGCAGCCGGATGGGACGACCCAAGCAGTTTATAGACCTGCTCGGCCGTCCCGCTCTTTATCACACCCTTAAAGCCTTCGACGAGACGCCCGGCATAGACCGCATCTATACCGTTGGGGACCGTGAGAGGATAGAAAGCCTCGTCTCTGGCGCGGGCATCAGCAAGTACGCCGGCTGCGCCGAGCCCGGAGAGAGCCGCTCCCTCTCCACGAAGAGCGGTCTCGGGCTGTGCGGCGAAGAAGGGGATTCGGTCGTCCTGATCCACGACGGCTCCCGCTGCCTAGTTACCCCGGCCCTCATACAACGCGTTCTGGAGACGGCGAGTGGTGATACGGAGGGCGTTATCCCAACTCTCCCGGTCTCCGACACCATAAAAGTAGCCGAGAACGGCACCGTATCCGAGACCCTGGACCGGAGCAAGCTCCACGCCACCCAGACCCCGCAGGCTTTCCGGCTTGGGCTCCTGCGACGCATCTACGCCGCCTCGGAGGAACATCTTCTAACGGCGACCGACGATGCGTCGCTGATCGAACGCAGCGGAGGGCGGGTCTCGATAGTGCCGGGGGAGAAGACCAACATCAAGCTCACCTCGCCCGAAGACCTAATACTGGCCGAGGCGATCCTGGTCTCCCGTCACGTCAGCCATAACGGTGACCGGACAGGCCTCTACCATAACCTCCTGCGGAGGATGCGAAGCTGAGCTTCCGGGTGGGGCTCGGCGTGGACGCCCACGCCTTCGCCGGGCCGGATGAAGACCGGAAGCTCATCCTCGGTGGCGTGAATGTCCCCTTCGAGCGCGGCCTGAGCGGCCACTCCGACGCCGACGTCCTCGCCCACGCCGTGACGGACGCGCTGCTCGGCGCCGCCGGCCTGGAAGACATCGGCCACTACTTCCCCGACACCGACGAACGTTACAGGGACGCAGACTCCATACAGCTTCTGCGCGAGGTTCGGAGTCTCGTTGGTGATTCCTGGAGCGTGGCGAACGTTGACGCGGTCGTAATCTGCGAGCGGCCAAAGGTCCGGGACCACAGAGAAGCCATGCGCCGAAACCTCGCGGCCGCGCTCGATGTAGACACGTCGCGCGTAACCGTGCGTGGCACGACCACGGAGCGTATGGGGTTCCCCGGCCGGGGTGAGGGCATAGCGGCCCAGGCTGTCTGCCTCCTGGAGAGTCGCGACGAAGATGTCTGAAGTCCGGGCGCGATTCGCCCCCAGCCCGACCGGGACGCTGCACCTGGGCGGCGCCCGCACCGCGCTCTTTAATTACCTCTTCGCCCGCTACCACAACGGCGAGTTCATCCTCCGGATCGAGGATACGGACCGGACGCGCAGCACACGAGAGTTCGAGCAGTCCCAGCTAGAAGACCTGGAATGGCTCGGGCTGCGTTTCGACGAAGGCCCGTACCGGCAGAGCGAACGGGGCGAACTCTACGCGAGCGCGGAAGAGCGCCTCTCGCGGGACGGCCTGACCTACGAGGCGGCGGAGGATGCCGGGCGCAAGGCGCTGTACTTCAGGCCTCCTGTCCGGAGCGGTGTTTTCCGGGATGAGTTGCGGGGCGAGGTCTCGTTCGGCGGGGTGGAGGATTTCGTGATCCGGAAATCCGACGGCAGCCCTTCCTATAACTTCGCCGCGGTCGTGGATGACCTGGACATGGGCATTACGCACGTCATCCGGGGCGAGGAACACCTATCGAATACGGGCCGTCAGGCGCTGCTCTACCGGGCGCTCGGCGAGGAAGAGCCGAAGTTCATCCACCTCGGCGTAATCTTAGGTCCCGACGGCAAGAAGCTCTCCAAACGTCATGGGGCGGCGAGCGTCGCCGATTACCGGGACGAGGGCTATCTTCCCGAGGCGCTCGTGGGCTACCTGGCGCTCCTCGGCTGGTCGCACCCGGCGGGCAAGGAAGAGTTCGCCAGCCTCGAAGAATTGGCGCAGGAGTGGGACCCAGCACGTCTCGGGGCGAGCTCCGCCGTTTTCGACGCCGACCGGCTCCTCTACATAAACGCCCGGCGCATCCGGTCGCTGCCGGCCGGAGAACTTCGGCGACGCGTCGAGCCATTTTTGGAAGAGCCACTTCCCGAAGGGCGGGAGTTTACGGCGGTCGAGGCTATCCGGGAAGAGATGAGAACCCTGGCCAATGCGCCTCGCTTGCTGTGGGAGATCATCGGTCCCGTAGATCCAGCGAAGTTCGCCGGGGAGCTACCGGAGTCCAGCGAGATGGTCTTCGCCCATACCGTAGCGGATCTCGAAGGGCGCGGACTGGACGAACCAGGTAAGGCCCGCGCCTTCGTCACGGAGCTGAGGGGATGGGCGAAAGAGGAAGGCATAAAGACCCGCGACTTGCTCCACCCTCTGCGGCTCGCGCTAACCGGTAGGGACCAGGGACCGGAGATAGCGTACCTCTTCACCGTGCTCGGCCCCACGGAATCGAGGAGCCGGATAGAACGGGCGAGAGAGGCTAGACTAGGAGCATGAGCGTTCGTGTGAGAGATAGCCTTAGCAGTCGAGAGGTAGAGGTTGGTCAGGGCGGAAAGATCGGCATCTACGTCTGCGGCCCAACGGTCTACAACCATATCCACATCGGGAACGCGCGGGCGCCGCTGTTCTGGGACGTGGTGGTACGGTACCTGCGGAGCCTGGGCTACGACGTGACGTTCGTGCAGAACATCACGGACATCGACGACAAGATCATCAACAAGGCCAACGAAGAAGGCGTCTCCTGGAAAGAGATCGTGGACCGCTACATTGACTCGTTCCACGAGCGACTGGAGATGCTGGGTATCGGGTTGCCGGACGTGGAGCCGAGGGCCACGGAGCACATCCCGGAGATGATCCAACTCATAGAAGACCTCATCGAGGGCGACCACGCCTACGCTCCCGGCAACGGCGACGTCTATTACGCCGTCGAGAGCTTCCCGGAGTACGGCGCCCTGAGCAAGCAACGCCCCACCGAGATGCGCGACACCGAGAAAGGCGCCTCCGATAAGAAGAGCCCGCTTGACTTCGCGCTCTGGAAAGCGTCCAAGCCCGGCGAACCGTCGTGGGAGAGCCCATGGGGAGCGGGGAGGCCGGGATGGCACATCGAATGCTCCGCGATGGTCGAGAAGCACCTGCCGGACGGCGCGGACATCCACGGCGGCGGCACGGACCTGCGCTTCCCGCACCACGAGAACGAACTGGCGCAGAGCGCCGCCGCGCATCCCGACCACACCTTCGTCCGCGCCTGGGCGCACCACGGCATGGTCAACTTCGCCGAGACCGGCAAGATGGCGAAGTCGCTTGGCAACATCCTGGACGTGAAGGAGGCAGTCGAACGCCACGGTCAGAACGCCCGGAACGCCCTGCGGATGTGGATCCTTCAGAGTCACTACTCGCAGCCCATAGGCTACTCCGAGGACATACTGGAGGAAAAGCGCCGCGCGTGGGAGCGGCTTTCGCGGTTCCACCGGCAGATCTCCGGCTCGGCTGAGTCCTCCAAACTCTCTGACAAACTGGCTGCCGAACTGCGCGAACGGTTTGACGCGGCGATGCGGGATGACCTCAACACACCTGAGGCTGTTGCAGCACTCTTCGATATCGCGGGACGAGCGGCGCGTGAGATCTCCACCCGTCCCGAAGCCGCCGGTGGGTTTGCCAAGTTAGCCAAAGTCATGAAAGAAGTCCTTGCTATATTCGGGTTCGACCTTCCTCCAGTTGAACTTGCAAGTGACATAAAAGGGGAAGGGTCTATTGGTGGAGACCTTACGGTAGAGACAAAAGGGGAAGGGTCTTTTGCTGGAAACCGCACGGTAGACGCAGTCCGCATACGGTGGAGGGACGAGGAGCCAGACGAGGAAGTTTTGCGTCGGGTTGTAAACCGCGAGAGCGCCCGTAAGGCGAAGGACTGGGCCGTCTCCGACCACCTGCGCGACGAGCTAAACGCGGAGGGCTGGGCGATTGAGGACACCTCCGAAGGCCCAATCCTGAGCCGCCGGTAGGTGAAATCGGAAACTATCTACGGCATCCGTCCCGTGGTCGAGGCGCTGCTAGGTGGCCGCCGTAAGGTCTCCGAAGTCCTCGACGCCGTTGGAAATAAAGAGGTCGTTTCGGCGGCATCATCAGGCGGGGTCCCGGTAAAGAAAGTCCAGCGCGCCAGGCTCGATGAGTTGACGCGCGGCGGCGTCCACCAGGGTGTCGCGGCCCGTGTCGAACCCTATCCTTATTCGGGCCTGGAGGAAGTTATCTCCGCGCCTGATCCGATGATTCTCGTTCTGGACAGTGTCACTGACCCGCACAACCTCGGCGCGGTTCTGCGAGCCGCGGACGGGGCGGGCGCGAGCGGTGTCGTGATCCCGAAGGACCGGGCGGTGGGTGTGACGGCGGCGGCAGTGAAGGCCAGCGCGGGGGCGAGTGAGCACGTGCGGGTGGCGCGCGAGACCAACCTGCGGCGGGCCATCGACCGGATGAAAAAGGCGGGCATCTGGGTATACGCCGCCGAGGCTGGAGGAACGGACTACGCCGAGTTGGACCTTTCCGGTCCCCTGGCGCTGGTGCTGGGGAGTGAGGGCCGGGGCGTACGCAGGCTCGTGCGCGAGGGATGCGATGGCGCGGTCTCGATCCCGATGCTCGGGGCGGTCGAGTCGTTGAACGTCTCGGTCGCGGCGGCTGTCCTGCTCTACGAGGCGCGCCGGCAGCGAGGATGAGATGGCTTCTTACCTGATCCTGGACGCCTACAACATCATCGGCGCCCTCGACCGCTACGCCGAGCGGAACACCGGAGGCTTCGACGAGTCCCGCGAGCTACTGATTAGCGACGCCCTCAAGGCGGCTGGCTGGACGGGGCGGGTCATCATCGTGGTCTTCGACGCGCATCGCAGCCTTGAGCCGCGTCGTGACGAGTCGCGGGCAGGAGGCGCGGTGCGTGTGATCTACACCGGGGCCGGAGAGTCCGCGGACGACCTGATCGAACGCCTCCTCGGTACGCTCGAAGGCCCCGAAGTCGTCTATACGGCGGACTTCGCCCTCCAGCGCACGGCCCTCGCCCGAGGCTCCGCCCGCGCCACGCCGCGCGAGTTCGAAGACCTGCTGGATGAGTTGCCTGTTATGACCAGCGCGCCAACGAAGCCGCGGCGGACCCGGTTCGCTGACCGTCTCTCACCCGAAACGCTGCGAGCGCTCGAAGAGGTGCGCCGCCGGGCGGAGGGACGCTAAGATATACTTTGGCGTCGAGGGCTGATCTCATACAGGCAGACAGCTACGAAGGCCCGGGTAGCTCAGCGGTAGAGCAGCCGCCTTGTAAGCGGCCGGTCGGGGGTTCAAGTCCCTTCCCGGGCTCTGTTGAAAAGTCGGTGGCGTTTGCTACCATATCCGAGCGTTTCGGGGCAAGCCTCGGGCGTGGCCGGGGGTGTGCCCGAGCGGCCAAAGGGAGCAGACTGTAAATCTGCCGGCTTCGCCTACGGAGGTTCGAATCCTCCCGCCCCCATAACCGAATACGCCCCTGTAGCTCAGTGGTAGAGCACCTCCATGGTAAGGAGGGGGTCAGCGGTTCAAGTCCGCTCGGGGGCTCTGGGACGGGAAGCAACACTCCTGTCCACGACACAGAGATGGCGGTGTAGCTCAGTCGGTTAGAGCAGCGGAATCATAATCCGCGTGTCGCAGGTTCGAGTCCTGCCACCGCTACTTCTAGCGTTAGCTCCAGCGTCAA